>DASTHN010000032.1:0-5543 GCA_035718185.1 Actinomycetota bacterium
ACCGGCAGCGTGAGGCCGAGCTCGTCGCCGAGCGCGCACAGGCGATCGAGCGCGAACGGCTCGAGCGCGACCGCGTCGCGGCGCTCGAGGAGCGAGACCGCCTGGCGCGCGAGATCCACGACGTGATCGCGCACAGCGTGATTGTCATCGCGGTGCAGGCCGGCGCGGCGCGCTCGATCGCCGAGCAGCGCCCCGACCGCGCCCGAGAGGCGCTAGCATCGATCGAGCAGGTGAGCCGAGAGACGATGGTCGAGCTCCGACGGGCGCTCGGCGCGATGCGGGCACCCGCCGAGACCGCGGCGCTCGCGCCCGCCCCCGGACTCCACGCGCTCGAGGGCCTCGCCGAGACGGTTCGGGCGGCCGGCGTCGAGGTCGAGATCGAGCGCGAGGGCGATGTGGTCGAGGTCCCCGCGTCGATCGATCTGTCCGCCTACCGGATCGTGCAGGAGGCCCTGACGAACACCGTGAAGCACGCGGCGCCCACCGCTGCGCGGGTGCTCGTACGGACCGACCCGGACGGGCTCGAGATCCGGGTCTCCGACGACGGACCGCCCGCGGGCGGACGTCCCCGCGACGCCGATGTACGGTTGCCGAGCGGCGGTCACGGGCTCGCCGGGATGCGCCAGCGCGTGGCGATGTTCGGCGGGACGTTCGAGGCCGGCCCGGACGGCGCCGGCTTCTCGGTGCGCGCCCGCTTCCCGCTGCGGGCGAGGGAGGGCGAGCCCTGAGCATCCGCGTCGCCCTCGTCGACGACCAGGCGCTCGTCCGCTCCGGGTTCCGGATGATCCTCGAGGGCCAGGACGACATGGAGGTCGTGGCCGAGGCTTCCGACGGCGTCGAGGGCGTCGCCGAGACGAGGCGTACCCACCCGGACGTCGTCCTGATGGACATCCGGATGCCGCGGATGGACGGGATCGACGCGACGCGGCGGATCGTCGAGACCGAGGACGTGGCCGCCCGCGTGCTGATCCTCACCACCTACGACCTGGACGAGTACGTGTTCCGCGGCCTGCGCGCCGGTGCGAGCGGGTTCCTCCTCAAGGACGTCGCGCCGGAGGAGCTGGTGCGCGCCATCCGCTTGGTCGCCGAGGGAGAGTCGCTGCTCTCGCCCTCGGTCACCCGACGCCTGATCGAGGAGTTCGTCCGTACGCCGGACCGGTCCGCCCCCGCACCGGCGGAGCTCGAGACCCTGACGGACCGCGAGCGCGAGGTCCTCGTCCACATCGCACACGGCCTCACGAACCACGAGATCGCCGAGCGCCTGTTCCTCAGCATGGCCACGGTGAAGACGCACGTGAACCGCGTGTTCGCCAAGCTCGGCCTGCGTGACCGCGCGCAGGCCGTCGTCCTCGCCTACGAGACCGGGATCGTGCTCCCGGGCGAGCGCGAGGCCCCTGACGGCTGACCGCGGATCCTTCGGGCGCGCATGGGGTATGACGTCAGCCATGGACCGCACCTCCGACCGCCCCTCCTCTCCGCGCGCCGAGCGCGCCGTCGCCGTGCTGCGCCGCGCGCTCACCCTCGCGAGCGCGGTCGTGGACGGCCTCCGGTGGCTCGCGATCGCCGCCGTCGTCGCGGTGGCCGCGGCGTGGCTCGCGGCCGTCGCCGCGGCTCCGCCGAGCGATGCGACGGACTGGGTCGCACGGGTCCTCGTCCTCGGGCTGCTGCTCGTCCCCTCGGGCGTGCTCCTGCTGTTCCTGCTCGGGATCCGGGCGCTCTCGGAGATCCCGGCGCGGTACCGCGAGCTCCCGGCGGACGTCCGCCGGCAGGCCGCCGAGCTCGGCGACCTCCGGACGCCGGCTCGCCCACGTCGCGGGCTGATCGGCTCGGTCGTCGGCCTCGCGCGGCTCGTGCTCGGCTCGCGCGACCTGCTCACGCCCTACGCCGTGATCGCGGCCGCGCTCCGGCCGGCCATGCTGGTCGCCGCGGTGCTGGCGGCGATCGTCGCCGCGCTCGAGATCCCGGTCGCGGCGCTCGTGCTCGTCGTGGCGGTGCTCGGATCGCTTGCGGGGTGATCGCCCGGATCAGCCCCCGGGCGGCGCGTACGTCCAGTCGGCCCGCTTCGACCCGTACCCCTCGTCGTACCGGAATCGGGCGGCGGCCTCGTCCAGGTCCACGATCTTCGGCAGCAGGAGGTCGTCGCGATGCCGCTCGCAGGGCCGCCCCGCGTGCGCCTCGAACTCCGGCCGGAACGTCTGGAGCAGGCTCTGCATCAGCAGGCCCTCCCCGGTCGGGAGCGCGCACTTCTGTCCGTCGGTCACCGTCTTCGCCCGGGCGAGCATCAGGTCGACGTCGCCCGCGTCCCCCTCGCCACGCTCGATCCGTTCCAGGTGCGCGGTGATCTCGCCGGAGCCGAACTTGCACGGCGGGCACTGGCCGCACGACTCGACCCAGAGGAACCGCGAGTACAGGTGGGCGACCTGCACGATGCAGGCCGTCTCGTCGTAGACGGCGAACCCGCCCGATCCGAGCGCCGAACCCACGCTCGCCATGTCCTCGAAGTCGAGCGGAGCGTCGAGCTGTGAGGCGATCAGCGCGGTCGTCGACGAGCCGGGGACGATCGCCTTCAACGTCCGGTCATCGTGGACGCCGCCGCCCGCATCGTGGACGAGCGAGCGGAGCGGCGTGCCCAGCGGCAGCTCGAACACGCCCTCGCGTCGCACGTCGCCGGCGAGCGTGAACAGCATCGTCCCCGGCGATCGCCGGGTGCCCGCCGAGCGCAGCCAGTCCGCCCCGTCCCGGAGGATGTGCGGCACGTTCGCGAGGGTCTCGGCGTTGTTCACGAGCGTCGGGTTCTCCATCGGAGGAGACGCGAACAGCCCCTGCATGTACGGGCGGGCGGTCCGGGGCAGGGGCGGCCGCCCCTCGACCGCCTCGAGGAGACCGGTCTCCTCCCCGAACAGGTACAGGTCCGGTCCGAAGACCACCTCGACGGGGACGGGGTCGACGACGCCGGCGTCGTGCATCTCCTGCGCGGCGCGCACGAGGGCATCGGTCTCCGGGGCGAACGCCTCCTTGAGCCCGATGTACGCGGCCGTGGCGCCGATCGCGTACGCCGCGATCAGGATGCCCTCGAGCACCTGGTACGGGTTCCTGCGCAACAGGAAACGATCCTTGAAGGTCGCCGGCTCGCCCTCGGCCGCGTTGCAGACGACGTACCGGTCGCCGGCGCCCACCTCGCGGATCGCGCGCCACTTCTCGCCGGTGGGGAACCCGCCGCCGCCGCGACCCCGCAACCCGCTCTCGGACAGGATGCCGATCACGCCCTCGGGCGGCATCTCGAGTGCCGCATCGAGCCCGCGGAGACCTCCGGCAGCCCGGTACTCGTCCAGGGTCGTGCAGGCGGGATCGATCAGGCTCACGGACCCATCTTGTCATCGTGGGGCGAACCGGATGCTCCGCGGGAGCGAACCGGATCTCCCCGCAGCGATCCGTCGCTCCTTCGCGTGAACCGGCCACCGAGTTCGGCGCCGTGGTCGTCCCCTTGTTCGTGAACGCCACCTTCCCCGGCACCGGCGAGACGAGCGGCTGCACGACGGATGTCGATCCGGCGCTGATCAAGGCGATCCGGCAGAACCCGTCGGGCCACTACGTGAACGTCCACAGCACCTCCTTCCTCCCCCGCGCCATCAGGGGGCAGCTCGGCAAGTAACCTCGGGGCGATGGCCCGGCTGATCTACTCGGCGATCGCCTCGCTCGACGGGTACGTCGCGGACGCGGACGGCGACTTCGGATGGGCGACGCCCGACGAGGAGGTCCATGCGTTCGTCAACGACCTCGACCGGCCGATCGGCACGTACCTGTACGGCCGGCGGATGTACGAGGTGATGGTCTTCTGGGAGACGGCGCACACGCTCGCCGACCTGCGGGCGCCCGAGCGGGACTACACGGCGATCTGGCAGGCGGCGGACAAGGTCGTGTACTCCGAGACGCTGGAGACCGTTTCGAGCGCGAGGACGCGGCTCGAGCGCGCGTTCGACCCCGACGCCGTGCGCCGGATGAGGGACGCTTCCGAGCGCGATCTCAGCGTCGGCGGTCCGGGCCTCGCGGCCGCGGCGCTGCGGGCGGGCTTGGTCGACGAGTGCCGAGTGTTCCTCGCGCCGGTCGTGGTGGGCGGGGGCACCCGGTTCTTCCCCGACGACGTCCGGCTGACGCTCGAGCTGCTCGACGAGCGGCGGTTCGGCAACGGGATGGTGTACCTGCGGTACCGCGTCGACGCGTGACCGACTAGGCC
The DNA here is from genome assembly GCA_035718185.1 of Actinomycetota bacterium. Taxonomy (GTDB): domain Bacteria; phylum Actinomycetota; class UBA4738; order UBA4738; family HRBIN12; genus HRBIN12. The sequence goes on from DASTHN010000032.1 coordinate 4,235, forward strand.
GGTTCCCCGGGGGGCTCATCCTCCTCGCCCTCGTCGTCGGCCGTCGTTCCCTCCGGCTCCCCGCGAGCGTCGAAGGTCAGCGAGTAGACCTCCTGGCCCATCGGGTATTCCTTCGTGGGCCGGTACTCTCGCGTCACCGTGACGCCCAGCTCCTCGTAGATCCCCCCCTGCTCCTCCCGGAGGCGCTCGCCCAGGAACACGTTCGCCACGATCTCGCCGGGTGCCTCCGCTGCCGTCACCATGCGGACCGCACCGACGACCGGCGAGCCGACCACCGTCAGCTCACCGCCGATCTGCACCAGGTAGCCGGGCCCCGCGTCGAGCCCCATCGACAGGCCGACGCCGTCCGGGAGGTTCCGCGAGTTGCTTCGGAAGTCCTCCATCACGAGCCGATGGAAGAAGTCGACGAGCGAATGCGCGGTGTGGGAGATGTTCCCGGCGGCCTGGACGAAGTGCTCGTGATAGGCGTCGTCGGGGCCGGACTGCACGATCCAGTACGCGAGGAACCCGTCGCCCGTGAACTTGTCGAACCACCCTCCCGAGCGGCGGATCCCGCGCCGGACCGCGGTGACGAACTTGTCCATGATGAAGGCGAAGCGCTCGAAGCGCACCGCCTCCTTCATCAGGATCGTCGAGCTCCGGATGTCGGCGGCCATCACGAACATCTGGATCGGCTCGCCGTCGATGATCGCGTCGAGCAGCTCCTCCCGGCGGAACCGCTCCCGCCAGTCCGGTGGCGCGTGCGACTCGAGGAGCGTCTCGACGCGCTCGTGCTCCTGTGCCCGATCAGCGTCCATGCCGGCTCACCGCCCGCGATTCACGCGAACACGTCCGCAGCCACGCGCTCCACGCCGCGTCGGCAGCCTCCTTGTCGACGCCGGGTCGGAAGTCGTGGTGGCCGATCATCGAGTCGCCGGTGAACGCGTGGATGAACCGGTACAGGACGTCGTCGCTCCGAACGCCGAGGAAGCTCGGCGACAGGTAGTCGATGACGCCCTCGACCGGCTCGAACCCCTCGGGCGTCAGACGGACACCCTCGTCCAGACCCGCCTCGGCGGGGATGCCGAGCGCGCCGCTGAAGCGTTCCCACACGTCGTCGCCCGCCTGGGTCCGAACGCGTCGATGGGGGTGCCGGTGCGACCGAGGTAGAAAGTGAGGTACTTCGCCAGCTTGTCGAAGTACATCGGATCGCCCTCGCCCATCGCCTCGTACTCGGCCTCCCAGTCGTCACCGGCGAGGAAGCCGCTGTGCGCCACCTGATCGTGCGCTCGATCCGGGTCCTCCCCCCTTCCCGGGGCTCGACCTCGTC
>DASTHN010000033.1:0-18131 GCA_035718185.1 Actinomycetota bacterium
GGAGCGCTACGCAGGACTCGGCGTGCACCGGCTGAACCTCCCCGTGCACGGCCACATGGGGGAGAGCGATCTGCTGCGGTTCGTCGACGAGGTGGGGACGGAGATCGTCGGTCGCCTCTGAGGCGCCCGGGGGATTGAGGAGGACCGGATGGACTACGTGCATCTCGGACGGCTGGGGCTGAAGGTGAGCCCGCTCTGCCTGGGAACGATGAACTTCGGCTGGGACCTGCCGGGGACGGAGGAGACCGAGGCGTTCGGCATCATGGACCGCGCGCTCGAGCACGGGATCAACTTCTTCGATACGGCGAACGTGTACGGGTGGCGCGAGGGCGGCGGCAGAGGCGAGGGGATCACGGAGCAGATCCTCGGCCGGTGGTTCGCGCAGGGGGGTGGCCGCCGCGAGAAGGTCGTGCTCGCGACGAAGGTGTACTCGGACATGGGGGCGTGGCCCAACGAGGGACGCCTGTCGGCCGTGAACATCCGTCGCGCGTGCGACGAGAGCCTCCGCCGGCTGCAGACGGACCACATCGACCTCTACCAGTTCCACCACGTCGACCGCGAGGCCCCGTGGGACGAGGTCTGGCAGGCGATGGAGGTCCTCGTGCGGGCGGGCAAGATCCTGTACGCGGGAAGCAGCAACCACGCTGGATGGCACATCGCGATGGCGAACGAGGCCGCGCGGGCCCGGCACTACCTCGGCCTGGTCTCCGAGCAGTGCAAGTACAACCTCCTCGTCCGCAGCGTCGAGCTGGAGGTGCTGCCGGCGTGCGAGGGCTACGGCCTCGGCGTCATCCCCTACAGCCCGCTCGCGGGAGGGCTCCTCGGCGGCGCGCTCCGGAAGGCGAGCGAGGGACGCCGTTCGAGCGAGCAGGCGGTGAAGGACATCGAGCGCCTGCGTCCGCAGCTCGAGCCGTGGGAGGCCCTCTGCGCGGGGATGGGCGAGAAGCCCGCCGACGTCGCCCTCGCGTGGTTGCTCCACAACTCCGTCGTCACCGCCCCGATCATCGGCCCGCGGAACGCCGAGCAGCTGGACGGGACCCTTCGCGCGCTCGAGGTCGAGCTCACGGACGAGGTCCTGGCCGAGCTGGACGAGATCTTCCCGGGACCCGGCGGACCCGGGCCGGAGGCGTGGGCCTGGTGAGGACCGCGCGGCTCGGTCGGGACGGACCATCCATCAGCAGGGTCGGCATCGGCGGGTTCCAGGCCGGCGGGCGGGGCCCGTGGGGCGCCGGGCCGGACGCGGACGACGAGGCCGCCGTCGAGGCGATCCGAGCCGCCGTCGACTCGGGCGTCATGTGGGTGGAGACCGCCGCCTCCTACGGCCTGGGGCATTCCGAGGAGGTGGTCGCCCGGGCCCTCGAGCCCTGGCGGGTCGGGGACGAGGTGCTGGTCTTCTCGAAGTGCGGGCATCCATGGGAGCCGCCGGACCGGATCTGGACGGAGCTCGCCCCGGCGACGATCCGCCGGCAGTGCGAGGAGAGCCTGGCACGTCTCGGCGTGGAGCGGATCGACCTCTACCAGTTCCACCACCCGGATCCGAACACGCCGGTCGAGGAGTCCTGGGCGACGCTGGCCGAGCTCGTCGACGAGGGCAAGGTGCGGTGGGCCGGCGTCTCCAACTTCGGCGTCGACCTGCTGCAGCGGTGCGAGGCGATCCGGCACGTGGATTCGCTCTCGCCCGAGCTGAGCCTCCTCCGTCCGCAGGCGAGCTCGGATGTCATCCCGTGGTGTCGCGATCACGGCACCGGCGTGATCGTCTACTCGCCGATCGCGTCCGGCCTGCTGAGCGGCGCCCGGGACCCTGCGTGGCTCTCGGCCGCGGCGGACGAGGACCGGATGGGCGTGCCGGCGGAGGCGATCACGGCGCTCGTCGACGGGCTCCGGCCGCTCGCCGAGCGTCTCGGGATCCGGGTGCCGGCGCTCGCGGCCTCGTGGACCCTCTCGGTCGAGGGCGTCACAGGCGCGATCTGCGGCGCCCGGCGGCCCGACCAGGTCGAGGGGTGGATCGCTGCTGGGGACGTCGACCTCGCGCCCGAGGACGTCCGCCGGATCGAGGCCGCGCTCGCGTCGGCGGGGATCGGAGGAGGGAGATGAAGATCGAGGACGTTCGCCTGTTCAGCGTCGAGGGCGATGGACCCGCGTGGGTCTTCGAGGACCGCTCGGTCGAGTCGCTCGACCGCTACCCCGAGCACGTCCGCTCGACCGCTGGCGCGGGCGACCTCCCCACCAGGGTCGTCCACCGCTACGTCGAGATCGAGGCGGGCGGCGAGGTCGGCAGGTACGGCCCGATCGACACCCGCCAGGCGTTCCTCGTCGCCACCGACCTCCGTGCGCATCTGCTGGGCGCCGACCCCTTCTCGATCGAAGGGATCCACGACCGGCTGCTCCGCGTCCATCGCCACGGTCGGGCGGGGCTATTCGTGAACGCGATCAGCTCGGTGAACAACGCGCTGTGGGATCTCCTCGGGCGGATCCGCGGCGAGCCCGTCTATCGGCTCCTCGGCGGCCCGACCCGCGACCGGATCCCCGCGTACGCGAGCATGCTCGGGTACTCGGTCGAACCCGAGCGCGCCGCAGCGGTCGCCGAGGAGCACGCCCGACTGGGCTACGACGCCCAGAAGTGGTTCTTCGCCCACGGCCCGGGCGCCGGCTGGCGAGGGCTGCAGCGCAACCTCGCGATGGCGCGGGCGGTTCGCGAGGCGGTGGGCGCCGGGTACCCGCTGATGTTCGACGCGTTCATGGGATGGGATCTCACCTACGCCAGCGACATGCTGCGGGGTCTCGCGGACGTGCAGCCGTTCTGGATGGAGGAGCCGGTGCCCCCGGAACAGCTCTCGGTGTTCCGGCGACTCGCGTCGAGCTCCGGCATCCGACTGGCCACCGGCGAGCACACCCACACGCGCTGGCAGGTGAAGGAGCTGCTCGACAGCGGGGTCGGCCTCATCCAGTCCGATCCGGATTGGGCGGGGGGCATCTCCGAGCACCTCCACATCTGCTCGCTGTGCTCTGCCTACGACGTCCCCGTGGTTGCGCACGGGTGTGCGATACCGGTGCCCGTGCATCTCGCGGCGGCCCGTTCCCCGCAGACGATCCCCATGGTCGAGTACCTCGTGAAGATCCAGGAGCGGGCCCAGTGGTTCCACCGGACGGCGCTGCACCCGGTCGATGGTGCGATCGAGCTCCCGTCCGAGCCAGGTCTCGGCATCGAGCTCGACCCGGAGAAGGTCCTCGTTCGTCATGATCTTCCGACCGACTTCGGCGGGTGGTGAGACGATCCGGGTCGTCCGTCCTGTGAGTAGTCCAACGACGGGTGCGCGCCATCACTCCGGCCCGTCGAAGGCCGCCGCGACCTTCTTGGGTACCACCATCCGCCAGGCCTCGAGGACCAGTTCGCGCATCTCGGCGTGATCGAGCGCGGCCATGCGGACGAGCACCCAGTGGTAGCGGAGGTCGCCCCCGGTCGGCATAAGGAACTTCTCCGGCTCGGAGCGGACGAGCGCCTCGCGCTCCTCCTTCGGGAACGCGAACCCCATGACGGTCTCGTCGCGCGAGAACGCCAGATAGACGATCCGGCCGACGCGGAACTTCACGCGGTCGCGCACGAGCGCCTCCGTCGTGCGGGGCAGCCGGAGCGCGAGCGCCCGGACGTCGTCGATCGCCACCACGTGTCCGCTCTCCAAACGGGTGGGTGGCCGAAGCCTAGTCCGGTCCTAGGACCGGACGTCGGAAGGCCCGGCTCGATCGTGCCGGGCCGGGCCCTCCTCCGTGCTCCGCCGGGGGGTGAGGGGCGGAGTCGCGCGGGGCGCTGACCCGAGCCGTCAGCAGATCAACCCCACTATCCCTGCTTGCGGGCGATGGCCTTGGCGAGCTCGTCCTTGGTCATCTTCGAGCGACCGTGGATATGCAGCCGCTTGGCGCGCTCGTAGAGCTCGTCCCGCGTGTGGCCGAAGACGTCCACGCCGCCGTACAACGCGCGGCCGCGTCGCGCCGCCGGTCCCGATCGAGCGTCCTGCGGATCGGAGGGACCCTTCCGGTCCTTCGGGGTCCATCGATCGCCGACCCTTTCGAACGAGTACTTCAGCGCCGCGATCGCGGTCCGATGCGCCCGTTCCCCCTCCCCGTATCGCTCGACGGCGTTGTCGTGCGCCTTCGCGTACGTCCGCTGAGCCTTCGCGGGGGACCGGCGGATCGTCGCTGGCAGGTCTTCGTTCCGCGTGGGCATGGCTCGTCCCTCCGTCCGGGTTCGACCTCGACCGGATGTCCGCGCCGACGGTCGGTGACCCACATCGTCTGCCGGTCGCTACCCGTGACGGCCTCGTCCGAAACGGGATCACCGGCGGGACGCGTGTGCCGCACCCGACGACTGGGTAACGCATCCGCATGCGGAAACCCGTCGACATCGACCGGACGAGCCTGGCCCAGTACGAGCGAGATCTCCTCGCCGAGGTGCGATCCAGCTTCACGTTCCTCGTCGTGACGATCGGCATCCTGTTCCTCGCAGCCGTCGTGGGCGTTGCGCTCTCGTAGCCAGGGGCCCCGGGTCGGCCCGACGGCGGCGTGCCGCACGGCGGGTACCCGAACGGACCCCGTCCGAGCGAGCAGCGTGGTCAGCTCGCGGGCGGGACGTTCTGGTTCAGGCGGAACAGGTTCGTGGGGTCGTAAGCGGTCTTGACCCGCACCAGTCGGTCCCAGGTGGCGCCGGGGTAGCTCGCGCGCACCCGTTCGGGCCCCTCGTCGCCCACGAAGTTCGCGTATGCGGCGTCGTTCCCCTGGCTGATCGCATCCGCGAGACCGTCGACCCACGCGCGATGGACGTCGGCCTCCTCGGGCCGCTCGTACAGGGCGGCGACGTTCACCATGATCCGGGCCGAGCGGTGCGCGAAGGCGGTGGCGTCGTCCGGCACCCGCGCCATCGCGCCTCCGAGGACCCGCAGCTGTGCGGCGCGCATCATCGCGGTGGACGCCTGGAGGTGCTCGAGGGTCGTGGCGGCGACCTCCGTGTCGATCCGGTCGAGGAACATGTTGTGGACCGTTCCCGTGGGATGGTAGCCCTCCTCGTCCGGCGGATAGATCTCCGGATAGGGCATCGGTCGCAGCATGTCGGCGATCGGCTCGGCGAGTGCGCGGAACGGTGCGAGGGCACGCTGGCCGGCCTCGACGTCGCCGGCGTACACCATCATCGCGAGGACGACGAGCTTGCCATGCGCCGCCTCCGGGATGAACGGCATCGGCGGGGCCGGCATGACGTTCGCGATCGTCGAGAGCTCTTCGGGAGCCGCCTCGGCCTCCGCGATGAACCCGGCGACGACGTCCGGCGTGGCGGGGAGGAACAGCATCCCACCGAACACCTGGCCGACCTCATGGAGACGGAACCGGAAGCGGGTCGCGACGCCGAAGTTCCCGCCGCCGCCCCGGATCGCCCAGAACAGGTCGGGGTGGTGCTCGGCGTCGACGTGCAGCACCCGGCCGTCCGCGGTCACGATCTCGGCCGCGAGCAGGCTGTCGATCGTGAGCCCGTGCTTGCGGACGAGGAACCCGACCCCGCCGCCGAGCGTGATCCCGCCGATGCCGACCGACGCCGTGTCGCCGAACCCCGTGGCAAGTCCGTGCTCGGCGGCGGCCGCGGTGTACGCGCCCGCGGTCAGGCCGGTCTGGGCCCACGCAGTGTGCTCCTGGGCGTCGATCTCGAGCGCCCGCATCTCCGAGAGGTCGACCACCACCCCGCCGTCGGACACGCTGTGCCCGGCGAGGCTGTGCCCACCGCTCCGGACCGCGAGCTCGAGCCCTCTCTCGCGCGCGATCTCGACGACCCGGGCCACGTCGCCCGCGTTCGTCACTCGGACGATGGCCGCCGGCCGGCGGTCGATCCCGCCATAGAACACCGTCCGAGCCTCGTCGTACCCGTCGTCCTGCGGGCCGATCACGCGACCCGTGACGCCCTCGCGCAGGTCCGGGATCGCGATCTCCAGGTTCCTCATCCGGCCTCCTTCACGTCCTCATCGGCGCTCCCGAGCAGCTCGGCGATCGCGCCGATCAGCCCCATCCACCCGTCGAACTCCAGCCTGCGGGCTGGCGCGTCGGCCGCGGCCGTCCCGCCCAGCGGCTCCATCCGATGCACGCGGATGCGGATCTCCATCCCCGTCGAGCCTTCGGCGAGGTCCATGGTGCTCCTTCCTTCGGTTCCCCACCGCGGGCGCGTTCAAGCGGGCGGCACAGGTGTTCAGGTCAGGAGCGCCAGGCGACCTCGGCGCGCGGGTCGGGCGTGTACGAGCAGAACCGACCCGTGTGGATCGTCGAGGACAGGTGCCTGCCGAGCTGGGGGTTCGCCCGGTCCAGGTTCGCCATCGCGGCCCGGATCGCTCTCGTGACGTTGAGCCGTGCGCGCTCCGCGTGCGATGCGGCTCGCCGGTCCCGCCCGCCGAGCCCGACGGCGCGAGCGAGCTCGCTCGTGAGGAAGTCGATCTCCTCCTTCGTCTTCGCCGCCCGGACGGGATCGTTGAAGGCCTCCGCCTCGTCCAGCTCGGCCCGGAGGTCGTCCAGGCGAGCCTTGTAGGCGGCCTTGGCCGGGGCGTCGAGCATCTCGCCCGCGTCGCCGAGGTCGGGGCGAACGTCCAGCTCGTCCGGACCGGATCGCGCCGAGCCCGACCCGTTCGTCTGCGACGTCTCGAGGTCGACCGCGTGGAACTCCCGGCTGGGATGGGCGAGCAGGAGGGCCAGGTATCGCATCCCCTTGGAGTCCCGCAGCCGGGCGATCGATCCCTCGTACACGACGGTCCAGTACTCGCCCTCGCGGCGGAAGGCGTTCTCGGTGGGCGCCACGTCGGCAGGCTCGCCTGCCAGGTCGTCGTCGTCCCGACCCTCGTCGGTCCCCGGCGGCTGCTGGGATCGCCGGACGCCCTCGACGATCGCGGTCGCACCGGTCGCGGCGGCGGTCGCGGCGGCACGCTCCAGCAGGCCGAGCGCCCGGTCGCGGTCGTCGCCCTCGCCGCGGCGCAGGAGCATGCGTGCGTGCTCGTACTGCGTCCGGGCGAGCAGCGACCGGGCCCCCATCCTGCCGTTCGCGCGCGCCGCGTCGCCGAAATGCTCGTCCGCCTCCTCCCACTGCTCCAACGCGGTCTCGAGCAGCGCGATGTACAGCCATGCGGAGCCGAAGCACGACACCGGGTGCGGCATCGGGATCACGAGCGCCCGCTCGGCGTACGGACGCAGGAGGGGGTGGACCGCGGCTGCGGCGTCCGGGTCGTCGAGCGCCGCGGCGGCGAGCGCGCCGAGCGCGAGCGCGGCTGGCCAGATCCCGTCCCGGGGCTGCGTGAAGATCGTGTCGACGAGGGCCCGGAGCTCGCGGCGGGCGTCGTCGTCCAGGCCGAGCTCGGCGTCGGCCAGGCTCAACCATCCGCGGGCGAAGCCCGCCTGCGGGAATGCCTCGACGACCTCCTGCCAGGCGTCACGCAGCTCGGCGAGCCGCCGCTGGTCCCACCGGATGGCCGTGAGCTGGTTCAGGTGCGCGTAGACGACGTTGACCTTGCCGGGGAGCACGGTGCGGGCGTGCTCGGCGAGCGACTCCGCCGTGTCGAGCCGGTCCTGGAGCAGCGCGCGCATCGCGCGCATCGAGGCGGCGGTCCACACGTGGTACGGCATCCTCAGCTCGCCGGCCAGCTCGGCGTGGACGGCGATCTCGGCCTCGGCCGCGAGGAGGTCTCCCGTCTCCACGGCACACGTGATCCGCCGCGCTCGTCCGACGAGCTCGGTCTCCTGGTCCCCGGTCTCCATCGCGAGCTCCAGGACCTCCTCGGCCATCTCGACGCGCTCGTCGAGCCCGTCCGGGCCCCAAGCGGCCATCCAGCGGGCTCGGAGCGCGCTCGCCAGCGGGCCAGGCTCGCCGAGCCGCCGTGCGATCTGGACCGCCTCCCGGCTCAGCGACTCGCGCAGCTCGGCCTCGTCCGAGAACGTCAGCTCCAGCGAGTGGCGGGCAAGGAGCCTGACGCGCAGCGCTTCCCGCTCGGGTCCCAGCGCGGCCGAGGCCTCCTGCAGCAGCCCGAGGAGTTGGCGGTCCACGATGCCGGACTCCACCTGCGGCTCCCCGAAACCGAGGGCGGCGAGGGCGAGCCGCTCCGGGTCCACGAGCTTCCTCGCGCATCTGGCCGCGGCGAGGTAGGTGGCCTTCGAGGAGTCGTAATCACCGGTTCTCGCCTGCGCGTCGCCCAGCCGTAGGAGCAGGTCGCAGCGGATCGCCTCGTCGGGGTCCGTGAACGCGAGCGCGTCCAGGGCTCGGCCGTATCCGACGATGGCCTCCTCGTACGCGCTCGCCTCCATCGCCTGATCGCCGGCGTCGGCGGCGTAGTCTCGCGCCTTGCGACCCTGCCCCGCGGGGGCCACCTTGCCGAAGTGGTACGCCAGCTCGGACAGATGCAGACGGGCGTCCGGGCCGTGCCGGAGCTCGATCGCCTCGCCCACGCCCTGGTGGAGCTGCATCCGCGCGGGAACGGGGAGCTCGTCGTAGATCACCTCACGCACCAGCGGGTGCGTGAAACGGTACGTCGCGACCGAGTCCGGTGCCGGCGCCGCGACGCCGAGCCTGGCCGCTTCGGAGACCGACGCGAGGACCCGCTCCATCGGGAGATCGCTCGCTGCGGCGACGAGGCCGAGCTGGAAGGTGTGGCCCACGACGGCGGCGGCCGAGAGCACACGAACCGCATCGGCCGACAGCGGCGACAGGCGTTGCCGGATCACGGCCCGGACGCTCTGGGGGAGGGGGATGTCGAGCCTGCCCGGACGGCCCAGGACGCCGCGCGCCGCGAGCAGTCGGGTCACCTCGCGCACGAACAGCGGGTTGCCCCGCGTGGCCTCGTTGATCGCGACGGCCTGCCCGTCCCAGGGCGTCACGCCCGCGGTCTGCTCGATGAGGCGTTCGACCTCGTCGCGGTCCAGCCCGCGGAGCGTCAGCACCTGTCCCTCTCGCACGAGGTCGGCCAACACGTCCACGTCGTCGGGAGGTCGCGCCCCGTCGGACACCTCCCGGTAGGTCGCAACCACGAGCATCCGCCGCGTCCGGACGTCGTGGGCCAAGAACCGGAGCAGGTGGTGTGACGGGCGGTCCGCGTCCTGGAGGTCATCGAGGACGAGCACGAGCGGCCGGGCTCGCGACGACTGGGCGAGGTACCGCTCGACCGCCTCGAACAGGTAGAAGCGCCCGGCCTCGGAGTCGGTCGCGCGGATCGCCTCGGCCGAGACGTTCAGGCGCTCGGTCAGGTCGGGGGCCAACAGGGCGATCTGCGCCGCGCCGGATCCGGCGAACGCCCGGAGGTCCTCGTCGCGCTGCTCGGCGGCGAGGGATCGGATGATCTGGGCCCAGGGCCAGAAGGGCGGGGCGCCCTCACCGTTCCAGCAGTGACCCCAGGCGACCTGCGCCCCACGATCGAGCGCGTCGACCGTCAGGCGATCCGCGAGCTCGGTCTTGCCGATGCCCGGCTCCCCCGAGACGAGGAAGACCCCGCCGCGGCCGCCGATCGCATCCTGCAGCCCGGCCGTGAGTTCAGCGAGCTCACGGTCACGCCCGATGAAGGTCCCTGCCACCGTGTCCCCCTGACCCCCGCGACCCGGGACGGACATCCAGAATCCATCACCTCCGCGCGAGTGTCACCCCAGCCTCTGACGTTTCGACGGAGCCGCAGCCTCGCGCGCGACACTGAACGACCGTGCATCCCCCTTGAACGCACCGGTCGTGTCCGGTCGCGAACCAGGGAGGGAGAGATGAGACTCGGGACGGGATCCATCGCCCGTGCGAGCAGCCGCCACCCGTGGCGGACCGTGGGCGTCTGGCTGGCGATCCTCGTGCTCGCCGGCGTGTCCGCCGGCGCGTTGCTCGGCGGCGCGCTCACCACGGACTTCGACTTCACGACGACCCCCGAGGCCAAGCGGGCGCTCGAGGTGCTCGAAGAGCGTCGGCTCGAGCGGGACATCGTGACCGAGACGTGGGTGATCGCCGGCCAGGAAGGGGCCGTCGGCGACCCGTCGTTCTCGCGCCGCGTGAACGACGTCCTGGACCAGCTCGAGGCGCTCGGACCCGGCGTGGTGTCGTACGTGCCCTCGGTCTATCCGATGTCGGGGGTCGTCGCCGAGGATCCGGAGCTCGCGCCCTTCGGGCCGATCCCCTCGGAGGACGGGCGGGCCGTGTTGTTCACCGTGGTCATGAAGGGCGACGTGGACGCCGCGACCACGCACGTCGCCGATCTGGAGGCGATCCGCGAGGGAGCGACCGGGGACGGCATCGAGGCCTTCTCGCTGGGCGAGGCGACCTCGACCGAGGACTTCCGCCGCATCTCGGAGGAGGACCTCCGGTTCGGGGAGTCGATCGGGATCCTCGCCGCGATCGTCGTGCTCGTGGTGGTGTTCGGATCGCTCGTCGCCGGCATCACGCCGATCGTGATGGGGATCTTCTCGATCGCCGTGACCCTCGGGATCATCGCGTTGATCGGTCAGGTCTGGAGGATCACGTTCTTCGCGCCCAACCTCGTCTCGATGATGGGCCTCGCGGTCGGCATCGACTACTCGCTGTTCATCGTCTCCCGGTACCGCGAGGAGCGGCAGCGCGGACGCGAGAAGCTCGCGGCGATCGAGCACGCGGGCGAGACCGCGAACCGGGCGGTGTTCTTCAGCGGCGTGACGGTCATCCTGGCGCTCGCCGGCATGCTGATCATCCCCGTGACGATCTTCCGCGGTCTGGCCGGCGGTGCCATCGTCGTGGTCGCGGTCTCCGTCGCGGCGTCGATGACCCTGCTCCCGGCGATCCTGTCGCTGCTCGGCGATCGCGTGAACGCAGGGCGGGTCTTCGGGCGGCGGCGCCAGATCGAGCACGGCCGCCCCGGAGGGTTCTGGGACCGGGTGAGCCGCGGCGTGATGGCGCGTCCGGTCCTCAACCTGGTCCTCGCGGCCGGGCTGCTGATCGCCCTGTCGCTGCCCTTCTGGGTGCAGCCGCACCCCGAGGACGACGGTCTGGGGATCAAGCAGGGGATGTCGGGGATCACGACGCTCCCGGACGACGTGCCGACCAAAGGCGCCTTCCTCGCGCTCGTCGAGCACTTCCCGAAGGCGGGGGCGAACACCCCCGCGCGGATCGTGATCTTCGGCTCGCCGACCGATCGGGCCGTCCAGGGCGGCGTCGAGACGCTCGATCGCGAGATCGCCGACGATCCGAACCTCGGGGCTCCGACCGAGCCGCGAGGCACCGAGGACGGTTCGCTCACGCTCGTCGAGATCCCGCTCGCGGGCGCCGCCGTGGACTCGCAGAGCGAGGCCGCGGTGCAGGCGATCCGCGATCTACGCGAGAGGTACGTCCCGGCCGCCTTCGGCGGGACCGGTGTCGAGGTGCTGGTCGGTGGCGAGACCGCGCTGCTCGCCGACTTCCTCGACATCACGAGCAGCTACACCCCGGTCATCATCCTGATCGTGCTGAGCCTGTCGTTCGTGCTGCTCACGATCGTGTTCCGGTCGATCGTGGTGCCCGCCAAGGCGATCGTGATGAACCTGCTCTCGGTCGGCGCCGCGTACGGGGCCATCGTGCTGGTCTTCCAGCGGGGCGGACTCGGCATCGGGCAGCGGATCGCCGATGCGAGCGGGTTCCAGCAGGTCGACGCGATCGAGGCGTGGCTGCCGCTGTTCCTGTTCTCGATCCTGTTCGGCCTGTCGATGGACTACCACGTGTTCCTGCTCTCGCGGATCCGGGAGGAGTACGACCGAACCCAGGACAACGCCGAGGCCGTGGCCTACGGTCTGCGGACCACCGGCGGGATCATCACCGGAGCCGCGATCATCATGGTCGCCGTCTTCAGCGGGTTCGCCGCCGGCCGGCTCGTCGCGCTCGAGGAGATGGGCTTCGGACTGGCGGTCGCGGTGTTCATCGACGCCACCGTCGTCCGCTCGGTCCTGGTGCCGAGCACGATGCGGCTGCTCGGCGACCGCAACTGGTACCTGCCCCGGTGGCTGCAGTGGTTGCCGCAGGTGCGGGTCGAGGGGCCGGAGACGGTCGACGAGCCGGTGCTCGTCCCCGAGCTCGAGCCGGTGGGTGCCGACGACGGCCTGGAGAGCGAGAACCGGATCGCCTGAGCGCTGGCGGTGCAGAGGGGAGCCGGGGTCGGAGCGCCGACCCCGGCTCTCATCGCGTGCGGGGCGCCCAGACGTTCCCGATACGTCATGCGCCGACCCCGGGCTCGCGACGCTTCCGCGGGCCCGGCAGCCGAAGGGCCAGCGCCACGCCGGCGCCGATCGCCGTGCCGAGCCCGAGCCCGCCGACGACGTCGAGCGGGTTGTGCGCGCCGAGGTACACGCGCGCGAGAGACACGAGCGCGACGACGATCCACGGGACGATCCGCCAGCGCCCGCGGAGGTAGGGCGTGACGATCCAGGCGAGCCCCGTCACCAGGACGACGTGTCCCGAGACGAACCCGGCGCCGGTTGCGGGGGCGTTCCCGCGGACGACGACGACCGGCTCGGTGACGCCGGGGCGGGCGCGGGAGATGTCGAGGACGTACCAGACGACGCGCTCGGCGGCGAGCTTGAGGAGCGTCACCGCCAGGGCGGCCACGGCGAGGCGGGGCAGGCGCAGGATCAGCGCCACCGCCGCGACGATCGGCCCGACGCCGAGGATGCCGAGCAGCTGCGTGATCTGCATCGGAGCCGAGAGGACGTTCGGGAGACCGTTCACCCAGCGGAAGACGGCCTGCTCCGCCTCCGGCACCTCGCCGCTCCGGGCGACGAGGGCCGAGAGCCCGAACACCGCGAGCCCGAGCCCGGCCCACGCGAGCCGTCTCGCGTCGCCGGCCGTCACGACGCGGTTGAGGAGCCGCGGATCTCGCTCAGCGCTCTTCCGCACGTCATCCCGGCCCGGTCGTGGGCCGGAGCCGTGGGCCGGACCCTAGCGGGGGATGCGTCCCGCGTCGAATCGACGACGACCGCACCCGACGTCGGAGTGCGACGGCCCGCCGCACGCGGTAGGCTGCTGGCCGAGGGCATCACAAGGCGTTCGTTCCGTGCGGTTCCCTCCCGGCGCCAGCCGGTTGCCCGACGGGCAGCACCAAGGCCCCGACGGCGAAGGAAGGAGGGGATCGCATGGCAACAGGCACCGTCAAGTGGTTCAGCGCCGAGAAGGGCTTCGGCTTCATCACGCCCGACGACGGCAGCGCGGACGTGTTCGTTCACTTCAGCGCGATCGCTGGTGAGGGCTACCGGAACCTCGACGAGGGGCAGAAGGTGACCTACGAGGTGACCCAGGGCCAGAAGGGCCCGCAGGCCGCCGACGTCCGTCCCGCCTGAACCCAGGAAGAAGCGCGAAGGGGAGGCCTCGGCCTCCCCTTCCGCATGTGATGGGTGGTGTCGATCAGGTCTGCTCGCCGGCGGGTTCCTCCGGTGCCGCTCCCTCGGCCGGCGTCGCGACCTCGCCCTCCCTGGGGAGCAGGCCGAGCGCCGCGGGCTCGGACGCCTCGATCGGGGTTCCTGCCTCGATGAGGCCGGCCTCGCGGTCCGCCTGCCGCTTCGCGCGCGCGAGCCGACGGTCTTCGCGAGCCGCGGCCTTCTTCGCTTTGGCGTCCCGACGTTGGCGCTTGCCGACGCTGTCAGGCATCTTCTTCACCCCCGAATTCACAGCCGGCCCTGCGCCGTCCGAACATCCAGCGTACTACCCGATCCCGGCCCAGGGGTCGAAGTCCACCTCGAGCGGCTCCTGTGGCGGCCGCTCCGCCTCGGGCACGTTCCGCAGATTCAGCCGGATCCGAGTCCACGTCGTCGAGCGCCCGCGCATGCTGTCGACGAGCACGTCCGCCGGCGCGAGGTACGTCCACACATCCGGATGGCGCGCGCGCCATCGCTCGAGCCCATCCATCGCCTCGTCCGTCGTGGCGGCGCGGGCGATCTCGATCAGCGGCATCGTCGAGCGCCGGCGCCCAGTCGGCCCGACGGTCTTGCCCGGCGCCGGCGGCGCCACGTCGCCATCCCGGCGGCGCTTCGAGGGCTGCACGCGGGGCGGCTCGCCGGCCTGCTTCTCGAAGTGCGGCGGCCACGGCGCGTCGCCGAAGCCCTGCGCCTCGTGCTCTGCCGAGAGCGCGAGGAGGGACTCGAGCGTCCCTGGCGCGTCGTCGATCCCGGCATGGGGGTCGCCGATCGCCGCGAACCGCTCGGGCACGGTGTCGAGCGTGAAGGCCTCGCCCTCGACATCCGCGACCTCGTCCCAGGCGAGCGGCGCGCTCACGCGCGCGTCCGGGGTGGGGCGGACCGAGTACGCCGAGGCCACGGTGCGGTCCTTCGCGTTCTGGTTGTAGTCGAGGAACACGCCGTGCCGCTCCTCCTTCCACCACCGGCTCGTCGCGAGCTCGGGGACGCGCCGCTCGACCTCCCGGGCGAGCGCGAGCGCCGCACGCCGGACCTCGGGGAACGCCCAGCGGCGCTCGATCCGCACGTTCACGTGGATCCCGCGCGAGCCAGACGTCTTCGGCCACCCGGTGAGGCCGTGGGCTTCGAGCGCGTCCCTAACCACGAGGGCGACCTCGCGGATCTGCGACCACGGCACGCCCGGCACGGGGTCCAGGTCGATCCGGAGCTCGTCGGGGTGGTCCAGGTCCTCCGCGTGGACCGGGTGCGGGTTCAGGTCGATGCAGCCCAGGTTGATCACCCACGCGAGCTGCGCCGCGTCCCGCACGACGACCTCTTGCGCGGTGCGGCCGGATGGGAAGCGGAGCTCGACCGTCTCGATCCACTCGGGGCGATGCTTCGGCGCGCGCTTCTGGAAGAAGAACTCGCCCTCGGCACCGTCCGGGTAGCGCTTGAGCGCCATCGGCCGACCGCCGGCGCCCCGCAGGGCGCCCTCGGCGACCGCGAGGTAGTAGCGGACGAGGTTGAGCTTCGTCCGCCCGGTCCGGGGGAAGAACACCTTGTCGGGGTTCGTGACGGTGACCTCACGTCCGGCCACCTCGATGACCTCGCCGCGCGACGGCATCCGACAACGATAGGCTCCCGAGCGAACGTCCCGCACCGCCCGCGCCGAGGGGGATCGCCGTGAGCTCGACCGACGACACGCCCGTTCACCCGTACATCCCGAACGCCGCGCCGGCCACACGGGATGCCATGCTCCGCGCGATCGGGGCATCGAGCGTCCAGGATCTCTACGCCGATATCCCGGTCCACCTGCGGATGACCGAGCCCCTCGACGTCCCTCCGGCCCTGCGGTCCGAGGCGGAGCTGGTGCGCCACGTGGAGGGCCTCCTCTCGCGGAACACGAGCACACGCGAGGTCCTCAGCTTCCTCGGCGCGGGGTGCTACCCGCACCACGTGCCGGCCGTCTGCGACGAGGTGAACTCGCGCGCCGAGTTCCTGACTGCGTACGCCGGCGAGCCGTATGAGGACCACGGCCGGTTCCAGGCGCTGTTCGAGTACGCGAGCATGATGGGCGAGCTGCTCGAGATGGACGTCGTGAACGTCCCGACATACGACGGCTTCCAGGCCTCGGCCACCGCGCTTCGGATGGCGGCGCGCATCACGGGCCGAACCGAGATGCTCGTGACGGCGGCGATCGGCCCGGACGAGCTCTCGAAGATCCGCGGGTACCTCGCCCCGGAACTCGCCGTCGAGCTCCTGCCGTTCGACCCGGCGACGGGTGAGACGGATGTCGACGCCCTCCGCAGTGCCGTCGGGGAGCGGACGGGGGCGGTCCTGCTGAAGACGCCGACCTTCCTCGGCGTCGTCGAGACGCGCGTCGACGAGATGGCGACGATCGCCCATGGCGCCGGAGCCCTGGTGGTCGCGTCGGTCGACCCGAGCACGCTCGGCGTGCTGCGACCGCCGGCGGCGTGGGGCGTCGACATCGCGTGCGGCGATCTCCAGCCGCTCGGGATGCACCAGCTCTACGGCGGTGGACACGCCGGCTTCATCGCGACGCAGGACGATCCGCGGCTCGTCATGGAGTTCCCCTCGCGGCTGTTCGGCATCACCTCCACACGGGTCGAGGGGGAGTACGGGTTCGGGGACGTCGCGTACGAACGGACGTCGTTCGCCGTGCGCGAGGAGGGCAAGGAGTGGGTCGGCACCGCCGCCGCCTTGTGGGGGATCACGGCCGGGGTGTACCTCGCGCTCATGGGACCGCGCGGGATGGTGGAGCTCGGCGAGGGCATGATGGCCCGCACACGCTACGCGATCGGGCGGCTCGGCTCGATCCCCGGGGTGCGGGTGCCGTTCGCGCCGAGCCACCATGTGAAGGAGTTCGTGATCGACGTCGCGGGGACCGGCCGGTCGGCGGCGACCGTCCTGTCCGGCCTCCTCGAGCGCGGCATCCTCGGCGGCGTCGACCTGTCGGCGTCGTTCCCGGAGCTCGGCCAGCCCGTGCTCGTCTGCGTGACCGAGGTCCACACGAAGGCCGATCTCGATCGCCTGGCCGAGGCGCTCGGGGAGGTGATCGGGTGAGCGGCGAGGACCGCAGGACCTGGCCGGTCGCGGCCAAGCCGCCGATCCGCCGGTACCACCAGGCGCGGTGGGACGAGCCGGTGATCTTCGAGCTCTCACAACCCGGGGCGCGCGGGGTGCTCCCGCCCGAGGTCGAGTCCGAGATCCGCGAGGCCATCGGAGATCCGGCCGCCGCACTGCCGCCCCAGGTGCGCCGGACCGACCCGCCGGCGCTGCCCGAGCTCGCGCAGCTCCACGTCGTCCGCCACTACGCGCGGCTGTCGCAGGAGAACCTGGGCGTCGACCTCAACATCGACGTGGGGCAGGGCACGTGCACGATGAAGTACTCGCCGAAGGTGAACGACCAGCTAGCGAGGAGCCCCAAGCTCGCGGACCTGCACCCGCTCCAGGACGCGTCCACGACGCAGGGGATCCTCGAGATCATGTGGCGGCTCGAGCAGCTGCTGAAGGCGATCTCGGGCATGGACCGGTTCACGCTGCAGCCCGGCGCCGGCTCGGCCGCGATCTACGCGAACGTGGCGATGATCCGGGCGTACCACGCGTCGCGCGGCGACGAGGGACGCGACGAGGTCATCACGACGATCTTCTCGCACCCCTCGAACGCGGCGTGCGCGAAGACCGCCGGGTATCGCGTCATCACGCTGTACCCGGACGCCGACGGCTACCCGGATCTCGAGGCGCTGGAGGCGGCGGCGTCCGAGCGCACGGCCGCCCTGCTCATCACCAACCCCGAGGACACCGGCATCTTCAACCCGAGGATCGACCGGTTCGTCCGCATCGTTCACGAGGCCGGCGGCTTGTGCGCGTACGACCAGGCGAACGCGAACGGGATCCTCGGGGTCACGCGCGCCCGCGACGCGGGCTTCGACCTGTGTCACTTCAACCTGCACAAGACGTTCTCGACGCCGCACGCGTGCGGCGGCCCAGCAGCCGGCGCGTGCGGCGTGACCGAGGAGCTCGCGCCCTTCCTGCCGGTCCCGACGGTCGAGTTCGACGGCTCGGCCTACCGGCTGGACCACGACCGGCCCTCGTCGATCGGCAAGATCCGTCCCTGGTACGGGGTCGCTCCGAACATCGTGCGCGCGTACGCGTGGATCGCGAGTCTCGGCGCCGAGGGTCTGCGCGAGGTGGCCGAGACCGCGGTGCTGAACAACAACTACCTGATGCACCGCGTCCTCCAGATCCCCGGCGTCTCGGCGCCGTACGCCGAGGGACGGCGCCGGGTCGAGCAGGTCCGATACAGCTGGGAGCGCCTTTCGGCCGAGACCGGCGTGCGCTCGGAGGACCTGGGACTGCGCGCGGCCGACTTCGGCACGCACTACTGGACCAGCCACCACCCGTGGGTGGTGCCCGAGCCGATGACGCTCGAGCCGACCGAGTCCTACTCGATGGCGGACCTCGACGAGTACGCGGCGATCCTGCGGCACGTGGCCGACGAGGCCCGGGCCGACGCCGATCTGGTGCGCTCGGCGCCGCACGCGAGCGCCGTGCACCGCAACGACCACGGGCCGCTCGACGACCCCGAACGGTGGGCGGTGACGTGGCGCGCGTACCGCCGCAAGGCCGGGCTCGACGGGAAGGCGAGGTGAGCGCGTCGGGCCGACGGAGGCGGCTCGGCCTGGTCGTGAACCCGATCGCGGGGATGGGCGGCCGCGTCGGCCTCAAGGGGACCGACGGCGCCGACGTCG
>DASTHN010000034.1:0-2040 GCA_035718185.1 Actinomycetota bacterium
CCGGGCGGTCGATCTCGAAGGCGTACCAGTCCTCGTACCGAACCGCGTCTCCTTCTCCTTCGGTCCCCGGGATGTCTCTGCCTGCCTCGCATGCGAGCTCGAATATGCCCCGCACGAGCTCGGGATGCTGCGCGCGCGTGACGATCTCGACGCCGGGTGGAGGCTCCGCGGGTGGCGGCGTGGCGGCGGTCAGGTTCAGCTCGAACTGGAGCTCTCGGCCGACCTCCGAGTAGCCCCGGTGCGCGAGGAACTCGAGCGCGTCGGCCCGATCCTCGAGCACCTCGAAGTGGAACCCGGACTTGCCGAGCTCGCGGGCGTCGCGCGACACGGACCCGAACAGCGCCGAGCCGACCCCCTTGCGTCGGTGCGCCGGCGCGACGCCGAGGAGCGCGTTGAGATATGGATCGGACTCGCCGCCCGGCCACGTGTGGGCGAGGGCGAACCCGATCGGCTCATCATCCGTCCATGCGACGAGGTGGATCTCTTGCCGCGTCGTCGCGAGGAGCTCCTCGTACCCCCCGATCGATCCAGGCCCCCAGTGGAGTACGGGCATGATGGCGACGGCCGCCGCGAGCCGGTCGTCGCCCAGCGTGATGTGGTCGATGTCGAACGTAGCTTGAGCCATGCGTGGTCTCCCCCTTGCGCTGCTCCCCAGCGCGAGAGCGAGACCGGGATGGGCTCAGCAGACGGTCGCCGGAGAGGATGGTGTGATCCGGGGTTCCATGCCCATGTCCATCCCCCCTTCCCGGCGGCAGAGTTCGAGACGCGACCGTAGCCCCGCCTGCCCCACCGGTCAAGGGGTGGACCCGATGGGCTTCCGCGCGATCACCCAGTTGAACGTGGCCGGACCGTAGCGCGCCTCGATCTCCTCGCGCATCTCGGAGAGTTCCAGCTCGAAGCCGATCTGGCGCAGCAGCCGCTCGTGCGCCCGCGACGAGAGCCCGGCGAAGAACATCGGGACGTCGAGCCACTCCTCGACCCGGTCCTCCGCGTCGATGGTCCCGAGCGTGAGCATGAGCCGCCCACCCGGGCGCAGCCACCTGAAGATCCGTTCGAAAGTCGGCGCGAGCTCGTCCCGAGGCACGTGCATGAAGACGTAGAAGGCCACGACGCCGTCGAACGAGGCCGGCCGGAAGTCCAACGAGGTGAAGTCGGCACGGATGAACGTCGCGTCGGGCGCACGCTCACGCGCGATCGCGAGTTGGACCCGCGAGAGGTCGACGCCCACGTATCGCCGTCCCGCCGACAGCGCCTCGGAGGCGGGACCCGATCCGCACCCGAGCTCGAGGACATCCGTGCCGGGTCCGAGCCTCGCCAGCACCTCCCCGAGGAACCACGTCCGCACCTCGGGACGGCCCTTCGCCGCCCACGCCCCGTACGCCGGGCCGAGCCGGTCGTACCCCTCGGCAACGACGCGCTTCGGGTCTCGAGAACCGCCTGAGGTGCGGACCTCAAGACCGGGCATCAGCGGATCTGCTCGAGGAACGGGAGCACGGCGCCCAGGACCCGGTCGGGCGCCTGCCAATGCATCCCGTGGAACAAGCCCTCGAGGGTGATCAGCCGCGCATCCGGCAGGACGTCCAGCGCCGCCTGCGCCTCCTCGAGCGGAAGGGCGCTCTCGTTCCCTGCGCGGAGGATGAGCACCGGGCAGGCGATGTCCGGCAACAGGTGGAGACCATATCCCGCGCTGAACCGTTCGTAGTCCGTCAGCGCGTCGAGGAACATGGGATCGTGCACGCGGATCGTCTCCGCCCACTCGAGGTACTCGGGGTGCCCGTCACCGAGCACATCTCGGGCGAGGACCAGTCGTCCGTCTCCGTCCCGCCCGAAGGGAAGGTCCGCCATCAGGGGGGCCAGTTCCGACGGCTCCATCCGCGAGCCCGCGTATCGGCGTTGGAAGTCCAGCTGCTCCCGTTGGCGCTCGATGATCGGTATCGCCTCCGCGCCCGTGAATGGTCCGTCCTCGACGATCACGGCGAGGACCCGGTGCGAACTCCGCGCTGCCGTCCAGACGGCGACCTCGGCGCCGAGCGAATGCCC
>DASTHN010000035.1:0-2402 GCA_035718185.1 Actinomycetota bacterium
ACGCCGGTGAGGATGCCCCCGATCGCCGTCGGCAGGATGATGCCGACGGTCGTCCGCCACCGGGTGACGCCCAGCGCGAGGCTCGCCTCGCGCAGGCTGCGCGGCACGATCTCGAGCACCTCCTGCGTAGCGCGCGCGACCATGGGCAGCATCAGCACGGCGAGTGCGAATGCACCGAAGATCGCGCTCTGCCCTCGGCCGACGACGAGCAGCCCGAAGACGAAGATGCCGATGACGATCGCCGGCACGCCGTTCAGGACGTCGAGCACGACGCGGAGGCTCACCGAGACCCTCGGTCCGGCGTACTCGGACATGAAGATCGCGACGAGGATGCTGAACGGGATCGCCATCACCATCGCCATGCCGACGATCAAGATGCTGCCGACCAGAGCGTCTGCGATGCCCCCCGCCTGGCCGAACAGCGGCCGCGGCTTGGTGAAGAAGTCAAGGCTCAGTGCGCTGAAGCCTCTGTGGATCACCGTCCCGAGCACGAGCGCGAGGATGCCGACCGCCAGCAGTGCGCTCGCAACGGCAAGTCCCGCGGCAACCTTCTCGGTGACCCGGCGGCGGCGGAGGTCGCCCGAGCGGACCGTGATGTCGTACCGGTCGCCGGGAACGCTCGACATCAGTACGCCCTCCGCGACCGCTCGAATCGCGTCACGATCACCTGCGCGACAACGTTGGTGACGAGGGAGATGACCATGAGGATCACGCCGAGGTACAGGATCGCGCCCACCTGGAGTGTCGATGTCGCGCCCTGGTACTGGGCGGCGATTCGCGAGCCGAGCGAGTCCGCCGGCGCGAACAGCGAGACGTGGATCGAGTTCGCGCCGCCGATCACCTGGTTGACGGCGATCGCCTCGCCGAACGCGCGGCCGAGCCCGAGCAGCACCGCCGCGGCGATGCCAGGAGCCGCGTACGCGAACATCACGCTCCGGATCGCCTCCCAGCGTGTCGACCCGAGCGCCATCGCACCGTCCATCAGGTCCCCCGGCGTGCGGGAGAACAGCTCCCTGCAGATGGCCGAGGTGATCGGGATGATCATGATCGTGAGGACGAGCGCGGCCGGAAGCATCCCCGCCTGCGACGGCTCGCCGGAGAAGAGGGGACACCAGCCGAGGAAGCTCTGCAACCAGGGCTCGAGCGTGTCACGCACCCAGGGGCCGAACACGAGGATGCCCCAGAGGCCGAGCACGACGCTCGGTATCGCCGCGAGGAGCTCGACCATCGTCGCGATCGGCGCAGCGAGGCGGCGAGGCGCGATCTCGGTCAGGAAGAGCGCGATCGCGATCGAGATCGGCGTCGCGAGCAGCAACGCGATGAACGACGTGACGACCGTCCCGTAGACGAACGTCAGCGCCCCGTAGACGTCCTTGACGGGGTCCCAGGCCTCCGTCCAGACGAACGAGAGGCCGAACTCCTGGATCGCCGGCCAGGCGTCGGAGACGACCTGGTACACGACCAATCCGAGCAACGCCGTCGCCGCGACCGAGGCGGCGAGCGCGACGCCCTGGAAGAGGACGTCGCCCAGCCGGATCCCGCGACGCTCGAGGTCGGCGCCCGGCGCCGCGGGATCGTAGCCAAGCGACGTCATGCCGCTAGGTCGACGCCTTGACCTTCGCGATCTCGCGATACGCGAACGCCTTCACGGTGCTCGGCAGAGGCACGAAGAAGAGCGGCGGACCGAACTTCTGTCCCTGCGTGACCGCCCAGTAGACGAACTTCCGCAGGTCGGCGGCCTTGGGCGAGCTCGTCGGCACGATCACGTAGGTGAACGTCGAGATCGGGTAGGCGAGCGGCCCGGCGGCCTTCGGCGGATCGACGATCTTCAGCTGCGACAGCTGGGTCACTTTCTTCGGCAGCTGCGAGAGGGCCTGCGAGATCCCGCGGAGCCCGGGGGTCGTGAACTTCCCCGCGCGGTTCTGGATCTGCGCGAACTGGAGCTTGTTCTGGATCGCGTAGGCGGCGTCCACGTAGGTCAGCGCCCCGGGGGTGTTCTTCACGACGCCGGTCACGCCCGAGCTTCCCCGAGCGCCTACCCCGGTCGGGAAGTTCACGCTCGTATTGGTGCCGACGCGGCTCTTCCACTGCGGGCTCACCGCCGCCAGGTAGTCCGTGTACGCGTACGTCGTGCCCGATCCATCGGAGCGGTAGACCGGCGTGATCTTCGTGTCGGGCAGATTCAGCTTCGGGTTGAGCTTCTTGATCGCAGGGTCGTTCCAGCTCGTGATCGAGCCGAGGTAGATGTTCACGAGCGTCTGCCCGTTGAGCCTGAGCCGGCCGTCGAGGCCCGGGAGGTTGTACGGGATCGAGACCGCTGCAAGCGCCCAGGGGATCACGACGCAGCCCTTGCACGCGTCGAGCTGGTCCTTCGACAGCGGCGCGTCCGAGGCGCCGAAGTC
>DASTHN010000036.1:0-16459 GCA_035718185.1 Actinomycetota bacterium
GAGCGCTACGAGGTGGTCCCGATCGGCGTCACGAAGGCGGGCCGGTGGGAGCTGATGCCCGGCGGTCCCCCCGCGCTGCCCGCGAGTCACGACGGCCCGCTCCCCGAGGTGCCCCCGGCCGACGGACCGGAGGTGACGCTCGACCAGGACCCCGGCGCCCGGGCGCTGGTCGGGGAGGACGGCTCGCGCACGCAGATCGATGTCGTGTTCCCCGTGATGCACGGACCGTTCGGCGAGGACGGGTCGATCCAGGGCTTCCTCGAGATGGCGGGCGTGCCGTACGTCGGGGCCGGGGTGCTCGGCTCGGCCGTCGGGATGGACAAGGCGGTGCAGAAGGCGCTGTTCGCGGGGGCCGGCATCCCGGTCGTCGAGCACGAGGTCGTCCACGAGCCCGAGTGGCTCGACGACCCCGAGGGCGTGGAGGCGCGAGCCGAGCACCTGGGGTACCCGCGGTTCGTGAAGCCGGCCGCGCTCGGCTCTTCGGTCGGGATCACGAAGGTGCACGGGCCCGCGGGGCTCCGACCGGCGATGGACGAGGCGTTCCGGTTCGGGCGCAAGGCCGTGCTGGAGCGCGCCGTCGAGGGCGGGCGCGAGATCGAGTGCGCGGTCCTCGGCAACGACGACCCCGTCGCGTCGGTCGCCGGCGAGATCGTCCCGACGGGGCACGAGTTCTACTCGTACGAGGCGAAGTACCTGGACGAGCACGGCAGCGAGCTGCTGATCCCCGCGCCGATCCCGCCGGACGTGATGGAGGAGGTCCAGCGCCTGGCGGTCGCCGCGTTCCGCGCGATCGACTGCGCCGGGATGGCGCGGGTCGACTCCTTCCTCACGCCCGACGGGCGGATCCTCGTGAACGAGGTGAACACGATCCCCGGGTTCACGAGCATCTCGATGTACCCGAAGCTGTGGGAGGCCTCCGGGATGTCGTACCCGGAGCTGGTCGACCGCCTGATCGAGCTCGCGATCGAGCGCCACGACGCGGAGCGCAAACGCGGGACCGGGGTCTGAGGACCGCTCGGCACGGTCCGGCCGGCCCTGAACGCGGCCGGTGCAGGCGATATCGTTCCGGAGGACCAGGAGGAGGGATATCGCATGGGCGACGGTGAGAACCTGCCGATCGGGACCGGAGGCGACCCCGCGGAGCTGCTCGAGCGGCACCGCAAGGTCCTGCCGTCGTGGGTGCTCCTGTACTACGACCGCCCGATGGAACTGGTCCGGGGCGAGGGGACGCGCGTCTGGGACGGCGAGGGGAACGAGTACCTGGACTTCTTCGGCGGGATCGTCACGACGATCTCGGGCCACCTGATGCAGGCGATGGTGGACGCGCTGACCGAGCAGATCCAGCGCGGCATCAACCACACCTCCACGCTCTACCTGATCCGCCCGCAGATCGAGCTGGCCGAGCGGCTGACCGAGCTCGCGCCGATCGACCATGCGACGAAGGCGTTCTTCGTGAGCTCGGGGACCGAGGCGATCGAGTCCGCCCTGCTGTTCGCGGCGTCGTGGCGGCGCTCGAACGAGATCATCGCGCTGCGGAACTCGTACCACGGCCGATCGTTCGGCGCGGTCGGCATCACGGGGAACAAGGGCTGGTCGGCGACGTCGTTCTCGCCGCTCAACGTCTCGTACGCGCTCGCGCCGTACTGCTACCGGTGTCCGCTGCACCTGACCTACCCGGACTGCGGGGTCGCCTGCGCGGAGGACCTCCGCGACGTGATCCGGACCACGACGAGCGGCGACCCGGCCGCGATGATCGCCGAGCCGATCCAGGGCGTGGGCGGGTTCGTCACGCCGCCGCAGGAGTACTTCCAGATCGTGAAGGGCATCCTGGACGAGCACGGGATCCCGTTCATCGCCGACGAGGTGCAGACCGGGTTCGGCCGCACCGGCGAGGCGTTCTGGGGCATCGAGTCCTACGGCGTGCGCCCCGACGCGATCGTGTGCGCGAAGGGGCTCGGCAACGGGCTGGCGATCGGCGCGGTCGTCGGCCGCGAGGACATGGTCGACTCGCTCCGCGCGAACTCGATCTCGACGTTCGGCGGGAACCCGATCTCGATGACCGGGGCGCTCGAGAACCTGAACCACATCGAGGAGAACGACCTGCAGCAGAACGCCTACAAGATGGGCAACTTCCTGATGCGCGGGCTGAAGGACCTGGAGGACCGGTACGACACGGTGGGCGAGGTCCGCGGCAAGGGCCTGATGATCGGGATCGAGATGGTGGCCGACGGGACCTCGAAGGAGCCGGCCCCGGCCCTGGCGGGGCGCGTGATGGAGGCGTGCCGCGAGCGCGGGATGCTGATCGGCAAGGGCGGCCTGTACGGCAACGCGCTGCGCCTGTCGCCGCCGCTCACGATCACCGAGGACGACGCGGCGCGCGCTATCGAGACGCTCGAGGTCGCGTTCGGCGAGGTCGAGGCCGCCCGCTAGCGGTGTCCGTCGGGCGGCGGCCCGCGGCGCTCAGAGGTGGACGACCGGGCAGGTGAGCGTGCGCGTGATGCCCTCGACGCCCTGGATCTTCGCGACCACCAGCTTGCCGAGCTCGTCGACGTTCTTCGCCTCGGCGCGCACGATGACGTCGTAGGGGCCCGTGACGTCCTCGGCCTCGGTCACGCCCTTGATCTCGCGCACCTCGCCGGCGACGACGGCGGCCTTGCCGACCTCGGTCTGGATCAGGATGTACGCCTGGACCACTGAAGGACCTCCTGGGCTCGGGGCTCCATGCTAGGCGGGTGGCCACCGGGCGGCAATCGTTGCGCGGCGCGGCGATCGGAGCCACCGTAGGATGATGGGGTCGTGGCAGCTCGCAAGAAGCGCGCGAGGACCGACGACCCGCTGGCCGCGTACCGGCGGATCCGCAAGCCGATGCCGCCCCCCGAGAAGGTGATCGAGGACAAGCGCCGCAAGCTCGAGGAGGAGCAGGCGGAGCGCGAGATGCGGGAGCGGGAGCCGTGATCTTCCACGACCGGCTCGACGCCGGGCGGCGCCTGGCCGAGGCGCTGAAGGAGCACGCCGGACCCGACACGGTGGTGCTCGCGATCCCGCGGGGCGGCGTGATCGTCGGCGAGGTCGTGGCGGCCACGCTCGGCGTCCCGCTCGACGTCGTCGTGCCGCGCAAGGTGGGCGCGCCCGGCAACCCGGAGCTCGGGCTGGGCGCGGTCGCGCCGGGCGTCCGCGTCCTCGACCCGTGGCTGATCGAGCGCCTGGGCGTGAGCGAGGACTACCTGGAGCGCGAGATCGCCGCCGAGGAGGCCGAGACCGTCCGCCGGCTCCAGGCCTACCGGGGGGATCGGCCCCCGCTCGACCTCACGGGGAAGACCGCGATCGTGGTCGACGACGGCGTGGCGACCGGAGGCACCGCGGTGGCCGCCCTGCGATGGGCTCGAGCGCAGGGCGCGGCGACGGTCGTGCTCGCGGTCCCGGTGGCGCCGCCGCAGACGATCCAGCGGCTCTCGCACGAGGCGGACGAGGTCGTGGCGCTCGCCACCCCCGAGCCGTTCTTCGCCGTGGGGGTGTGGTACCGGATCTTCGACCAGACCCCGGACGACGAGGTGCTCGCCGCGCTCGAGCGCGCCGCCGAGGAGCGCGGGTGAAGCTCGTCGAGATCGTTCTCGCCGTCGCCGTCGCGGCCGGCGGCGTCCGCTCGCTGATCGTGTGGATGGGCCGGCGCATCGACGGCGCTGACGTGAAGGACCACCTGCTGTACGCCGCGTTCGTGACCGGGCGGGTCGGCCTTTGGTTCGCCTTCGCCGGCTTGTTCGCGCTCTACGCGTCGAGCGACGCGCAGGGCCGCGCCGCCGCTGACGAGCTCGCCGAGCTCCGCTGGTACGCCGTGGTGCTGCTCGCGCTCGCCGCGCTCCAGCTCGTCGCCGGGTATTTCCTGTCCCGACGCCGAGCGGAGGGGTAGGCCAGGCGAGAGAACCGAGCTCGGCATCTCGAACGAGTGTCTGCCGCCCCGGGTGGATCGTGTCTACCGAACAGGGTCGGACTCAAGACCTCATGACGACGAACAAGACCTCTCCAACGGATACGCAGCCACAGGGCCGCGATCACTCCAGAAGTTGAGCCCCGGCCTGTGCCGTTCGTCGCGAAGTACCTCGGAGGCGACAGCGATCTCGTGCGCATAAGGGAAGCGTTCCTCCCCGCTTCGCAGTTCACGCCGATCGGTGATCGTTGTCTCTCGGATCTGCATGCGGATATCGCCGCGATCTCCTGGCCGAAACAGGAAGACGAAGGCACGACCGTCATCCGTAACGAGGACCCCGAAGTCGCCCTGCGACTCAGAGGATCTGTCTCCTATCGCCGCTCGACCAGCGTGGATCTGCAGCTCCGCCAGATGCTCACGAAGCCGTATCCACGATGGGTCATCGCTGGTGCGCATCTGCTGAGTGAACAGCAGCGCCGACTCCTCCACGCCTCTCACTCCGATCTTCAGCGACCTCTCGGACCGGCGCGTCCGACGAGGCGACCGTGGCGAGAGCCGTATGAGGCCGCCTACCCGACCGCCTTCACGATCGCGTCGTCGAGGTCCGGGAACTCGCGCAGGCGCTTCACGCGCTCGGCCTTCAGGCGGTCGACCATGTCCGTGTACTCCTGCGTCCGGCCCTCGCGCTCGTAGAGTCGCGGGGGCTGGAGGAGCTCGACGTCGTCGAAGTCGGGGACCTCCTCGGCGACGAGGTAGCCGAAGTCGTCGTCCTCGGTCCACGAGATGCGGCCCTCGGCGATGCCCTTCACGCACGCCGACGTGTGGGGGATCTTGACCTTCTTCGAGCGTTCGTCGCCGTCGGTGCCGCCGACCCGGCCGGTGTTCAGCAGGAAGGCTTCGATCGGGTGGGTGTCGAGGAGCTCGAGCAGGCGGTTGCCCTGCAGGTCGTGCGGCATCGGGAAGAACGGGTTCGTCCCCGGCACGCGGAGGAACTTGCCGGCCTCGGCGGCGCCTCCCGCCGAGGTCCCCGTGGTCTCGCCGAGCATGAAGTACGCGGCGGCCTGCTCGCGATCCAGCCGTGCGACCGCCGGGATGATGTTCTCGTTCCGGTTGAGGATCAGCAGGTAGTCGACCGTGCCGACCTCGGTCGCGTCGCGGTACCGCGCCAGGTCGCTCATGCCGAAGACCGCGCGGCCGTTCTGGGTGTAGGACTCCTCGAAGAAGTTCACCTTGCCGCGCTCGTCCTGGTACACGTTCTCCAGGTAGGCCGAGGGCTTCACGACGGCGCCGTAGATGTTCGGCTCGAAGTCGGGGTCCAGGCTGAAGGTCTTCGCGAAGCAGCCGTTCTCGGTCCCGTGGGCGTGGCCGCCGGGCATCAGCGCGACGAAGTCGTCCTGCACGGGCAGCGACTGGTTCTGCGTGGTGAAGGTCGTCGTGGTCTTCCCCGTCCCCGAGAGCCCGATGATCATGAAGACCTTCTCGCCGGCGTCGGTCGGGATGACCTTGAGCCCGGCGTGCAGCGACAGGCCGCCCAGGTCGTAGACCTTCTTGTTCCACATCCGCAGGCCGCCCTTCTTCGACTCACCGAAGTAGTCGGAGTTGAGCACCCGCGTGACGCCGTGCTGCAGGTCGACCGCGATCACGCGCTCGTCGGGGTAGCCGGGCGCCCGCAGGTTCGGCGTGTAGATCACCTGGACCTCGGGCTCGGCCGGGCCGTCGGGCGCGAAGTAGAGCTTCTGCTGCATCCCGGCGATGTTCGCATTCGCCTTCTCGATCGTGAGGCGCGCCCGCGTGCGGAAGGACGGGTCATTGCCGATGTAGCCGTCGATCACGACGACCTCCTGCTCGCGCAGGTACGCGTTCTGGAGGCGCGCGACCGCGTCGTACTCATCACGGGTCATCGTCTTGCCCGAGGAGCGCTCGGCCACCACGTACGTGTTGTCGGCGGAGCGCGAGGTGACCTGGGTCTGCACGTTCACGTTGTCGTACTCGGTGACCTTGCACTGCGGCATGGCCTCGGTGAACCGCCGGAGCTCCTCGGGCGAGGGGTTGTCGTGGACTGTCTTGGCCTCGACGGACATCCCGATACTCCTTGTGGGTAGCCTGAACAGGTCGGGTTCGCTGGTGGCCGCCTAGTCTACAGAAGCGCAGGTGGGAGCCCCAGCCGGCGTGGCGGAACGTCGGGGCCGAGGATGGACGGGACGACGATGGAGCTGACCGAGGACGAGCTGATCGGGGAGATCCGGCGCCTGCTCTCGGGCGAGGAGCCCGGGGTGGTCGTCGGGCTCGGCGACGACGCCGCGGTGGTCGAGCCGGGCAGCGGCGCGAGCGTGCTCACGACCGACATGCTGATCGAGGGCGTGCACTTCGAGCGCGACGCGATCTCGCCGCGAGACCTGGGCGCGAAGGCGATCGTCGTGAACGTGTCGGACATGGCGGCGATGGCGGCGAGCCCTCGATACGCGCTCGTGTCGATCGGCCTCACGCCGGACGTCGAGGCGGCCTGGGTCGTCGAGCTCTACGGGGGGATGCGCGCGGCGTGCGACGAGTACGCGCTCGCGCTCGTCGGTGGGGACACGAACCGCTCGTCGGCGATCGTGCTCTCGGTGACGGTGGTCGGCGAGGTGGCGCCGGGGCGGGCCGTGATGCGGTCGGGCGCCCAGCCGGGCGACGTGATCGTCGTGACGGGGGCGCTCGGGGCGGCGGCGGGTGGGCTCGTCGTGTCGCGCGCCGAGCCCGCACGCGCGGCCGTCTGCCTGTCCGAGCCCTGGGGCCGCGACCTGGTCGACGCGCTCTCGCGACCCGTCGCGCGCGTGGGCGAGGGGCAGACGCTCGCGCAGGTTGGCGTCACGGCGATGATGGACCTGTCCGACGGGCTCGCGAAGGACCTCGGGCGGCTGTGCTCAGCGAGCGGCGTCGGCGCGCGGGTCGAGCTCGAGCGGGTGCCGGTGGCCGAGGCGCTCCGTGCGGGAGCGCCGACGCTCGGGGTCGACGCCCTCGACCTGGCGGTCGCCGGGGGGGAGGACTACGAGCTGCTCGCGACGATCGACGCAACCGCGGTGGAGCGGGCTCGCTCCGAGCTGGACGAGCGCTTCGGCACGCGGCTGACCGAGGTCGGCATGGTGGTCGACGGGGAGGGGATGGTCGCCGTCGACGCCGGGGACCGGACGCGCCCGCTGGAGCCGAGCGGATGGGATCACTTCGGCCTTGGGTGACGCGCCAAGGCCTCGGGCGCTGACGATCGCCGGGTCGGACTCGGGCGGCGGCGCGGGCATCCAGGCCGACCTCAAGACGTTCAGCGCGCTCGGCGTGTACGGCATGAGTGCGATCACCGCGGTGACGGTGCAGAACACGCTCGGCGTGAGCGGCTACGAGGCGCTGTCGCCCGACACGGTCGCCGACCAGATCCGCGCGGTCGTGACCGACATCGGCGTCGACGCCGCGAAGACCGGCATGCTCGCCTCGCGCGCGATCGTCGAGGCCGTCGCCGACGCGGTGCACGAGACCGCCGTCCCGAACCTGGTCGTCGACCCGGTGTTCGTCTCGAAGCACGGGCACGCGCTGCTGGAGGACGACGCCGTCGAGGCGCTCCGAACGCGGATCCTGCCGCTCGCGACCTTGGTCACGCCGAACCTGCCCGAGGCCGCGGGCCTGGTCGGCTTCCCGGTCCGTACCGTCGAGGACATGGCCCGGGCGGCCGAGGCGATCCTGGCGCTCGGCCCGAGCGCGGTCCTGGTCAAGGGCGGGCACCTCGAGGGCGCGACGGGCGCCGACGACCTGCTTGCCATGGACAGCCGGACCGAGTGGATCCGGGGGGAGCGCCTCGACACGCCGAACACGCACGGGACGGGGTGCACGCTCTCGTCCGCGATCGCGGCGTACCTCGCGCGGGGCGACGGGCTCGTCGAGGCGGTGCGGGCGGGCAAGGCGTTCGTCACGGAGGCGATCCGGCACGCGCTCGCGCTCGGCGAGGGGATCGGGCCCGTGGATCAGCTCTGGTCCATCCCGTCCCGCTGAGGGCGGGGGCGGGTCAGCCGACCCGCTGGACCTTGCCGGCCTTGATGCAACTGGTGCACGCGTTCACGCGCTTCGGCGCGCCGTTCACGACGGCGCGGACGCGCTGCACGTTGGGGTTCCACCGGCGCTTGGTCCGGCGGTGCGAGTGGGAGACCTGCATGCCGAAGAACGGCTTCTTCCCGCAGATGTCGCAGACGGCTGACATGGCCGAGCCAGGGTAGCAGACGACTACGTGACCAGGGCCTCGACCTGCTCGCGCAGCTGATCGCCCGTGATCGAACCCGCGTGCGTGCCGATCAGCGTCCCGTCCGCGCCGTAGAAGAGCGTGTGGGGCTGCCCGATCAGGCCGAGCGAATCCCGGATCGCGCCCGTGCGATCGAAGAGGCTCGGGTAGGGCCAGCCGAACTCCTCGATGAACGCGCGGGCGTCGGGCCGGGCGTCGAGGACGTCGATCCCGAGGAACCACACGCGGTCGCGGTACTCGGTGGCGACCTCCGTGAGCTCGGGCGCCTCCAGGCGGCACGGGCCGCACCACGATGCCCAGACGTTCACGACCAGCGGGGTGCCTCGCAGGCTCTCGAGCAGGGCGGTGTAGGACGCGGGATCGGCGTCGGGCAGCGCCGTGGGGCTCGAGGGCAGCGACGGGCCGGCGTCGGCGCTCGGATCGCCGTCGCCCCCGCACCCGGCCGCGACGAGGGCGAGCAGCGTGAGCGCGAGCAGCGATCGCCGGAGTCGCATGACCTCCATGGTAGAACCGACCCATGCGACGATGGGTTCCGAGCCTGGGCGCGGCGTGGCGCTGACGCTCGCCTCGCCGGTCGCCGAGATCGACGCGAAGCTGGCCAACCGCCGAACCGGCTTCCGCACGAAGGGCGACCCGGCACACCAGGTCCTCTCCGAGTCGCTCGGCATCCAGACGGTGGGGCAGCTGCTGCACCACTACCCGCGTCGCTACATCGACCGCTCCGAGGTATCGGGGATCGGCGGCCTGCGGATCGGACAGGAGGCGACGGTCATCGCCAAGGTGCACAAGGTGCACCAGCGACAGACCCGCCAGCGTCGGACGATGGTCACGGTTCAGCTCTACGACGGGACCGGCTACCTGGACCTGATGTTCTTCAACCAGCCGTGGACGGCCAGGATGTACAAGGTCGGGCACGAGGTCGCGGCCTCGGGGATCGTCCAGAGCTACGGGCGCCGGCTGCAGTTCGCGAAGCAGGAGGTCGAGCTGTTGCGGGGCGACGAGCAGGACCTGGTGCACACGGGGCGGATCACACCCGTCCACCGGGCCACCGAAGGCATCACGACGCGCACGATCCGCGAGTTGGTCTACCGGGCCCTCGAGCGGATCCGCGCGATCCCCGATCCCGTGCCGGCCCGGATCCTGGAGGCGGAGGGCCTCTCGTCGTTCGACGCCGCGCTCCGAGCGATCCACTTCCCGGACTCGGCCGACGAGCGCCGCGCGGCCGAAGAGCGGCTGAAGTTCGACGAGCTGTTCACGTTGGAGCTCGGCGTGGCCTTCCGCAAGCACCGGGTCGAGTCGGCCCAGGAGGGCGTCGCGCACCAGCCCGAGGGCCCGCTCACCGAGCGCCTGCTCGCGACCCTGCCGTTCGAGCCGACCGGGGCGCAGGTGCGGGCGATGGCCGAGCTCGACGCCGCGATGGCGCGGGCCCGGCCGATGAACGTCCTGTTACAGGGCGACGTCGGCTCGGGCAAGACCCTCGTGGCGCTGCACGCGGCGCTCGTCGCGATCCAGTCGGGCCACCAGGCCGCGATCATGGCGCCGACCGAGGTCCTCGCGGGCCAGCACCACCGCTCGATGGCCGCGCTCCTCGGGCCGTTCGGGGCGATCCCGTTCCTCGAGCTCGCGGCCGCGCCCGACGACGGGCCGCAGGCGTCGATCTTCGACGCGTCGCAGGAGCCTGAGGACGAGGCCGGGGTGGTCACGTACGCGCTGCTCACGGCGGCGGTGACCGGCAAGGACCGGACCAAGATCCTCGAGGGCGTGGCGAGCGGCGACGTCGACCTGGTGGTCGGCACGCACGCGCTGGTCCAGGAGGGCGTGTCGTTCGCCGACCTGTCCCTCGCGGTGATCGACGAGCAGCACCGGTTCGGCGTCCATCAGCGGATGGCGCTGAAGGGCAAGGGGGGCTCGCCGGACGTGCTGATCATGACCGCGACGCCGATCCCGCGAACCCTCGCGCTCACGTACTACGGCGACCTGGACGTGGTCGTCCTCGACGAGATGCCGAGCGGCCGCCAGCCGGTGACGACGACGATCGCCAGGACCGCCGCCGAGCGCCGGCGAGCCTACGACCTGGTCCGGCGCGAGGTGGAAACCGGCCGCCAGGCGTTCGTCGTGTGCGCCGCGATCGACGAGGCCAACAAGTCCGAGGTCCGGGCCGCCGAGGCCGAGGCGAGGCACCTGGCCGAGGACGTCTTCCCGGACCTGTCCGTCCATCTCCTCCACGGGCGGATGCGTCCGGCGGAGAAGGAGCGCGTGATGGAGGCGTTCCGGACGGGCGAGCACCACCTGCTGATCTCGACCACGGTGATCGAGGTCGGGGTGGACGTGCCGAACGCCACGGTGATGCTGGTCGAGAACGCCGAGCGGTTCGGCCTGGCCCAGCTGCACCAGCTCCGCGGGCGGATCGGCCGAGGTGAGCACGCGTCGTTCTGCGTCCTGTTCGACGAGTCGAAGGAGGACAACGAGGAGGCGCGCAGCCGGCTGGAGGCGATGGTGCGCACGACCGACGGGTTCGAGCTCGCGGACGAGGACCTGGCGCTGCGCGGCGAAGGGACGCTGTTCGACGTGCGGCAGTCGGGGATGCCGGACCTGAAGCTCGCGCGCCTCGCCGAGGACCTGGATCTGGTCAAGCGCGCTCGCGCTCGGGCGTTCGCGGTGATCGAGACCGACCCGGAGCTGCGAGCGCACCCCACGCTGCTCGCCGAGCTCCGCTCCC
The DNA here is from genome assembly GCA_035718185.1 of Actinomycetota bacterium. GTDB lineage: Bacteria > Actinomycetota > UBA4738 > UBA4738 > HRBIN12 > HRBIN12. The sequence continues at coordinate 10,906 of DASTHN010000036.1, forward strand.
GGTTCGAGCGCTCGATCGACTGGCTCTTCGAGACCTGAGGCGTCTGCGCGGGCCGTACAGTGGCCCGATGCGCGTGGTCGCCGGGAGCGCCAAGGGGGTCCGCCTCGCCCCGGTCCCTCGAGGCGTCCGGCCCGTCTCGGACCGGGCCCGCGAGGGGCTGTTCTCCAGCCTGGGGGAGCGGGTGCGCGGGGCGCGCGTCCTCGACCTGTTCGCCGGGACGGGCGCGCTCGGCGTGGAGGCGCTCTCGCGCGGGGCGACCGATGCCGTGTTCGTCGAACGCGACCGGGCGGCGCTCGCCGCGCTCCGGCGCAACCTTGACCTGACGCGTCTCGGCCATCGGGCGGTGGTGGTCGGCCTGGACGTGCGCCGTTTCGTCACGAGAGATGACAAGAACGGCGCCCCGTTCGACCTGGTGCTGGCCGATCCCCCCTACGACCTGGGCGGGCCCGAGCTGGAGGAGGTGCTCGCCGAGCTCGCCGTGGGGTGGCTCGCGACCTCCGCCTGGACCATCGTCCTGACGCGCCGCAAGAGGAGTTCCACGCCTGTCATTCCAGTACACTGGGCGCCTGCCAGGCGCCTGGAGTACGGCGATACCCTGGTCCTGCTCTTGCGGGAGGCATAGCGATGAGCCTGACCGCCCTGTGTCCCGGGACCTTCGATCCCGTGACGAACGGTCACCTCGATATCATCGAACGTGCAGGTCAGCGCTTCGACGCTGTCGTCGTCGGCGTGCTCGACAACCCGGGCAAGGACCCCCTGTTCTCGGCCGAGGAGCGCGTGCAGATGCTGAAGGAGGTGACCACTGGCCTCGCCAACGTGACCGTGGTGTCCTTCGGCGGATTGCTCGTGGAATCGGCAAAGGCACTCGACGCAGACGTGGTCGTGAAGGGCCTGCGGGCCGTCACCGACTTCGAGTACGAGATCCAGATGGCGCAGATGAACTACGCCCTCGCCGGCGTCGAGACCCTGTTCATGACCACCGGACCCCAGTGGTCGTTCGTCTCGTCCTCGCTCGTGAAGGAGGTCGCCCGCTTCGGCGGCGACGTGAGCGAGCTCGTCCCGCCCGTCGTGGCCGAGCGCCTGCGCGAGCGCCTCCGGGGGGGCGCCTGAGATGGATCTGGCCGCCCGCCTGCAGCAGCTCGAGGACCTGATCCGCGAGGCGAAGTCGATGCCCCTGTCCTCGAGCGCCCTCCTGAACCGGGACGAGGTGCTCGAGCTGATCGGCGAGATGAAGGCCGCCCTGCCGGAGGAGATCAAGCAGGCGCGCTGGGTCGTGAAGGACCGCGAGGAGCTCCTCGGCAAGGCCCGGCGCGACGCCGAGGCGATCGTCGAGGACGCCCGCGCCGAGCAGCTCCGCATGGCCGAGCGCGAGGCGATCGTGCAGCGGGCCGCCGAGGAGGCCGAGCGCATCCAGGCGGATGCAGCCGAGGAGGCCCGCCGGATGAAGCTCGAGTCCGAGGACTACGTGGATGCGAAGCTCGCCCAGTTCGAGACGGTGCTGCGCAGGATCACGGATGAGCTGGTCGCCACCAACGAGCAGGTGGGTCGGACGATCGAGCAGGTCGACGCCGGTCGCGAGAAGCTCCGCGGCGTGGCGCCCGCCACCAACGTCGAGATCGGTCCGGAGGTCGCCTTCCCGGAGGGCGAGGACGAGTGATGCGCGCGATCGACGTCCGCGATCTGCTCGAGCATCCGGGGTCCTCGAAGACCGTGCGGGTCGAGGAGACGGTGCCCGGCCTGTCGACGGAGCTCGTCGAGGTGCCGCAGGACGCCCCGCTCGAGGGTGACCTCGTGCTCGAGAGTGTCATCGAGGGTATCTACGTGACCGGATCGGTCGCCGGGCACATGGCGTTCCGGTGCGCCCGATGCCTGAAGGGGTTCGAGCGCGACTTCGACGTCTCGATGCAGGAGCTGTTCGTCCGCGAGGCCGGACCGGACGACGACTACGTCTTGGAGCCCGACCTCCACCTGGACCCCGAGCCCATGGTGCGCGACGCCGTGGTGCTCGGCATGCCGTTCTCGCCGCTCTGCAGGCCGGATTGCCTGGGCCTGTGCGAGCGGTGCGGCGGCGACCGCAACCTCGGCGAGTGCACGTGCGCTGAACCGGTCGACCCGCGGTGGGCCGGCCTCGAGGGGTTCGCCGAGGAACCCTGACCCCCAGAGCGAAAGGAACCACGATGCCGGTCCCGAAGAGAAGGCAGACCCATACCCGCGGCGCGAAGCGCAAGGCGAACTGGAAGGCGACGGCGCCGACGTACTCGGAATGCCCGCAGTGCCACCAGCCGAAGCTGCCACATCGCGTCTGCGCGAACTGCGGCTTCTACGCCGGCCGGCAGGCCGTCGAGGTCGAGTAGGCCGCGTGACCGCACGAGCGGGTGACAACGGCTCGAAGGCCCTGGATCGCGCCCTCGGGGTGCGGTTCCGGGACGCGGCCCTGCGCGAGACCGCCCTCATCCACCGCTCGTACGCGTTCGAGAACGAGGTCGCGGTCAACAACGAGCGCCTCGAGTTCCTGGGCGACGCGGTGCTCGGGCTCGTCGTGACCGACATGGCGTTCCGCGAGTTCCCGACGCTTCCGGAGGGTGAGCTCGCGAAGCTCCGCGCGGCGATGGTGAACATGACCGCGCTCGCCGACGTCGCCCGCGACCTCGGCCTGGGCGACCACGTGCTCCTCGGCAAGGGCGAGGAGATGAGCGGCGGCCGCGACAAGGCCAGCATCCTGGCGGACGCGTTCGAGGCGATCCTCGGCGCGGTGTACCTGGACCGGGGCCTCGACACGGCGCGCAAGCTGATCGAGCGCCTGTTCCGCCCGCGTATGATCGCGTACGCCCGCGGCGAGGGCGGCCGGGACTACAAGACGATCCTGCAGGAGATGGCCTCCTCGGACCTGCACGCGCTCCCCGAGTACCGGATCGCCGAGCGCGGGCCGGACCACGAGAAGGAGTTCACGGCCACCGTGTTCCTGGCGGGCGAGCCGTGGGGGACCGGCACCGGGCGGTCGAAGAAGGAGGCGGAGCAGCAGGCAGCGCACCAGGCCTACCGCCGCCTGACCGAGCGCACCGCGGCCGAGGCGTGACGGGAGGGACCGGGTGGAGCTGCCGGAAGTCGAGGTGATGCGCCGGGACCTCGAGAAGGACGTCGTCGGCCGCAAGATCGCGAGGGCCGAGGTCCGGACCTCGAAGAACGCGATGCGGGTGATCCGGCGTCACGCCAAGCGCAAGGACTTCACCGACCGGCTCGTGGGGCGCAAGCTCACGAAGGTCGAGCGGCGCGGCAAGTACGTCCTCGCGCACCTGGACAACGGCGACGTGCTCGTCGTCCACTTCGGGATGAGCGGGCAGTTCGTCCGCGGGAACAAGCGCCAAGCGCTGCCTCCCCACACGCACGTCGTGATCGACTTCCAGCAGGGGGGGGACCTCCGCTACGTCGACCCCCGCACGTTCGGCGAGATGTTCGTCGCGACGCCCGACGAGCTTGGCAAGGTCAAGGAGCTCCAGCACATCGCGATCGACCCGCTCGACCACGTCTTCACTTGGCAGGCGTTCGGCGCCGCGCTGGCCGAGCGCGCCTCGAAGATGAAGGTCCTGCTCATGGACCAGAAGTTCATGAGCGGCCTCGGCAACATCTACTCCGACGAGGTGCTGTTCGCCGCCGGCCTGCGGCACGACCGGATGTCGGACACGCTGTCCTCGCAGGAGGTCCGCCGCCTCTACCGGGCGCTCCAGGAGGTCCTGCAGGACGCGATCCGGTTCCGTGGGACGACCCTTGACGATGAGGCGTACGTCGACCTGTTCGGCAAGCCGGGCGAGTTCCAGAACGAGCTCAAGGTCTACGGCCGCGCGGGGCAGCCATGCCGCCGATGCCGGACGCCGATCGAGGCGGTGAAGATCTCGGGGCGGAACGCGTACTTCTGCCCCCAGTGCCAGTCGTGAGGCCGCGGCCTCAGACGATCTCCGCGCCCGCCTGACGCATCCGCTCGATCGCGCGCTCGCCGTCGCCGGGCCGCAGGTCCACCGCGCGGATGCCCTGGCTGAGGACCGTGACCGAGAACCCGAGCCGTACGGCATCGAGCGTGGTCTCGACCACGCAGTAGTCGGTCGCGAGGCCGGCGATCGCGATGCGGGTGACGCCGCGCTCGTGCAGCAGGCGATCGAGCTGGGTCGCCGACACGTCTCCGCTCAGGGGGTCTCGGACGCTGAACCCCGAGTACCCGTCCCGGCCGTCCACGCCCTTGCGCACCGCGGGGCCCTCGATCCGCAGCTCGGGATGGAAGGCCGCGCCCTGCGTTCGTTCCACGCAGTGCACCGGCCAGATCCCGCCGTCGGTCTGGAAGTGCGGCGTCGACGCCGGGTGCCAGTCCTGCGTGTACAGCACCGGCGAGCCGGCCCGGACGGCCGCATCGATCTGCTCGTTCGCGAACGGAACGACCTCTTCGCCGCCACGCACGTAAAGGCTGCCCAGGTGGTCGGCGAAGTCGTTCTGCAGATCGACCACGATGAGCGCGGTCGGCGGTCCATAGGCGATCACGTTCGCGATGGTACCGGCCTCGGCGGCTGGGACCGGGGGCGGGCGTACGATCGCTCCGTGAAACGGGTCCGGATCCTCGTCACCGGCCGGGTCCAGGGCGTGTTCTTCCGGGCGACCTGCGCGCGCGAGGCCCGGAGCCTCGGCCTCGCCGGGTACGTCCGCAACCGCCCCGACGGCCGGGTCGAGGCCGCCTTCGAGGGCGCGGACACCGATGTGGACCGGATGGCTGAGTGGTGCCGGATCGGCCCCGAGCTCGCCCGGGTGGACGCCGTCGAGATCACGCCCGAGGCGCCCGCCGGCGAGCGGGGATTCGCGGTCAGCGGCTGACGCGATTCCGGACCGGAAATCCCCGGATCCGTGCCTGGGCACTGCTAGCATCGCGCGGAATGTTCCTTCGCTCCCTGCAGATCCGAGGCTTCAAGAGCTTCGCGGACAAGACCGTCCTCGAATTCGCTCCTGGCGTGAGCGTCATCGTCGGCCCCAACGGAAGCGGCAAGTCGAACCTCGTCGACGCCATCAGTTGGGTGCTCGGCGAGCAGGGGCCGCGGGCGCTCCGCGGCGGCCAGATGGCCGATGTGATCTTCGCGGGGAGCCCCGCGCGTCCACAGCTCGGCATGGCCGAGGTCAAGCTGGTGATCGACAACACGGCCGGGCTCATCCCCGTGCCGATGTCCGAGATCGAGATCAGCCGCGCGATCTTCCGCTCCGGCGAGTCCGAGTACCGGATCGGCGGGCAGGTCGTGCGGCTGCTCGACGTCCAGGAGCTCCTGGCCGAGAGCGGCATCGGCCGGGCCCTCCACACGATCGTCTCGCAGGGCGAGCTGGACACGATCCTGTCGAACCGCCCCGAGGATCGCCGCCAGTACGTCGAGGAGGCGGCCGGCATCGCCAAGCACCGCAAGCGGAAGGAGCGTGCCGAGCGCAAGCTCGCCGGGCTCGACCAGGACCTGCTCCGGCTCCAGGACGTGCTCGCCGAGCTCAAGCGTCAGCTGAAGCCGCTCCGCCAGCAGGCCGAGATGGCCAAGCG
>DASTHN010000037.1:0-17265 GCA_035718185.1 Actinomycetota bacterium
CGCGTGCGGCCTGCGTCATCAGGTATCTCACCGTCCTTGCCCGGCGATAACGCTCCACGGAGGCCGGCCCCCGACACACGGGTTCACTGCCACAGGGTTGGGTCACAAGGGAACGACACACGGTTACTGATTCGCGCATCGTGCCGCATACGAGTCCATGAGCTGAAGCTCGACGAGGATTGACGGTATCCTGTCTCAGTCATACCCTGTATGACAATGGCTGAACGGAAGACGCGGGTCCTGACGGTGTCGGTGCCGCCCAAGGCCGCAGAAGACTTCGATCGGATCGCCGCCCGGGAGGGACGCAATCGCAGCGAGCTCTTCCGGGAGATGCTCGCCGTCTACCGGACGTACCTCGAGAGCCGGACGTTCGAGTCGCTGCAACGCTACGGCGCAGCCCGAGCCTCACGGCGTGGGATCAAGACCGAGAGGGACGTCGAGAGGCTGATCCGGGAAGCTCGAGGGTGAGGGCCGTCCTCGACACCAACATCCTGATCTCGGCCTTCGTGTTCCCCGGCGGTGCTCCGGAGATGGTGTACCGAGGCGCACTCGAGGGGCCATACGAGCTTGTCACATCTCCCTCGCTGCTCGCCGAGCTCGGTCGCGTCCTCGGTGACAAGTTCGGGTGGGAGGCGTCGGTTGCCGAGGCAGCCGTGACACAGGTCGCACGTGTCGGCACCGTCGTCCGCCCCCGCGAGAGGCTCGCGGTCATCGCGGACGATCCCGCCGACGATCGCGTGCTGGAGGCGGCGATCGAGGGCGGTGCTGAGGTCGTCGTCTCCGGCGATCGACACCTACTGCGGCTCAGCGAGTGGGGAGGCGTCGAGGTCGTCCGAGCGGCCGTCTTCGTGGACCGGCTTGGCCCCCGGACTAGACCGACACCCGGTTGAAGCACCGGTGGTTTGCGCGCCAGCGCTGTTCGAGCGTATCGACTGCGAGACGCGCCGTGACGACATCTACCCGGGACGCCTCCACGAGACGTCTCGCCGCGCCCACCAAACGACCGGCAGGCGCACAGAACCGGAGTGCTCAAGACCCTGCCGAGTGACGCACGGTTCGATCCATCGCATGTCGGGGCGCTACTGACACGCGATCTACGTTCCCCGGGTCAAGTTCGTCCATCAGCACGTCGGATGTGCGCGGCATGCGAACCAGCTGTGATGCTCCATCGACTATCAGCGACGCGCGGGGTCATCCCGAGTCGCCGACGACCAGATGGACAGGCCGTGACGACACGGAGCGAACCGACGGTGTGCCCACTCGGTCGTCGTCGTCACCCCACCGTCAGCTGCATCAGATCAGCGCTCAGGGTGAACCGACCCCGTCTTGTCGAGCACGAGACCCGCACACGGACCCGCCCTGTCCACCTCACGAAATCGTCGACCGGCCCCCGAGGCGATACGCGCGCAGCCAACACTTCAGAGCGTCCAACCCTTCGCGCGTCGAGGACCTCCCAGTCCGAACCGACCCACCGCCGGATCATGATCTTCTGGGAGCACGCGACCGACGCCTTGCTCCTGAGATCGACGCTGAGGGTGGTCAGCGCGTTGTCGATGCCCGTGAAGGTCGCGGAGAAGCTCGCCCTCTTCTTCGTCGTTCGGTCGGTTGATGTCAGTTCGAGGAAGACATCATCGTCCGCGGTCAGACTCGCTGGAGAACCGCTTGCGATCTTCCCGGCTTCCACGGCGATAGAGGACGGCGAGACCGTGTGTGTCGTGATGAACGTCGCCGTGACCGAGCGGGCCTTGTCCATCGTGACCCGGCATACTCCGGTGCCACCGCAGGCTCCGGACCAGCCGGTGAAGATCGCGGGCACGGCAGGGGTTGCGGTGAGCGACACGCGCGTGCCGTAGTCGTACGTCTCCGTGCAGTCGGGTCCGCAGTCGACCCCTTCGGGCGATGAGGTGACCGTTCCAGTGCCGCTGCCAGCTCGACTCACCCTCAGCGCGGGCGTTTTCAGCTCGAAGGTGGCTGTGACCGAACTGGGCTCGGTCATCGTTACCCGGCATGTTCCGGTGCCGGCGCACGCCCCGGACCACCCGGTGAACCTCGAAGACGCGGTCGGCATCGCCGTCAGCGTGACCACCGCCCCGTTGTCGAAGATCTCGCTGCAGTCCGTGCCGCAGTCGATCCCGGCGGGCGAGGATCTGATGGTGCCAGTGCCCGTGCCGGTTCGATCGACGTTCAGGCCAAGGGGAGAGACGATGTCCACGACGAACGATCCGTCATCGCCTGCGGCCACCACGGTCACCTCGATCCCCGCGGCGGGGTCCGTGAACGTCTCCCCGGGGGTCCACATAGCACCTGCATCGTTCGGGTCGCCGTCGTCGTCGGCGTCGACGACCTGCGCGGGTCGTCCATCAGGGCGCACCGGGTCGACCTCGTGGATGATCACAGCTTCACCGGGGAGGTAAGAGTCGTACCCTTCCTTCCTTCGCGCCTCGACGGTGTAGAAGCGGTCCGATCCGCGGATACCGAGCCGGGCGAAGAGATGGCCGGATCCGGGCATCGCACCGCCCAGGGGATGAAGCGTGAGCGTCGTTTCACCGATCGTGCCCGACGCGTAGATCCGCGAGCTCGGTACCCATCCGAGCCGGTCCTTGTGGTACGCGATCGTGCCTTCTCCGATCGGCCCGTACACGGTGTCGAACGACCCCTGGGACCAGGAGCTCATGACGTCCCAACGCGAGTCATAGGTAGGACCGTACGGTCCCGATGAGTGCGGCAGGCCGAACCCGTGGCCCATCTCGTGGGCCTGGACTCCTTGCGAACCCCAATCGGCCATCCAGGTCGCCGAGTACAGGGCCGTCTGTCCGTCGCGCTCGAGGTAGACGGCGCCACCCCAGGAAGCGCCGAAGAGCGGGTCGTTCAGATGGAGATCCACTCCCATGTAGTCGGGGAAGTAGACGTCGTGATCAGCGGCTCCGGTGCAGTCTTCTGCCAGCTCGACGGCCTTGATGTAGGAGCCGTCGTAGTATGCGCTTCGGGGACTGGGGAGTGTGTACCAGCCGAACACATCGCTCCCCTCGAGGTCGATCTGCTCGTACGAGACCTCCCGCCAGTAGTCATCCATACCTGGGTAGGCGCTGCCCATCAGTCCCTCGTACCACTCAATGGGATGTGGGGTGTCGGTGATGTCGGCGAACCGACAGAGGATCGTTGCCCACGGCTGATGACCGGATAGGGGCGGTGTGGTCATCCTCGGCGGACCGTCTGCGACAGACTCCAGGCTCGTCAACCGTGCAACGAGCTCTGCTGTCCGAACCCCTTCGCCCCGCACACGTTGTCCGCTGAAGCTCGGCGGTGCTCCGGCCAGTTGCGAGAGGTCAAGTCGCCAGACGTCTCCGTTAGCGGACTGGAGGAGGTACTCGACGCGCGGCGGGGCGGCGGGGTCGAGCGGGTCCCCGTAGACGACCGTCAGGTCACCTTCGAGGATGAGTCGATCGAGACGCGATCCCGTGATCTCACCCGCGGCGAGGGCGGCACCTCCCGTCGGACTCGGTCCCAACACGACGCACACCACCGCGAGGGATACCAGCCGGAACGCGCGCATCTCCGATCCCGTCCAACCTCGATCGAGTCGCGTGACGGATAGCCACACTGACCCTCAAGGACCTTGGAGCGCGGGTTTCGATGGGTCCAGGGTCGAGGGTCCCCAGGAAGGGCGGACCTGTCTCGAGCCGATGAGGCACGGACAGCGTCGCCCGGCCGCCGGTGCCGAGGATCGGCCCGCGGCATCACGATGCTCTACGTACCTGAAGGCGGCCTTCCGCCGAGCGTTGAGCTCCGATGGAGCGGGCGAGGAGCCGAGATGGAGCACGCTCGGATAGATGGGTACTTGCCCTGATCCGCCTTCGAAGACCTATTCGAGGACGATCTCACAGAGGGATGCGCGCAGCGGGGAGCTGCCGCTGATCGGGTCGCTGGGATGCTGACGGAGAACGAGGTTGAGGTTCGCACTGTTGGGGCCGAACGGTGGGTAGCCGGGGAGGTTCAGTTCCTCGCAGCTCTGCCACCAGCCGTGCTGGGCGCAAACCACGTTGGGATCGAGGTTGCCGTCGAATCCGGCGCGCGCCCGGATCTCACCGTTGGGTGTGCGTACCAGCACCCAGTCTCCCTTCCCGATGCCGCGATCGGCGGCGGTGTCCGGGTGCATCTCGATCTCGGGCTCAGGTGCGCGGCTGCGCAGCCGCGCGATGTTGCGGTGCTGCGTCTCACAGAAGTGCACGGACTTGGCGCAGGTGAGGATCAGCGGGAAGCGTCGGGCGAGGTCAGCCCGCGAGACGGGGCTCACGGCCGGTTCCTCGAACCGGGGTAGGGCCGCGTATCCATGACCGGCGAACTCTTCCGAGTACAGCTCGATCTTGCGTGAGGCGGTGCGGAACCCGACGGGCGCCCCGTTGTGGACCTCGGCATACTTGTGATGCCGGGTCGTGAGGGGGAGACGAACACCCTCCGGCTGTGCGCGAAGCTGCCCGAGGGTCAGGCCGCTGGGAGCGAGCTGGTGGGCCCACGCGGCATCGATGTCGCCCTCGAAGAAGTGCTCCCCCAACCCGAGTCGGGTGGCGAGCTCGAAGATGATCTGTAGGTCCGAGCGGGCCTCTCCGCGCGGAGCGGCGACCGGCCGGCGGAGCTGCACGAGCGACTGTGCCTCCTGGCTCACCTCGAAGCCGATCCGTAACCCTTCGGTCTCGAACGGGCTGGTGACCGGCAACACCAAATCGGCCAGCTCGGCGGTCGGGTTCATGAACAGGTCGGTGTGCACGAATAGGTCGAGCGATGACAGCGCGTCTCGAACACGCGCGCTGTCCCCGTGAGCCATGACCAGGTTGGCGCCGAGATTGAGCATCGCACGTACGCGGTAGGGGCGGCCTTCGAGCGCGGCCGTGAACACGTCCTCGCCCGTCACGAACTCGAACCGGGCGGGGCCCAGCGGGCGCTGCTGCACGCCGAGGGCCCTCGCCCGCTGCTCGTCGCTGAGGAGCTCGGCGCCATCGATGGGGTTGGTCGGCACGCTGTCGAACAGCACGTTGCCCCCGGGGGCGTCGAAGCTGCCGGTCAGGGCGTACAACTGGTTGATCGCACGGATGGTCTGGGTGGCGTTGCTCTGCTGTTCGAGACCGCTCCACGCGTAGAACGCGACCGGACGGGACTCCCACAAGGTCTGCGCGGTCGACTCGATGTCCGCGGCGGGGATGCCGGTGATGTCCTCGGCCGCCGACGGCTGTATCCGTCGGCACTCGCGAGCAACGAGCTCGAACACCGGCGAGCACGCCACCGGTCCATCGGATGTGGCGATCTCGCGTGTGCCGGAGATCGCCAAGCGGTCCTCGCTGACGGCGTGCCGGCCGGACCTGGGATCGTAGACGACCGGTTGGGCCACATGTTCGTCCCACGCGACGTACTGGTCGGGATCCCCCAGCGACAGGTCGGCAGCGCGCAGCAGCCTCCCGTTGTCGGACCGCACCAGCAGCGGCGCGTTGGTCCAGCGGACGACGAAATCGCGGTCGAACCAGCCTCGATCGAGCATGACGTGCGTCAACGCCAACGCGACCGCGGCGTCGGTCCCGGGACGTACGCGCAACCAGTTGTCACTCTTGGCGGCCAGACCAGATCGTCGCGGATCGACGACGACCAGACGTGCTCCGCGACGCAGCGCCGCGGTCGTGGCCGTCGCGTGGGACAGGCGTGCTACCGAGGGGTTGTACCCCCAGAACAGGATGCACCCTGCCCGAGCCAGGTCCGGCATGTAGGCCCCCGGGACGGAAGCCCCGTACGTGTAGATCGACGCGAAGTAGCGACCCCATCCGCACAGCTCCATGTAGACGGCCTGGTTCGGGCTGCCGAACGCGCGTCGCAGCCGGGTGAACCAGTCGGTCGAATCGCTGATCGCGGTGGTCGAGGGCGAGCTCGAGCTGAACACCACGGACTCGGGCCCGTGCTCGCCGGCGAGTGCCAGCAGACGGGAGGCAACGGTGTCCAGCGCCTCGTCCCACGAGATCGTCTCCCAGCCGGGATCGGCGGCTCCCTTGGGGTTCGTGCGACGCAGCGGATGCAGCAGCCGCTCGTCGTGGTAGACGATCTCCGGGGCGGCCTTGCCCTTCACACACACCGCCGAACCGGTCGGATGCGAAGGATCGGGCGCCAGAGCCTCGAACCGACCGTCGGTGACCGTCGCCGTCGCCCCGCAGCGAGACACACACATGGGACAGAACGTCCTCACACGTGTGGTCGCCTGCTCGCCTGCCATGGTGCACCCCGGACCGATCGACCGAACCGTGTGCCGTCCGGGGCCCCTTTCCTGTCGACGATGGTAGCGGCAAACACGCGCGCGGGAGGAGCGAGCCGAGCGTGAGATGAACGTGGTTAGGGCGCCATGGCGGGGCCAGCGAGTCTCCATCTGGTCGCTGAGGCATGACTAGTCCGCATGTCTTCCAACCGTGTAGCCGGAGCAGGGCGACACACGATCGAGGCAACCGAACCGATGGTCGGGGTCCGATGACTCCCTTCCGCCGGTGCCCGAACGAACGCGACCTCGGACAAGGGACTACGGAAGGCTCTTCACCACAGGTCTGAGGTGCCGTCGTCAATCTCTCGTGATGTCACGACCGTTCGAGCAGGACCTCCGCCCATCGTTCAGCTGCGGGTGATCGACTCCCTGACCCGGGGCCACCTGTCGCTCAAGCCTCGAGCACCCCGAGGTACTCGAGTCCGACTACCCGGCCCGTATGGCGATGCGTCCCGAGTTGCCTCCCGACGTGACGGTGAGGATCGTTGGGATGTTCGGCCCGAACCATGCCGGACTTCCCCCTCGAACCCCGAAGCTGTAGACGCCTCCAGGGATCTCGGTGAAACCGTTGAGCGGTGGTCGGACGGGATTCCCTGGATCATCGAAGACCAGCGCGTCGAAACTTCCGGCTTGAAGTCCCGTCACAGGCGCACCGGCAGTATCGGCGACGCAAACGATGATGGCGAATCCAGCCTGCGGGCCGACGGTCGGGTTCCATTTCGTCTCCGCGCTGATCCTGAGATTGGCCATGGCGTCTCGCTCCCTCTCGTGGACGCGTATCCACTGCAACGAGGACGGACGCTAGGTGGGTGCGGCTGAAGAGTCAAACCGCTGGGTGCGCCGACTTCCCAGCTGGCAGACACCGGCGATCCTGATCGACGCCGAAGAGGACCCGTTCCTGCGGCGGTGCTGGTCGGACTCCCGTGGGAAGGAGGCTCCGACCCACGCCTGCGTTGGATCGGTACCTGGGGCATGAAGGTCCTCCGGCCCTATATGGGCCCACGGTCGACAACGATGGTGAGCCACGCGAGGGAGGGATGGTTGATGCTTGCTGAGTCCGGCATGTGGGTCTCGTTCTTGCCGCTCCTGATCACACTCGCGGTCATCGTCGTCCAGATCTACCTGGTCGTCATGCTGATCCGCCCGGCACACGACATCCGGGAGATCCGGAACCTGCTGACGGACTGGTACAACGCGTACTTCGGCTACCCGTATGACGACGGAGGACGAGGGCCCCGGAACACCGACGTGGTGCGTGACCGCTAGCGGGGGTGGCAGAGGCCAAGACGGACGGCCTGCTGATGCTGCGTCATGAGCATCGGCTGCGCGGAGCGGGGCTTGGCTCAGACCTAGGGAAGGCACCCGACATGGAACGGAAGCCACTCAATCCATAGGTTGGTTGTGGCGTTCGTCGTCCAACACCTGATCCGACCCTGTTCGAGGTTCCTCAGAGATCGACGCGTCGCTCCTGACCAAGCGGTCGTTGTCAGGCCGAAACCGCCCTGACGTCCGGGACCGGAGGTTGCGACCAGGGTGTCGGGGACCCACGCTCAATCGATAGACAGCTTCCGAAGACCCCGGCAGCCTCCCAGGTCCTTCGTTCGGGCCGTGACAATGCCTTCAGACCCTCGACCGTTCAACGACTGACACTCGGAGTCGACCTCGCTAGCAGCCAACCGAGCACCGCCTGCCAGGTACGGCAAGGCCCCGCGATCAGGGTGGCCTCCTTGCGGCGGAGCGCCCGAGGAGTTCGTGACAGTGATGCAACGGGGACCGCGCACGCACGCCGGGCCTAGGTCGAAAGGCGCGTCCTACCCCAGGGGGGCCGATGTCCCTTGATGGAACTACAGAGAGGCACGTACAAATGGCACGCCGAAGGGATCGGCAGGAGGGTCAAAGCGCGCCCAAGCGGGCAGTCGCCCATCTGGAGACCCGGATGGTGCTCTGCGTGAAGAGGAGTGCCCCGGCGACCCTCCAAGGCTCCCGGCAAGTCGGGGTGCGCTTCCCAGGGGAGGTGTGATCTCTAGACACGGTGCCAATCGCCTAGACCGAAGGAGACCGTAATGAAGCGTCGTTTGCCCGTCATAGCCCTGGCAGCCGCGATGCTCGTGATCGGAGCGACCGCCGCCGTGGCAGCGGTGAACTGGCCCGCATCGTGCAACGGGTGGTCTTGCGCCAACAGCCACATGAACGACCTGTACGGCCGCGTGAACACGGTGAACGACAAGGTGAACACGGTGAACGGCAAGGTGAACGAGTTGAATAAGCGCTTGGCCCTGACGGACGAGAAGACGGTAGTCAGGGTGGAGCCCTACGTGTTTGACTTGACTGCCCCCGAAAGCATCCCCTTCATCGAAGAGATGGCTACATGTGGGACGCCTGACCCTGGCGATGACAGGCCGTTCTATGGCTACGCCATCTCCGGCGGGATCACCATCGGTGGCGAAGGCGCCGAAGATTGGCACATCGTGAGCTCGGGGCCACCGAACATGATGAACAGTTGGCCCGTGGTCGCGTCCAATCCCGACTGGGTCGAGGGGGACCCGTTGCCGGACGTTTCCACCTTCGCGATCTGCCTGGCCATCTAGTGTCGTTGGCGTTGAGTTCGCGAACGAGCGGTACTTCGGCGACACGGTGTTCCAGTTCAAGTAGGACGCGCCCACACCTTCCCTGATCCGATCACCGATCTCGAGGATCGCACCAACCGCTCACGCGACCGCTACTTCCTCGGCTCCGTGCTTCACGGATCATCGTCGTGACAGTCTCGAGCCGAGGCAACCGGCGCCGGCGGGGTCGGGCCGAACCTGGGAAGAGATCGTCGAACGGACACCCCGCATGCTCCATCGTCACTGGACAGATATGTCTCTACAGACATATCCTTTCGGTGTGAACATGACACAGGTCGGTCTCGATGTGGCGAGATCGCGGCGGCGCGCCGGACTCTCCCAGGGCGAGCTCGCACTTCGCGCGGGGACGACCCAGGCGGCGATCTCCCGGTTGGAGAACGGCCTGAAGCTGCCCGGCCACGGCGTGATGGACCGCATCGCGGACGTCCTCGCGACGGACATCACGGTTACGTTCGGTACGGCGAAGCCCCTGCCCTCCCGTGAGGAGCGGCGCCGACGGGTGCGCGCCGTGCTCGGGGACTACGTGTTCGACCCCTGGGCGCGGGCCCCGGCGCCCGCCGAGGAGAGGAGCCTGGAGGCGGATGGCCTCACCCGAGATCGTTTCGCGCGCCGCTGAGCTGCTCCGCGAGGCCGCGTCGCGCGACGCGACCGATCCCGATCAGCGGCTCGAGCGGGGACTGCTCGTCGCCGCGGCGCTTCGGGAGGTCCTCAGCCACGAACCCGTAGTCGTCGGCGGCACGGCGGAGGACTTCTGGACGGCGGACGAGTACCACCAGACGGATCTGGACATCGTGACGTGGCCGCTGACGAGACGGGAGGAGGGAGTGCTGCGGGGGCTCGGCTTCACGCGGGAAGGCCGACATTGGGTCCACGATGCGACGGGCCTACCGGTCGAGTTCCCCGAGTCTCGTCTGGCCGGTGACGAGGCCCGTATCCATCGCCACCCGATCGGGCACGGTGTCGCGTCGATCATCGGGGTCGAGGACCTCTATCTCGACCGCCTCCGACAGTCCACCGTCGATCCTGATGACGCCCGCCTCCCCACGTACTTGTCGGCGCTCGCGATCGCCGCATCGAACCACGACCGGATCGACTGGCGATACGTCGATTCGGCGATCCGTGGCGAGAACGAGGTCGATCCCCGACTGATGAGGAAGATCCACCGGCGGGTCCGGCGTACGATCGGCGAGAGGCTCTAGCCCGGGCTCCTACGAGCCTCGCGACGATGCATCGGGATCGCCGCCATGACCCCGTGCGGCTGCCCCACGCCCAGCGGTCTCGCGCCGGGTCCGTCCGTTGGTCGAGTCCTCGATCTCGGAGCGACACACGGTCTAAGCCACCGTGGCTCCGTTCGATCGCGATCCTTGGCGGATAGTCGCCTCATGGGCGTCCTCAAGAGAGCGGATCGCTGCGCTCGAGTTCGGGTTCCTGGTCGACCGGTCCGGCTGAGCGAAGACCGGTGATCCCGCTCAGGCAGGAACGACCGCGATCGCGTCCATCTCGACGAGGAAGTCGGGATGGGCGAGGCCCTTGACGACGGCGGCCGTGATGACCGGAGGATCAGGTCGGTCGCCCCACGCTCGCTGGAACGCCGTATATCCGGCACGGAAGTCCTCGCCCTCGACGATGAGGACGTTCCACTTCACGACGTGCTCCGGCCCGGCATCGGCGGCTTCCAGCGCCGTGCGCAGGTTGCGCAGGACCTGCTCCGTCTGCGTGGCGATGTCGCCGATGCCGACGATGTTCCCCTCGGTGTCCACCGCGTCCTGGCCGCCGATGTAGATCGTCCGGACGGGGCCCGAGACCACCGCGACGTTGCTGAACGCCGGGTTCCGGTGCAGGCCATCAGGGTTGAGGAACTCCACGCGACCGTCGGCTGTCGAGGCTCGCTTCATCTGACTCACCCTCCTTCCTGCGGCGGCGATGCGCCGCTACCTTCGCGCGGTTGCCGCAGCGCTCCATGGAGCACCAGCGCCGGCGTCCGGACCGCGACGTGTCCACGAATAGCAGCGCGCACCGAGATCCCTCGCACCGCTTGAGTCGTGCAGCACGCGGCCCGCCGAAGACATCGATGGCGTCCCGCGCGACCGAGGACAGGAGACTTCGTGTGCCCTGGACGCCCACCCACGTCCGCGTCGGACCAGGTAGCAGGCGCGGAACAAGGCACGGTTGGGCGGCCAGCTCGTTCAGGACCTCACGGTCGCCCTCCGGGACGGGCAGGCCATCGATGATCGCGTCGGCCACGCTCCAGATCGCCGCCTGAAGCCGGACGGCCAGCTCGAGATCTTCGCGGGTCGCCTGCAGGCCCCCCGCCCCCACGACGTCCGCGGCCCAACCCTCGAGATCGGAGGGCCGCCTGAGCGTCTGGAAATGGGCCAGCTGCCCGTCATCCGTCCCCGGCCCGGTCACCGAAAAGGCCATGGCCAGGCTTCCCGGCTCGAACGTGAAGACCTGCCCGTCAGGGTGATGCAGCGCGAGCGCATCAACGCCGATCATCACGTAACTATACTATCCAGTTACGTGAGCGGCGACCTCTCGACGGGCTCCGGGTGGCGCGGCGCCTGCTCGACCGGTACGAGGAGCTGTGGCAGGGGCGCGCCGAGGAGCTCGCATGATGAAGGTCGGAGGCACCGTCGGGTCGGTGGAACGCTACGAGGTCGTAGTCCGGATCTGACGGGCGTTCTCCATCAGGCGGTCGTGGTCGCCGAGGCCGACCACAGCGCAGAAGCACACCGCCGCGGTATGGGTTCTCCTCTGCACAGGACCGGCACTTCTGCCCCAGCGGCCCCTTCCGGTACCTTGGGCAGGACCGTGGGGAGGGGAAGAGCGATGGCCGAGCGCTCGTTCGAGTTCCGCACCCTGACGTCCGTGACGTCGGCGGCCACTCCTGAGATGGTGTTCGACGTCATCGTGGATCTCCGGGCGCATCTCGAGTGGTCCGGCGAGCGGGCTGCGGACGCCACGTTCAAGCTGCTGACCATCGAGGCTTCGGAGGGACCAGCATCCCTCGGGACGACCCTCACGTCGACGGGATCGAACTTCAACGGCACCTTCCATGACCGATCGGTCGTGGCGGCGGTGACGAGACCCAACCGGTTCATCCTCGAGACCGACACTCGTTTGGATCGGCGGCGAGGCAGGACGTGGGAGGCTCATTTCGTGCATCGGTACGACATCGAGCCGTACGGTGATGGTTCGCGCATCACCTACACGGAGACCATCCAACGTGTGAACTACGTGCCGTATCGGCTGCGGTTCTGGGCTCGGCCGATCTCCAGGATGGTGATCAACCGAGCTGACGCGAAGCAGCTGGACAACCTCGCTCGACTCGCTGAAGAGCGATCCACCGCCTGACCGGCCGGTAGGAGTCGACCCCTGGTGCCACGCTTGCCGCATCTGCCGCACGGCGTGGATGGACCCGACCGCGCGTTTCGAACGCGCAAGCACGCGGTACAGATGAGGCCGGAGAAGGGAGGTATACATGGACCTCATGCTGGCCGCGAGAACGTGTGGTGGTGGAGTCACCACCCTCCTGTGGATCGTCGCGGTCGTTCTCGTGATCGCAGGCATCGTTACGCTGATCCGTGGCGGCGTGGTTGCGGGTATCGTCCTGATCATCGTCGGGCTCCTCATCGGACCGGGGGGAGTCAGCCTGTTCTGCTGACACCGGCATAGACGCCCTGGTGACGAGGGTCCGCCGTGCCCCGACCGAGAACGAGCCGACGCGCGCGAGCGAGGGCTCACCACCCCGATCGATCGCGGCTGAGGGGATTCGGGTACTTCCGTCGGCTCGGGCCCGGGTTCGTGACCGGCGCGGCCGACGACGATCCGGCGGGTATCGGGACGTACGCGCAGATCGGGCGTGCCGCTGCGACGTCGCGGCTGCGTCGGAGGTGCTCGGCTATCGCGTGAACGCCCCCGAGAGCTGCGCGATCGCCAGACCGTCGTCGCTCCCGGCCAGCAGCAGCTCGGGCACGAGGTCCCGTAACGCCTTGAGCCGGTCGTGCCCCTCGAGCACGACGACCGATCGCACCAGATCTCTCGGCGAGATGATGATCCAGCGCTCGTCGTGCGGGTCCCAGCCGAAGTGCCAGGGACCCTCGAGGCCGGTGCGATTCGCCGCGATCGGCACCAAACCGAGGGCGCACCTGCCCGGGTGCCGGGGACACCGCTTCACACGAGAAACCGTTACGCGCTTCGGCTCGGCCATCAGCCGACTCCTTTGCCATGTCGTGAAGGCGACCGACGTTTGGCCGAGCGTCCAGGCGACTCGTACCTTCACCGTGCGCGCGCGGCTCATGGAAGTCAAGGGCCGCAGGAACGGCCGGGTCTGCACCTGCGACGTGCCGCGTAGCACACTTGACCACGCGGTTGGAGCTCCACCCTCGGACCGAACTCCGGTCCACCTCACCGAGCGTTTCCCTCGCGGTTTCCACTCTTTCGGGGGGGCTCCGTTCCCGCCGCGGTCGTCAGGACCATCTCGCCACGTAGCGACGCCGGTAGTAGAGGTACGCGATCGGTCCGACCATCAGGGGTAGCCAGTACGCGACGAGTCGGTACGCGAGCGTCGCGAGCACGGCCTCGGGACCCGGGACGCCGGCGAGCGCGAGGAGCGCGGTGAGTCCGGCTTCGACGAATCCAAGCCCACCCGGCGTGAGTGGGATCATCCCGAGGACCGCGGCGCCGACGTAGGCGAGCAGAACGAGCGACGGCCTCGGCCGCGAGCCCACGGCGACGAGTGCCGCGAGCAGGGCGAGGTAGTCGAAGAGCCAGTTGCCCATCGAGGTGACGACGGCGAGCCACCACCGTGAGCCGAGCTGCTCGCGGATCGCGTTCCGCTCGTCGACCAGGGTAGCCGGCAGATCGTTCACGGCTGGTCGATGACGGCGCGTGTGGTTCAGCACCCACTGGACCGCGCGACCGATCGACTCGAGCGGGCGCTCGGTCGTCAGGACCACGGCGCCGGCCGCAACCGTCACGACGAACAGGGCCGCCCCGACCCAGGCGCCCTGCGTGAGCCCTCGCGGTGCCGGCGCGATGAACACGATCGCGGGGATCGAAAGGACCGGGAGCCCGAAGAGCGTGGCGGAGCTGATGAGGGAAGCGGATGTGAGACCCGTTCCGACCTGCGTCGCATCCAGACCCGAACGCACCAAGAGCCGATACTGGAGCGCTCCGCCGGCGGCCGCGCCCCCGGGGACGATACGGCCGAAGGCGTTCCCGACGACCTGGGCGGTCGCCACGCCGAACCACTTCCCCGTGCGCAGCGCGATCCGTTGCAGGCTCCACGCGCAGGCGAAGCTCGCGACCTCGGCCACGAGCATCACCGCGAACCAAACCGGGTTGAGGGACAGGAGCTCCGGCGAGGAGGAGAGGACCTTCACGAGGCTGGGCCACACGACGTAGAGGGAGACGAGCATGATCGCGAGGAAGATCAGTCGGCGGAGGATGGTGCGTTTCGTGGGCGCAGGTGCCGCTCGCAGACGCTCCGGTGGCGGCAGGCCCGAAGCGTCCGCGTCGCCGTCGGAGCGTTCATCCATCCGTCCGAGGGTAGTCGGTCCGTCCCATCCCGTAGGGATGACAGGAGCTTCCGCATCCACGGCCGCCCCCTTCCGACGGCGGACCGTGGGCGATCGGCGCTGCAACCCGTGGGTGCCCGAGCTCGCCCCGGACACGCCGCGCGCGTCCACTATCATCCCTACGGCGTGACCGGGAGGTGCCACGGGTGTTCGCCAGGGCAACCAGGATCAAGAGTCCCTCAGGGCAGCTCGAGGCCAGGATGCACCTGACCCGCGAAGAGCTGATACCAGCCGCCAGCAGGCTCGACGGGTTCGAGGGAGGGGTCTGGTTGGTCGATCGCGAGGCCGGCCGCTTCCTGTCGGTCACCTTCTGGCAGAGCGAGGAGCAACTTCGCGAAAGCGAGGAGGCGATCGGCCGACTGAGGGAGCTTGCGATGATCGAGGTCGGAGGCACCGTCGAGTCGGTGGAACGCTACGAGGTCGTAGCCCGGATCTGACGAAGCGTTCTCCACCAGGCGGTCGGGAGCCTTGCGGGTCCCGCGTCCGGCGGGACACGTCGGTATGGTAGCCACGACACATGACCGACCTCGATCTGCTGGTCCTCGGGGACGCGAACCCCGACCTGGTCCTCACCGGCGACGTCGTGCCGGAGTTCGGCCAGATCGAGAAGCTCGTCGACGGAGC
The DNA here is from genome assembly GCA_035718185.1 of Actinomycetota bacterium. Classification (GTDB taxonomy): domain Bacteria; phylum Actinomycetota; class UBA4738; order UBA4738; family HRBIN12; genus HRBIN12. The sequence continues at coordinate 15,120 of DASTHN010000037.1, forward strand.
GCATCTCGTGATCGGCGGGTCCGGGGCCATCACGGCGTGCGCCGCCGCCCGGCTCGGGCTACGGACGGCCTTCGTCGGCGTGGTGGGCGACGACCTCTTCGGCCGGTTCATGCTCGACGCGCTCCGGGATCGCGGCGTGGGAACGAGCGGGGCCGTCGTCGATCCGGAGCGGGCGACGGGGTTGTCGGTGATCCTGTCCAGCGGCGACGACCGGGCGATCTTGACGTCCGAGGGGACGATCGCGGACCTGCGCGGCGAGCTCGTCGATCCCGACCTGCTCGCGTCGGCCCGGCACGTGCACGTCAGCTCGTACTTCTTGCAGTGCCGGCTCCAACGGGCACTCCCGTCGCTGTTCGACCGGGCCCATCGGGCGGGCGCCTCGACATCGGTGGATCCGAACTGGGATCCCTCCGGGAGCTGGGACGGGGTCATGGACCTGCTCGGCCGCATCGACTGCTTCTTCCCGAACTCGAACGAACTCCGCGCCATCACCGGGATCGACGAGGTCGACGTCGCCGCGAAGGCCCTCGCGGAGCACGCAGGGGTGATCGCGGTCAAGTTCGGCCAGGGGGGCGGGCTGGCGATGTCGGGTGACGAGGTCGCCAGGAGTCAGGCGATCCCCGCCGAGGTGGTCGACACGACCGGTGCCGGAGATTCGTTCGACGCCGGGTTCATCGCCGGAAGGCTGGAGGGGTGGTCGCTGCAGCGTTGCCTCGCGCTCGGCGTCGCGTGCGGCACGCTCTCGACCCGTGCGATCGGTGGGACGCAGGCGCAGCCGACGATGGAGGAGGCGCTCGCCGTCCTGGAAGGGCTCGGATGAGCGTCACGCGAGCCCTGCTCGGCATCGTGGAGGCCAATCGCCGAGGGGAGCACGCGGGCATCTACTCCATCTGCTCGGCCGAGCGCTTCGTCCTCGAGGCCGGGATCGCCCAGGCGCGGCGCGACGAGAGCCTGGTGTGCATCGAGTCCACGTGCAACCAGGTGAACCAGTTCGGCGGCTACAGCGGCATGACGCCCTCCGCGTTCCGGGGCTTCGTGGGCTCGCTCGCCGCCGACCAAGGGCTCGATCGATCCCGGATCGTGCTCGGGGGGGACCACCTCGGTCCGTACGTGTGGCGCGAGGAGACGGCCGCGTCGGCGATGGCGAAGTCGCGCGACCTCGTCCGCGACTGCGTGCTGGCCGGCTACACGAAGATCCACCTCGACACGAGCATGCGATGCGCCGACGATCCCGGAGACGAGCGCGCCGCGCTCGACGAACGGGTCGCGAGCGAGCGCATGGTCGAGCTCGCACGGGCGGCCGAGGCGGCGCACGCGGAGCTCCCCGAGGGGGCCTCCCCGCCGGTCTACGTCATCGGGACCGAGGTGCCGATCCCGGGCGGCGAGCTCGCGGGTGAGGCCGAGGTGTCCGTCACGTCGGTGGAGGCCGTCGAGCGGACGCTCACGCTCGCTCGCGAGGGGTTCGAGCGCGCCGGCATCGCCGGGACCTGGGAGCGGGTGATCGCCGTCGTGGTGCAGCCGGGCGTGGAGTTCGGGGACGCCGCGATCGTCGAGTACCGGCGTGACCGGGCGCGCGAGCTCTCCGCAGCGGTCGAGCGGCATCCGCACCTCGTGTACGAGGCGCACTCCACGGACCACCAGACCGACGAGGCGCTGCGCCGGATGGTCGAGGACCACTTCGCGATCCTCAAGGTGGGGCCGTGGCTGACGTTCTCGATGCGCGAGGCGCTCTTCGCACTCGAGGCGATCGAACGCGAGCTCCTCACGGGGCGCGAGGACGTCGAGCCCTCGAAGCTCCGGAAGGTCCTCGAGGAGCAGATGCTCGCGCACCCGGAGCATTGGCGCGCGTACCACGAGGGCGACGAAGGAGACCTGCGGCTCGCCCGCGCGTTCAGCTACAGCGACCGCAGCCGCTACTACTGGGCTCGACCCGAGCTCCGCGAGGCCGTGGCCAGGCTCGTCGTCAACCTCTCCGAGCGCCCGATCCCGCCGACGCTGCTCAGCCAGTTCCTCCCGAGGCAGTACGCGGCCGTACGAGGGGAGGCGCTCTCGGCACACCCGGTGGCGCTGGTCCGCCACCACGTCCTCGAGACGATCGACCGCTACGCCGCTGCCTGCGGGATGGGAGCCCGCGACGGCACCTGAA
>DASTHN010000038.1:0-14474 GCA_035718185.1 Actinomycetota bacterium
TCGGCGGGTACCGCTGGATGGTCGTCCCCACCGGGACGGTCGCGGGTGGGCACGCCGTGCTCGTAAACGGGGTGAACGTACCCAGGATGACGTTCCGGATCCTCAACTCCTGGGGCCTGGACTGGGGTGTCGACGGCCGCGCGTCGATGCGCTTCGCCGACATGGACAACCTGCTGTTCACGCAGGGCGGGGACGCCTGGAGGTACGTCGAGAAGCGCCCGACCGCGTGACGGAGAGACGTTCGACGAGCCGGAGGGAGGGCCGGGTGGACGGGAACCGAGCGTCAGCGGCGATCGAGATCCTCGAGGAGGACGCGTCCCCGGAGGAGCTCGATCGGCTCGCGGAAGGTCTGAGCCGGGAGCTCTCGGATCTCGATGTCGACCGCGTGAGCAAGGCGACGGCGGGCGACGCCCCACCCGGCACCCGAGCGTTCGAGATCGCCGCCGTCGGCGCGCTGATCGTCGAGTTCGCGCGCTCGTCCGAGATCCTGTCCAAGGTCGTGAACGTGGTCAAGTCGTGGCTCGGCAACCGCCAGCACCAGACGATCAAGATCCAGATCGACGGTGACACGCTCGAGATCGCGGGCGCGTCGACCGACCAGCAGGATGAGGTCATCCAGGCGTGGATCGACCGACACGCCGATGGCTGATGCGGAACAACGCCGAGCACTCATCGTCGCCTCCGACACGTACGAGGATGCGAGGCTCCGGCAGCTGCGCGCGCCCGCGCACGACGCGGACGAGCTCGCGCGGGTGCTCGCCGATCCGTCGATCGGCGGGTTCACCGTCGAGGTCCTGAGGAACGAGCGCGAGTACGTCCTGCGCCGCGCGGTCGGCGGCTTCTTCGCGAACGCGGATCGCGAGGACGTCCTGCTGCTCCACCTGGCGTGCCACGGGGTCAAGGACGAGGACGGCACGTTGTACTTCGCGGCCGCCGACACCACCACGGACAACCTGTCGGCGACCGCGCTATCGGCGGAGTTCGTGAACATGCAGATGAGCCGGAGCCGGTCGCGCCGGGTCGTGCTGTTCCTCGACTGCTGCTACAGCGGCGCCTTCGCGCGAGGCATGAGCCACCGAGGGGTCGCGGGCGCGGTCGACGTGAACGAGCGCTTCGAGGGCAGCGGCCGGGTCGTGCTCACGGCGTCCAGCTCGATGGAGTACGCGTGGGAGGGGGACGACCTCGTCGGGACGGGCGCGGGATCGGTCTTCACCCGGGCGGTCGTCGAGGGCCTGCAGGACGGCGAGGCCGACCTGGACGGCGACGGACAGGTCTCGATCGACGAGCTGTACGACTACGTCTTCGACCGCGTCCACCGGGAGACCCCGAACCAGACACCCGGCAAGTGGAGCTTCGACGTCGCGGGCGACCTCTACGTGGCGCGCGGCGTCCGAGGGGTCCAGCCCGCACCGCTCCCGGACTACGTCCGTGACCTCGTCACGAACCCGCTGTCGTCCGCCCGCCTGAGCGCGGTCGGCGTCCTGCGTGAGTTGCTGCTCGGCGATCACCCGGCCCAGGCGCTCGCCGCGCAGGAGGCGCTGACGGCGCTGACCCGGGACGACAGTCGCGCGGTCTCGGAAGCGGCGACCGACGCGTTGGCGAGCGCTGTTCGCGAGGTGGAGCCGGAGGACGTCGTCGAGCCCAGGCCGGAAGACGTCGAGTCCAAACCGCCGGAGGACGTCGAGCCCAAGACGGTGGATGTCGAGACCGAGACGGAGGTCGAGACCGAGACGGAGGTCGAGACCGATGACGAGGAGGAGCGCAAGGCGAAACGGCGCCGCCTCGCGCTCCTCATCGGTGGCGCCGGAGTCGTGATCGTGGCGGTGATCCTGATCGCCTCGCTCGCGGGGGGAGGCGGTAACCCCGCTGATGCCGAGCAGAGCCAGACCTCAGGACCGACGGGCGGCCCGACAGGATCGACGGGCGGCCCGACGCCGGTGACGCGTCTGTCCCTCTCGGAGACGAGGACGTGGGATCAGGGCCCCGGCTGTGACTTCGAGGTTGCGGATGGGGTACTCACGGTGACGCAGTCTGACTCACCTGTGTTCTGCAAGGCGGGGACGGTCAACCCGGATTTCCAGGGTGTCCTGGACCCATCGACCGAACCGCTGCTCGGCGACATCACCGTGACGACCGAGGCGCGGATCGTCGTCGGGACCGGGATGTACGCCCTCCGATGCCGCGGCACGGGGAGCACGGCGGAGTGGAGCGGGTACATGGCGTCCGTCGACCCGGCCGGTCAGTGGAAGGTGGAGCGATGGGTGAACGGCGCACCCGACCCGCCGGCAAGTCCGACGGCGTTGCCACCTGGCGTGCCGGCCGGGCCCGAGCACGTTCTCGAGCTCACCTGCGTTGGCACCGGGGATGCCTTCGCGCTCGAGTTCGCCGTAGACGGCACCACCGTGGTCCCCTCCACCCACTTCGACCCGCCCGCCGACGCCGGTCAGGTCGGGATCTCGATCGACAGCGGGGGCTCACCGACGACCAAGGTGGAATTCCGCCGCTTCAAGATCTTCGAGGCGGAAGGTCCCCCCTCCTGAGACCGAGGGCCGCCGTGTCGGCGCCCGGAGCCGATCGACGTACCCGCGGTCACGCGACGGCGTCCAGGATGAGCTGACCGATCACCGCGTTGTCCAGATCACCGTCGAACGAGGCCGCTCCCGGCCCCGTGGCGAAGACCGGCACCGGTGTGTCCGTGTGGTGAGCGCCCTCGCAGGACCCCCAACCCCAGCGCACCCCGCCGCGCGCGCTGAGGACGTCCGCGATGCCGAGGTCGCTCGCGCAGGAGGAGATCGTCCGCCTCTCGCTCGCGGACAGGTTCGTGATGCCGCCGTAGGTCCGCATCGCCTTCTCGACGGTCATCCCGCCCTCGATGGCGCTCCAGATGATGTCCGTGGTCGCCCGGATCCCGCGGAGGAACGGGAGATCCACGTCTGCCCCGACCTGCAGGCCGCCGGTCTCGTGATCGGCCGTCACCACGAGCAACGTCTCGCCGTCGGCTTCGGCGAACGCCCGTGCGACCGCGATCGCATCGTCGAACGCCGCCACGTCGTGCATGACCCCGGCCGCATCCTTCTTGTGGGCGAGCCAGTCGATCGCGCCTCCCTCGACGACGAGGAAGAAGCCCTCGGCGTCCGTGCTCAGCAGCTCGAGGGCCTTGTCGGTCATCTGCGCGAGCGTGGGCTCGGTGAGCGTGGGGCTGAGCGGCCGGTCGAGCGCGTAGGTCATCGTCGCACCGCCGAAGAACCCGAGCAGCTTCGGTCCGTCGGCCTTCGCGAGCTCGCTCGCCTTCCGGACGTAGTCGTACCCGGCGTCCCTCATCTCGTTGATCAGGTTCGGACCGCCGGTGCCGTAGGCGCCCTGCGGCCGGTAGTACTGGGCCCCCGCGCCGAGCAGCACCTCGACGCCGCTGCGGGCCTGCTCCGTCGCGATCTCGGTGTAGTTGTAGCGGCTGTCCGCGTGGGCGGCCCACACGCCCGGCGTCGCATCGGCCAGGAACACCGAGCTGAGGATGCCGCTCGCCTTGCCGAGTCCGTGCGCGCGCTCCCAGGCCGTCCCCAGCTCCGCGCCGTTCACGTCGACCGAGATCGCTCCGTCGTACGTCTTGCACCCGGTCGCGAGGGCCGTGGCCGACGCCGCCGAATCGGTGGTCCCGCCGGAGATGTCCTGGGTGGTCGCAGACCCGGGTGCGCCCTCGTCGAGCGCCTCCATCTCGAGCGCGCCCGCGAAGAGCCGGCCGAGCTCCACGCTCTCGGGCCCCATCCCGTCCCCGATCATGAGGATGACGTTCCTCGGCTGCTGATCCGGGGGCAACGTCGCGGGGGTCCCGGCGCATCCGGGCTGGACCGCGGCCCCGACCGACGACACGGGAACGAGTGCGAGCAGGAGTGCGGCGAGGACCCCGCAGGCGAGCGACAACGTCCTGGATCGCATCTGAACGCTCCTTCCGATCGAGGCAGTCGAGCCACGCTAGCCGCCCGATCCTCTGGGGCGCAAGCGACCAGCGGCCGCGGTCGGGGAACGGTCGCGATCCATGGTCGGGGCGGGGGCGCGGCCCCCGTCCGACCGCGGGCGACGCGAGCGCCGCCGCGAGGGGTGGTGGTCAAGGAGGGGGCCGCGACCACACCGCTTCGCCGCCACGGTACGGAGGGGGTCCGACATCCCCTGGGCCGCTGCTAGGCTCCGACACTCGGCGACGGAGGGAGACGACGATGGCGACGACCCGCATCGCAACGGGCGAATGGCATGGATCCCTGCTGGAGGGGAGTGGTCAGGTCACGCTCGAGTCGAGCGGGATCGGGCGGTTCGACGTCACCTGGGCCTCGCGCGCCGAGGAGCCGGAGGGCCGCACCAGCCCGGAGGAGCTGATCGCCGCGGCGCACGCCGCCTGCTTCTCGATGGCGCTCTCGAGCGGCCTCGCGAAGGCCGGTCACCCGCCGACGACGCTCAACACCCGCGCCGAGGTCGACTTCCAGCCCGGCGAGGGCATCACGGGGGTGCGCCTGTGGGTCCAAGGGGACGTGCCCGGCCTGGACGCGGCTGGCTTCCGCGATGCCGCCGAGGCCGCGAAGGACGGCTGCCCCGTGTCGAAGGCGCTCGCGGTCCCGATCTCGATGACGATCGGCTGACGGGCGTCCCGAGCGGCTCCCGGCCGGCGTCTACTTCGCGAGGGCCTGGAAGACCTCGTAGATCATCCAGGCCGGCCAGAACAGACCCTGGAAGATCGCGAGCACGTACTCCCAGAACCCGTCCGCCTGCTGCCAGAACCAGACCAGGGCGCCGAAGATGCCAAGGCCGTAGATCGCCCCTCCCCCTGCCGCTGCGCCCGCACCGCCGTTGCTCATGGCGAACCTCCTCCTCCCGCGTCGGATCGTCTGAGGCATGATGGCACGAGGCCGGATGCCACCTCGGAGGCTCACACGGAACCGGGGAGGCCGGCTGCCTCCCCGGCGTCCCGTGAAGCTACGGCGTGACGATCAGCGTGTCGGCGTAGATGTTCTGGTTCCGGTTCCCCGTGTTGTTCGACGCCGGTCCCGCCGCCGGGTCCAGGTCACACGGGCTGACGTCGCGGTTGTCCGCCCAGGCGACGTGGACGACGTTGCTGGTCCCGTTCCAGACTGCATCCAGCTCGTTGTAATCGCCGTGGAACGCCGCGGTGCCCCCGCCGAACAGCAGGCAGTTCCCGTTGTGCGAGATGTCAGAGACCCGCTCGACGTGGCTGAAGGTCGGCCAGGTCGATCCGGCGCAGTTCGTGCAAGCGTAGTAGACGTCGAGCGCCTCGTTCGCCGCCGTCGTGCTGTTCCGGAAGTCGTACCACGCGACGTGCAGCGCCCCGTTGGACACGTCCATCGTCGGGAAGATCTGGTGCCGGCTGCTCGGATCGTCGTTCACCATGACCGGCGATCCCCAGGTGGAACCGCCGTCGGTCGAGCGCTGCGCGTAGATGTCGTAGTCCCCATCGAGGCTCTGGTACGCGACGTACACAACGTCCGCGTCGGTGTCATCGACCGAGACGAACGCGAAGGTCGGCGTGCGGAACGCCACGCCCGGCGCCTGCCCCGTAACCAAGGTGCCGACACTCACCGGCTGTCCCCAGCGCCGCCCGCAGCTCCTCGAGCGGACGATGCTGATGCCCAGGGGATCGTTCCCGCCCGGATCCGTCTGGTAGGCCACGAACACCGTGCCGTCGGGCCCGACAGCGATATCGGCGCCCTGGTTCGCGCTCGTGCCGGCCCTCCCCCCGGTCGAGATCCCCTTCGGCTTCGAGAAGGTCTCGCCACCGTCGATGGAGCGGCTGAAGCGGATCGGCGCGCTGCCCGACGAGTGGAAGTTCGTCTGCGCGACGTAGATGTTCCCTGCGCACGGGCTCGTGGACGGGTCGTTCGTGTCGACCTCCATCCACTCCTTGTCCACGAAGTCGCCCGCGAAGCCGATCACCCCGGGGACCGCGAAGCCCACCGCGCCCCGATCGACGACGGTCGTCCCCGCGTAGGTGAAGTCCGGCGGGTTCGCCGCCGAGCTCGACGTGCTCGTCCCGCCTGGAGTGCCGGGCGTGAAGTCGTACCGGGCGACGTAGGAGACGGTGTCGACCGGGCGATCCGGCTGGTCGAAGTCGCGGTTGAACGCGATGCCGGCCGCGTACATGTTCCCGTCCGCGTCGAACCGGACGACCGGGTCGCCGGACCCGTCGAGGCCGAGCAGCGGGGAGGCGAGGCCTGCCGCCGACGTGTCCGACGGGAACCCGGGCACCATCGTGTTGAACCACGTAGCGCCGCCGTCCGCGGACACGTACAGGCCGTACCACACGTCGCCCGTGACGGTGACCATCCGGTAGTCGTTGGCGCCAGCGGCCACGATGTCGGTATCGACCGGGCTGATGGCGACGGTCGTCTCGTTGGACTGACGGTTCTGCGCGTCGAACCCGGGGTTCGGCGTGCCGCCGTCCACGTTGTTGTTGTCGTTGGTGACCTTGACGTCCGCGCCGTCGGTCACGTGGACCGCGAACGCTGTGGTCGCGGTCACGAACACGGTGAGCAGGGACACGAGGGCGACACGGAGTGTGCGCATGCTGCGCCTCCTTCCTCCCGGCCCACCATTGAAGCACCACCCGATCGTTCGGGCGAATCGCTCTTCGCCGAGGCACGTGTCGGGGTCGACGCGACGGGCGTGACCGAGCACCGTGCTCGATCAGATGGAGGGTGTTGGGCCGCTCGGTCCCCCGGCGGCCGCGGCATCGATCTGCGCGAGCGCGTCCTCCGGCAACCCCTGCTGCTCGGCGACGGCCCGGAGCATCGCGAGGTAGCGCTCCGACGGAGCCACGAACCGCTCGGGCGAATCGACGGCGAACGTCGTCGCCTGGGCGGGCCCCTGGGGACCCTGCACCTCGACCTCGAACACCTTCTGCATCTGCTCGTCGCCGCGGAAGGAGTTCAGCGCCTCCAGCTCGGCGTCGCCGACCTCCCACAGGACCCCCCAGAGGTGTCCATCGATCGCCGGGACGGCATTGGCCGCACCGCCGCCCCACGAGCGGCTCTGCACGTTGAACGCGAGCCGGTATCCGTCGAGCCGGGCCGGGCCGATCATGACGGCACCGGGCGTGTCGTTCTGCATGGTTCCGGGGTTCATCCGGGCGCCGTAAGCGAAGAAGTAGGGCACGGCGCGATACTAGCGCGGTGCCTCCCTCCGCGCTCCGGGGGAGTACCTGAGTGGCCTCCGCCCGTGGCTGTTCCGCGAGCGCCTGGAAGACCGGGCAATCATCCGCGCCGGCCAGAACAGACCCTGGAAGATCGCGAGCACGTACTCCCAGGATCCATCCGCCTGCTGCCAGAACCAGACGAAGGGAGCGAGGATGCCAAGACCGTAGATCGCCCCTCCCCCGCCGCTGCGCACGCAGCCCGTCCCGTTCGTCGCGGGTCGTTCTTCCCTGGCGCGGCGACGCAGCGCGCTCATCCTGGCCCGTGAGGTTCAAGGACAGGCTCGACGCGTGCGCAGCCGGGGCGCTACCGGCTCGAGCCCCCGGGGTGCCATCGGCGCACACGCTCCCAGCCCGAGAGAGGGGGTCCACGATGAAGAAGATCGAGTGTTTCGTCCAGCCGTTCGACTTCGAGGAGATCGCCGGATCGATGGTGGCGGCCGGTGTCCTTGGCATGAGCGTCACCGAGGTGAAGGGGTTCGGCGTTCAACGCGGCTTCCGGTTGGGCGAGGCTATGAAGTCGGGCGACTTCGTGTTCCACCCGAAGATCAAGATCGAAGTCGTCGTCGAGGATGCGGATGTCGACCGCCTGATCGAGGCATGCAAGACGTCCATCAAGAGCCACCAGATCGGTGAGGGGAAGATCTTCGTGACACCGGTCGAGGACGCTGTTCGCGCCCGCACGGGTGAGCACGGCGAAGCAGCGCTCGTCTGAACCGTAGGAAGGTCTGCCGGGGCTCCCACGCTCGACCGCGGATCGCCTTACCTGACCTGCGACGACGCGTGACCGACGGCAGGCGGCGCCTACGGCGGCGAGATCAGCTCGATCGTCGTGTCGGTCCCGTCGTGCTCGGAGTAGTCCCAACCATCCCACCCGTACTCGTAGAACGTTCGGAACAAGGCCGGTCCGGGAGCGAACGCGACACCGGTGTCCGTATCGACTTCGACGCTCCATGCACCAGGCGCCGTGGGTAGGCATGGCGTGCTCGCGTACAGGTAGCCTCTTGCCACCCACATGCCCTCGAGCAGCTGCCGGAGGATGCCCTCGAAACCGACTTCGGAGGCCCTGCTGCACGTCGACGTGCCCGAGATCGTTGCCATGCCGGTCGCGGGATCGACCGTCCCCGGATCGGTGACCTCGACGGAGAACTCGAGCGGGTCTTCGTTCACCTCACCGAGGTTGACGGTCAACTGCCCCCCGGTCCCTTCCCTGCTCCCGACCATGAAGACGTACTTGACGCCTGCGCGGGCTTGGACACGGGCGGCGGCCCAATGGGCGACGGTGAAGCGCTCACAGCCGCCCCGTACGAGCTTCACATCGCCCGCCTTCCTCGTGTAGACGGCGAGCGTGGTGGCGTAGTCACTGCCGAAGGTGTCGAACTGCAGGTACGCGTCGCTCGTCGGCCTGAAGCGATAGAACACTGATGCGTTCCTGAAGGATCTCCGGCAGAGCCGAGGACCATCGGCGGTCGCCTCGGTGGTGTCGATCGTCTCCGTGAACGGGATCGTCGTGATCTTCGTCGCTGCCGACTCGAGGTCGTTCGGCGGTGGTGCCGCGGATGCCGCCTGCGCCGGCACGAGCAGACCGACGAGAACGAGGAGTGGAACGAGGACGAGTCGCTCGACGCGCGGGGCCATGGAAGGCCTCCCTTCGATCCGTACCCGACAGTGCGTCCAGGGAGGGATCGCGGTCAACTCCCCCGGACGGACCACGCACTTTGCCGTAGCGAAGGGCTCTCCGGTCGCTCCTGGGCACGCCTAGCGGACGGCGACGAGCCAGAGGCGTTGGGAATCGAGCTCGAACGGCTCGAGGGTGTCGTCGAGCGTCTCGAACGAGGTGATGCCGGCCTCCCTGAGCACGTCGGTGAGGTCCTTCACGGAGTAGAGGTGCATCGACGACCGGTGCTCGGTCCGGTCCCCTCCGCGGAGGAACGTCCAGGTCGTCTCGATGCGGCCGGTCGCGACGGCGAACGACCGCTCCTCGAGCACGATCGTCCCCTCGACCTCGAACCAGTTCCGCTCGCCGAACCGGGCGAGGATCGACTCGAGCGCGGGAACGTCGATCAGGTAGCGTCCCCCGGGCCGCAACGCGCGGGCGGCGGCCGTCGCCTGGGCGAGGTTCCCGTCCTCGTCGAAGTACCCGAACGACCCGCCGAAGCACAGCGCGGCGTCGAACTCCGCCTCGAACGGGAGCTCGCGCATGTCCGCCTTCTCGTACCGGACGCCGTCATCGCGAGCGCGGGCGACCTCGAGGAAGCGGTCCGTGATGTCGACACCGACGACGTCGTACCCACGCGCCGCGAGCCGGCTCGAGATCCGTCCGGTCCCGCACGGCACGTCGAGCACCCGCATCCCCGGCTCGAGATGCAGGGCTCGCTCGACCCGGTCGACCTGGTCGTCTGCGTCCTCGGCAGACTCCCACCCGAGTTGGACCTGCTGCCAGGCGGGCGACGCGAACATCTCCTCCCACCACGCACCCATGGGGGCCACCCTATCCCCGACCCGTCGCCGGAACGACCGGGTCAGTTCACCGGCCGGTCGGCGTCTGCAGCTAGGTGGAGAACGCCTGCTGTTGGACCCGGGCCGCGGGTGGGAGCTCGTCACCCCGGAGCAACAGCTGACCGTGGAGGACGATATGGGCCACGACCGGCGCCAGGACGCTGCCGGCCGCGAGGAACGCGATCGCCTGGAGTCCACAGACGGCCAGGGCACCGAACAGCCCCGGCCTCCCCGCCTCGGTCCGGAACTCCGCGTAGCCGAGGTGGTGAACGAGGATGACGAACAGCGCCCCCATGATCGCGAGGACCCCCGACCCGATCTTGGCCGCTCCCCCGTCGGTCCACCCCAGATCGGCGCAGGCCTGCCAGACGGCGAGGACCGGCAGCGTGGCGAGCAGGACCGCCTCCGCGATCCCGTAGACGAGCCCCTCCCACAGCATCAGCCCGACCAGCCGAGCGCCGGTCGCGTGCGGGTGCTCGGGGAGCCTGCGGACCAGGGGGATCGCGATGGCCGCAGCGATCAGCCCGGCGGCCAACCCCCACCCGACGTTGGACGAGAACAGCTCGCTCGCCGACGTCCCCGACCAGGCGAGGTACCCGGCACCGAGCCCCAGGGCGACCAGGAGCAGGATCGGGATGTAGGGAGCTCGCGCGATCCGCAACACGTCCGTGAGCACCCAGGTGACCAGGAACGCGGCCACCGAGATGATCGCGAACGCGGCGATGGCCTCCTGCCAGCTGAAGCCCTGGTCTGCAACGGGCATGACATCCCTCCGACGTCCCGGGAGCGCATCTATCTCACCGCCCCAGGGGGTCAGAGAGGTGGGTCGGAGGGCCCAAGCCGTGGGGACCCAAAGGGCAAGGGGTCCCCTGCCAGGGCTAGCCGCTCTCGCGGAGTGCCGTCCAGGCCTCGTGTGCCGTCCACTCGGCCTCGACCACAACCTGCGATGCTCGAGCGACCCGATCGTCGGCGCGCTGCCAGGCGAGCACCGCTTCGGGGTAACGCGCGGCGGCCACGTCGGCCCGAAGGACCTCCCAGTCGCTGGCGAAAGCCTCCAGCTCCTGGCTCTCGGTCAGTTCGACGGCAACGTAGGGGCCGAGCCCGTCATCGGCGATCCGGTAATACCTCATGCGCTCAGGGTAATCGGTCGCAGGGGGGGATTACAAGTGTGTGATTCCGCCAGACCCGAGCACCGACCGGAGGAACGCGGCCATCACCTCCGGGTAGCGCCCCTTCGCGAGCGAGATGTAGTGCCCGTCGACGACGTCCGCGACGCTTCCCCACGCGTCGAACAGCATCTCCGGCGTGGCCGGGAAGCCCGGTGAGGTGGACAGTCCCGACAGGACGAGAACGGAAGGGTTGGCGTCCCGAGCGCGAGCCGCGGTGGCGGACATGAACCTGCGATAGGCGTCAGGGCGGTCCTGGAGGCGCTGCGCCTGCGTCTCGACGATGTCGGCTGCCCTCGCGGCGGCCTCGCTGATACCCGAGCGCTCGTACGCCGCCTCCTCGGTCTCGTGGGCGTCTCGAGCCGAGCGTGCTCCCGGGGATCGACAGGAGGCCCGGATGCGGGGTGATCATGCACACGTATCCGTGCCGCCGGGCGACGTCGCCGAACCGTGCCATCGCGGCGAGCGGATCGCGCTGCTCCTCGGCGGGCGTGTGCCGCCAGCGCTCCGGGTCGTACATCGCAACCCGGACGTCTGCACCGATCGCCCCGACGTCCGCGTCCGCCTCGAACCGGGCGCAACTCGCCCACGACGCACCCACGATGGCACCGGGCCGGCCGCCGAGCGCGATCGCGTGATCGGAGACGAACGCCGCTGCTGCGATCTCGGGGTCGACCGCCGCGATCGCGTCCATCGTCCCCGCGCTCGTCACCCACAACGGCGGGGTCGGCACCGCGTCGGCACCGCCCGGTCGTGCGACACCTCGCATGGCCGCATCCTGGCCGCGCGTGGCTGCGTTCGCAACATGGGTTACGTGCGGTGGATGGACCACGCACGGACGGTCGTCCTCGCGGTGGGCCGTTCGGCCCTGGAGAGGTTCTCGTAGGTAGCCGCATGATCGGCCTCGGAAAGGCGCCCTAGCGAGGATCTCCCGGTGGTCAGGGGACGCACGCTCCTGCTCGTGGTCGGCCTCGTGGCGCTGGGCGTCGTCCCGTTCGCGTTCACCGTGAGCTGGAAGCGAGCGCTGGCCGGGGCCGCCGTGGTCCTGCTTGCGATCGGCTGGGTCCTCATCTGGTGGGCGATGCAGGAGCCCCGACGTCGGTTCCCCCGCGTGGCGGTCGGTCTCGGCGTTATCGGTGGGCTCGTCCTGGGAGGCCTGGGCGCCGGCCTCTACTGCCAGATGAAGGACTGCGCTGCGGGGTTCGATGCGTTGGTCCTGCTCCCGGCGGGTGTACTGCTCGGCGCCTTCGTCGGAGGGGGGATCGGGTACGTGGTCGCCTCTCGTCTGGACCGCGGGTCGCACCCGGCGGACCCCCACCCGACAGATCCTCGGAACAACGCCGGACGGCCGTAGAGCCTCGAGATCTCGTTGTCCACGCTGAGGGCCGTCGCGACGTAGATGGCGCCGAGCGTCCATCCGACCGCCACAAGAACTCGGGGGAGCCGATGGTCGGTACATCCGGGCGGTCGGGTGCGAGCCGTGCATCGGTGACCCGCTCGAGGGTTTGGACCGCGCTTCTCCGACCGCGATGACGTGAGCATCGTCCAACCCCCAACCCTCCGGGGCCGTAGGGTCATCTGAGGGCGTGGGCGAGCACGCGATCCAGCGGACGAGGCACGTGGGCGAGATCCAGCGCCTCGACGAGGAGGGGCGCGGATCGGATCTTGCGGCCGCCGTGGGTGCCGAGGAAGCGTCGGAGTTGCTCCTCATCGGTCCGTCCCTGCCAGGCAGGCTGCTTCTGGAAGGTGCGGAACGATCCGAGCTCCCCCTGGGCCTCGATGACCCGTTCCACGGCGGCGGCGCCGAGGGACCGGATCAGCTCGTCCTCCAGGTCCGCGACGCACACGTAGAAGCCGAGCGCCTCCATATCGTCGCGTGTGAGATGGGAGCCGAGGCCAGCCCGTTCGAGGCCGCGCCGGAAGTCGCCTTCCTCCCCGACGTCGCACAGGCCCGCCAGCCCGACGTCCGAGCCCTGAGGGCCGAACCGCGCCAGGAAGCTCCCGATGTTCTTCGAACCCCCCATCGGCACGATGGCGACGCGCTCGGCCTCGAGGCTCCGACCACGTCGCGCAGCTAACGCCTCGATCGCGAGCTTGTCGCTGATCCCTTCGACAAGTACGACGGCGCGTGCCGAGAAGGGCTTGGCCATCTGCGGACCATGGAGGTCGGCGGAGACCCGTGTCCCCTCGTCGGGAGTCATCTCCATGCCCGAACGGTAATCGAGTCCTCACGTGGCGGGCTCAGACATGATGCCCCCTCGTGACAGTCGGCCTCCCTGACCGTCTGTTCGGTGAGCCCTACCCCTGGCTCGGTCGATCCGAGTTCGGGTCCGGTGCGGCCTCTCGTGGGTCTGGCCTAGGCTTCGACCAGGTCGATGCCGAGTTCGCGCAGCTCGCGCGCGTGCTTCGCGCAAACGCTCACGACGCGGACCATCGGGTGTCCTGGCTTGCCGGTCCTCGTGGATTTGACCTGAAGCGTGACGACCGCACGCGCAGATCGCTGGTGAACCAGATCGCAGTTCCTGTCCGGCACGGGCGCGTCTCCTTCTGGGCGAACGACCCGAATCCAACCAGGCGATCGGTGTTGTGGCAATGCGCGGCGATGCCGATCAGGGATCCCACGATCGACACCGACGACCGAGTCGAGCGGTGTTCCCTCCATGAGGTGGTGAAGGTTCGTCGAGGGCGAGACCCGGGCCTAGAGCTGGGAAGCCTCGCTTGCCTTCCGGCGACGGAGCACGTCCCCGAACGATGGTGCGTCGATCGTGGCGATCTCGAGCGCCGTCTCCGCCCGTCGACGCCAGCCGTAGACGGCCAGCGAAGCCGATGCGACGACGGCCAAGACGGCTAGGAGGATCCAAACCCCTACGCCCGACAGCGCGATCAAACCCTGGACCAGGATCCACAGCGACGCGCCGACGAGAAGGAGCATGAGCAGGTTCCCTCGAACGGTCCTTGGCCAGTGGGCCATGCCTGCCTCCTTCGACCTCCGGGAACCGGAAAGGCAGGTCGCGGATCTCGATCGTCCGCGCACGCCCCGTCTTGGGCGGCTCCACCAGTGTGGGCATCTCTATGGTACGGCATCCAGGCGGTGTCGCTCCACCCCACATCTCCCCTTGTCGGTCCGTCCCTTCGGGCGTTCCACCAAGGGTATGCTTGTCAGAACCCCGCGAGGCTAGGCTAGGGGTATGCCTCGACCTCGACGGGACCTGACGACGCCCGAGAAACGGCACCTGCACTCGCTCGAGGGCCGCATGGCCCGACTGGAGGCCGAGCTGCAGGCAACGCGCTCGGAATGGGCCGATCTGGTCGAGGATGCGGGCCAGGCCGCCGTCGCGCGAGAGCTCGGCGTATCCCCTCAGGCCGTCGCGGATCGCCTGCGGCGCATCCGAGCGAACCGCGGGGGGCGGAGCCGTCGGCGTTGAAGGATTCAAGGCATCCCTTGTATTTTCCCGTGGTCGGGTGTATGTTCGGTTCAGGTACCGGAGCGGCGCGAGCCGGTCCAGCCATCAGCGGTCAGAGCCCACTTAGGGGCGTGAAGCCAGCACCCTGAAGAGCTGCCGACGGTCGCCTCGGACCTGCCCCCCCGATCGGGGGTGGCACGGTGTGGCCGGCCG
>DASTHN010000039.1:0-32763 GCA_035718185.1 Actinomycetota bacterium
TGCGGGGGAAGCTGGCGAACGACGGGTTCGTCGCGAAGGCTCCGGCCGAGGTCGTCGACGGCGAGCGCGAGAAGGCCGCGCGCCTCGGCAAGCGGCTCGGGGACGTCGAGGCGCAGCTCGCCGAGCTCGGCTGAGATGCGCTTCGCCGACGCGCTCGCCGAGCTGAACGACCGTCAGCCCGAGCACATGCCCGAGCCGGACCTCGACCGGATCCGCGCGCTCGCCGAGCTGCTCGACGACCCGCAGCTCACGTACCCGACGATCCACGTCACCGGCACGAACGGCAAGACGACGACCGCTCGACTGGCGGCGGCCCTAGCCTGCGAGCACGGCCTCCCGACCGGACTGTTCACCTCGCCGCACCTGACCTCGGTGACCGAGCGCTTCGTCGTCTGCGGCGAGCGGATGCGGGAGGAGGAGTTCGGCGAGGGATACGAGCATCTCGTGCCGTACCTGGAGATCGTCGACGAGCGAGTGGGGCGGGTGACGTATTTCGAGGCGCTCACGGCGCTCGGGTACCTCTGGTTCGCGGACAAGCCGGTCGGCCTCGGTGTGTTCGAGGTCGGGATGGGCGGCGAGTGGGACGCGACGAACCTCGTCGCCGGGGACGTCGCCGTCCTGTGCCCGATCGCGATGGACCACGTCGCGGAGCTCGGCCCGACGCTCGCCGACATCGCGCGCGAGAAGGTGGGCATCGTGAAGCGGGGGAAGGTGGCGGTCGTGCGCGAGCAGGAGCCGGAGGCGCTCGCGGTGATCCGGGACCGATGCGAGGAGCTCATCGCGTCGATGGTCCTCGAGGACCGCGAGTGGGCGCTCGAGTCCCGGGTCCCGGCCGTCGGCGGCCAGGCGCTCACGGTCCACGGCCTCGGCGCCACGTACGAGGATCTGCTGCTGCCGATCCATGGGGAGCACGCGGCGCACAGCGCGGCCGCCGCGATCGTCGCGCTCGAGGCGCTGCTCGAGCGTCCGCTGGACGCCGAGGCCGCCCGTCGCGCGTTCGCCGCGGCGACCGCGCCCGGTCGGCTCGAGGTGGTGGGGCGTCACCCGCTGATCGTGCTCGACGGGGCCCACAACCCGGCCGCCGCCGAGGCCCTGGCCGCGGCCCTGCCCGAGACCTTCTCGTGGGACCGGCTCCATCTGGTGACGGGCGTGTTCTCCAACAAGGACCTCGAGGGCGTCGCGGAACGGCTGGCGCCGCTCGCGGACCGGGTCTACGCGTGTGCGACGTCGAGCATCCGGGCCAGGCCGCCGTCCAACGTTGCGGAGGCCTTCGGTCGTCGTGGCGTGCCAGCGCGGGCGTTCCCCAACGCCCCCGAGGCGCTCGACGCCGCTCGCGCGGATGCGGCAGAAGGGGACCTCATCCTGGTGACGGGCTCTCTGTACACTGTCGCGGACGCCCGCCGGGCGCTGGTCGCGGGCGCGCCGCCCGAGGTGCGGAGCCGCGGCTCCGCGCAGGAGGAACCCTGAACGATGGCCGTCGAGTCGACCCTGCTCATCGTGAAGCCGGACGGTGTCCGCCGCGGACTCGTCGGCGAGGTGCTCCGCCGTGTCGAGGCGAAGGGGCTGCGGATCGCCGAGATGCGGCTCATGAGGATCGACCGCACGCTCGCCGAAGAGCACTACGGCGAGCATCGGGAGAAAGCGTTCTTCGGGGAGCTCGTCGCGTTCATCACGTCGGGCCCGGTCGTCGTGGCGCGCCTGGAGGGCGAGGGTGCGATCGACGTGTGGCGGACCATGATGGGGCCGACCGACCCGGCATCCGCCCCCGCCGGCACGATCCGCGGCGACCTCGGTCTCATCATCACCGAGAACATCGTGCACGGCAGCGACTCGCCGGAGTCGGCCGAACGCGAGCTCAAGCTGTTCTTCGGGTAGCGCGGCGATGGGGCGCGGCGACGCCAGCATCGAGCGCGTCCGGTCGTTCGTCGAGCGGCATCGGGCGCGCCTCGACACCCCCGGGCTCGCGCTCGCGCTGACCGACCGCGAGCGGACCCTCGGCGCGATCCAGGACGGCGTGGCGAACGTGGACGCCGGGACGCCCGTCGCTCCGCAGCACCGGTTCCAGATCGGGTCGATCAGCAAGGGGTTCACCGTGATGGCGCTGCTCCAACTCCATGAGGAGGGTCGCCTGGACCTCGGCGCGCCGGTGACCGACTTCCTCCCGTGGTTCGAGGTCCGCTCGGCGTTCGGCCCGATCGCGGTCCACCACCTCATGTCGCACACCGCCGGCATCGTCTGCGGGATGGACTCGACCGGCGAGGCGGCGCACGAGGTCTGGGCGCTGCGCGAGACCCACACGGGTTGGGCGCCGGGGGAGCGGTTCCTCTACTCGAACGTCGGCTACAAGGCGCTCGGCCTCGTGCTGCAGGCCGTAGCCGGCCGTCCGTGGTGGGAGGTCGTGCGCGAGCGCGTGATGGAGCCGATCGGCATCGGCGACGCCGACGTCGTCATCACGAACGGGTCGCGCGAGCGGCTGGCCGTCGGGTACACGTCGCCGTTCGACGACCGTCCCTGGCAGCCACGCCACGGGTGGGCGCCCTCTCCCTGGTTCGAGAGCGCGACCGCCGACGGCACCATCTGCGCGACGGCCGAGGAGCTCGCGGCGTACGCGCGTCTGCTGTTGAACCGAGGCAGGGGCGTCCTGTCCGACGAGAGCTTCGAGCTCATGGCGCGCCCGGTGGCCGAGGACCCCGACGCGCCCGGGCAGGTCTTCGGCTACGGGCTCAAGTGGCTTCCGGAGGGGGGCGGACCGCGGCTGCTCGGTCACTCGGGCGGGATGGTCGGCTTCACGGCCTACCTGCTCGTAGACCCCGAGACCGGGTTCGGCGTGACGGTGCTGATGAACTCGGCGTTCGGGGATCGGCTGGACCTCGCGCGGTTCGCGCTCGCGTGCCTGACCGAGGAGGCGCGCGGCGCCGCGCTCCCGGAGGTCCCGGAGCCGGCCGACCGTGCCACCGTCCCCGACGCGTCCACCTTCGCCGGCCTGTTCACCGACCAGCTCGGTCCGGTCCGGATCCAGGCGGAGGGCGACCGCCTGTTCCTCGAGGAGGGCGACGGCCGTCGCGCGGCGCTGCTTCCGATCGCCGAGGGCCGGTTCGCCGTCGACGACCCGGATCGCGACCGGTACCCGCTCGACATCGTGCGGCGGGACCGGGTCGCCGTCGAGATCGCCTGGGGCCCGCGGTGGCTGCGCGGGCCAGATGCGCCGGCCGCGCCGGCCGTCCCGGCCGAGTGGCACGCGCTAGCGGGCCGGTACCGCAGCTGGAACCCGTGGGCGCCGGGGTTCGAGGTGTTCGTCCGCGGCGGGGCGCTCCGGCTCGAACTGCTCGGCGACGCCGTGGACCTCGAGGGCTCGCAGCCGCTCGTGCCGCAGCCCGGGGGATCGTTCGTGGTGGGCGCCCCGCCCTCGCCGAGCCGGATCCGCTTCGACACGCCGATCGAGGGGCATCCCACCAGGGCGGTGTTCGACGCGGCCTCGTTCTACCGCACCGCCGGTCCCTGAACATGGCTCCGTGCGGGGTCAGACGGGACGGAACGCGACCGTCGCGTTCTGCCCGCCGAAGCCGAAGGAGTTGCTGAGCGCCAGACGCACGTCCAGGTCCCGTGCCTCGTTCGGCGTGTAGTCCAGGTCGCAGTCGGGGTCCGGCGTCCTGTAGTGGATCGTCGGCGGGATGGTGCCGCGCTGGATCGCCAGGGCGCAGGCGGCCGCCTCGACCGCCCCGGCGGCGCCGAGCATGTGCCCCGTCATCGACTTCGTGGACGAGATCGGCACGCGTCGCGCCACGTCCTCACCGAGGGCGGCCTTGATCGCAACGGTCTCGGCGGCGTCGTTCAGCGGCGTCGAGGTGCCGTGCGCGTTCACGTAGCTGACCGCCGAGGGCTCCTCGCCCGCGTCCCGCAAGGCCCAGCGCATCGCCAGCGCGGCGCCCGAACCCTTGGGGTCGGGAGCGGTGATGTGGAACGCGTCGGCAGACGCGCCGTAGCCGGCGACCTCCGCGTACACGCGCGCGCCCCGCGCCGAGGCGTGTGTCTCGGACTCGAGGATCAGCGCGCACGCGCCCTCGGACATCACGAAGCCGTTGCGCTCGGCGTCGAACGGGCGGCTCGCGGTCTCGGGGTCTGGATCCTTCGTGAGCGCTGTCATCTGTGAGAACGCCGCGATCGTGAGCGGGAGCGTCGCGGCCTCGGTCCCACCGACGACGCACACGTCGAGGTAGCCGTCGCGCACGAGCCGCATGCCCTCACCGACGGCATGGTTCGACGATGCGCAGGCCGAGATGGTGCACAGGTTCGGTCCCATCAGGCCGTACAGCATCGCGATGTGCCCGGCGGGTGCGTTCGCCATCAGTCCCGGGACCATGAATGGACTCACGCGTCCCGGACCGCGCTCCGCCATCACGGCCTGCTGATCCAGGAGCGTCTCGACGGCGCCGATCCCGGTCCCGAAGACGACGCCTCCACGCTCGGCGACCACCTCTGGTTCGCCGGCGTCCTGCCACGCGAGCTTCGCCGACGCGATCGCGTACTTCGTCGAGAGTCCGGTTCGCCGGGCTTCCTTCGTGTCGAGCCACCTCGACACGTCGAAATCCGGCACCTCCGCCGCGAGCTGGACCGGCAGGTCGGATGGGTCGAACCGCGTGATACGGCGGATCCCGTTGCGACCGGACGTCAGCCCCCGCCAGAACTCCTCCACGCCGGTGCCGATCGGCGTGACGGGACCGATGCCCGTGATGAGGACCTTCCGAGACACGCCGACGCTACCCCGAGAGCCCCAGCTTCTGCTCGACGAGGGAGACCGCCTGTCCCACCGTCTTCACACCCTCCATCTCGGCCTCGGGGATCTCGATGTTCCACTCCTCCTCGAGGGCGAGAACGGCCTCGACGAGGTCGAGGGAGTCGGCGTTCAGGTCCTCCGCGAACCGTGCGTCGGGCACCACCTGCCCCTCGTCGACGGCGAGCTGCTCGGCAAGGACCTTGCGCAC
Organism: Actinomycetota bacterium; assembly: GCA_035718185.1. Lineage (GTDB taxonomy): Bacteria > Actinomycetota > UBA4738 > UBA4738 > HRBIN12 > HRBIN12. The sequence continues at coordinate 4,983 of DASTHN010000039.1, forward strand.
CCTCGCCTCGATCTCTGCCTTGTCCATCGGTCCTCCTTGGTTCTTCCGTCGTCCTGGCTCGGCACATGCTAGGGGCTGGCGCCTCGCGCGACTACGCCGTGAGTCCTCCGTCGACCGCGATGACGGCACCGTTCACGTACGACGCTTCCTCGGACATCACGAAGCGCACGACGGCCGCGACCTCCTCCAGGTGCGCGGTGCGGCCGACCGGCGTCTGGTCCAGATAGACCGCCCGCGCCTGCTCGGTGAGGTACGAGGTCATGTCGGTGTCCACGAGCCCGGGGCAGATCGCGTTCACGGTGATGCCCTTCATGCCGATCTCTCGCGCGAGCGCCTTCGTCAATCCGACGAGGGCGGTCTTCGACGCCGCGTACGCCGTCTGCCCCGCATTGGCCCGCAGCGCGACGGCCGAGGACATGTTCACGATCCGCCCCCACCGGGCGCGCAGCATCGTGCGGATCGCGGCCTGGCTGGCGAGGAACGCTCCCCGGACGTTCGTGTCCATCGTGCGGTCGAAGGTCTCCGCCCCGTACTTCAGCAGGAGCCCGTCCTGGCTGAACCCCGCGTTGTTCACCAGGCCGGTCACCGGCCCGAGCGAGCCGGCGACCTCCTCGAACGCCTGTTTCACGGAGGCCGGGTCGAGGGTGTCGAGCCGGACGATCGTCCCGGATCCGCCCTCGCTCTCGATCGCGGCGAGGACCTCTTTCGCGTCGCTCTCGTTCGAGCGGTAGCCGATCGCGACGCGCCACCCGCCGGCCGCGAGCGCCTCGGCGGAGGCCCGTCCGATCCCGCGAGAGCCGCCGGTGACGACGGCGATCTTCATGACGCCGGAGGGTTCCATCGGATCAGGTTGGCGCCCCACGCGAGCCCGGCGCCGAAGGAGGTGAGCAGGACCAGGTCACCGCCGTGGATCCGTCCGGCCCGCCAAGCGCGGTCGAGCGCGATCGGGATCGAGGCGGCCGAGGTGTTCCCGACCTCGGCCACGTCGATCACCGAGCGCTCGGGGCCGATGCCCAGGCGCTCGGCCACCGCGACCATGATCCGGGCGTTCGCCTGGTGGGGGATGAGCACGTTCACGTCGTCGGGCGTGAGCCCCGACTTCTCGAGCAGCTGACGGCAGGCGCCCGACATCTCGACGACGGCACGCTTGAAGACCTCGCGTCCCGAGGGCATGTGGATCGTGTGCTCATCCGAGGCCACGGTCTCGGCCGACGGGGGCCGGGCGGAGCCGCCGCCGGGGATGAGCAGGATCTCGGCCGCCGTCCCGTCGGCACCGAGCACGGACCCGATCACGCCCGGCTCGTCCGAGGGACGGAGCACGACCGCACCCGCGCCGTCGCCGAACAGCACGCACGTCGTGCGGTCGGTGAAGTTCATGACGCGCGACAGGACCTCGGCGCCGATCACGACGACCGTCTCGGCGGTGCCTGACTCGATGAACGCGGTCGCCGTCGACAGCCCGTAGGAGAAGCCGGCACAGGCGGCGTTCAGATCGAAGGCGGGGGCCTGGATCCCGAGCTTGCGCTGGACCCACACGGCCGCCGCAGGGATGGGGGTGTCCGGCGTGAGCGTCGCGCACACGATCAGGTCCACCTGCTCGGGTGCGATGTCCGCCTCCTCGAGCGCGCGGCGGACGGCCTCGACCGCCAGGTCCGAGGTCGCTTCGCCCTCGGCCGCGAAACGACGGGCGGTGATCCCCGTCCGATCCCGGATCCACTCATCGCTCGTGTCGACGAGCTGCTCGAACTCGGTGTTCGGGACCACGCGGTCGGGCAGCCGAGAGCCGACCCCGGCGATCGTCGCATGGCGCTGCGTCGTCAACGTGGACCCTCCTCGCGTCCGGCGATGGAACGCTTGAGGATAGCGCCCGCGGGCGTGCCATGCCCGGTGGGCCCCGACCGGCTCGTAGCGGCCGGGGCGCCGGGGCCGCGACGTCAGCTGTCAGCCGCGAACGCGGCCGCGTCGGCCGGCGACCCGACGGCGACGGCGCGGGCGCCGGGCGCGATCCGCTTCGCGAGCCTCGTGAGCACGTCGCCGGGGCCGGCCTCGACGAAGGTGTCCGCCCCGGCCGCGGCCAGTGCCTGGGCGCACCGCTCCCACCGCACGGGCGACACGACGTGCCGTTCGAGCAGCCGACGGAGCTCCTCGGGGTCGGTGACGAGCTCGCCCGTCACGTTCGAGGCGACCGGGATCCGCGGCGCTCGGATCTGGGCACGGCCGATCGCCTGGACGAGCGGCGGGACCGCGGGCTCCATGAGCGGGGAGTGGAAGGCGCCGGCCACCTTGAGGCGGACGGCGCGGATGCGGCGCTCGGCCGCCGCCGCCTCGGCGCGCTCGATGGCGGCGATCGAGCCCGAGATCACGACCTGCTGCGGCGAGTTCTCGTTCGCGACGAGCAGGACGTCGTCCCCGCGTGCGGCGTCGCAGATCGCCGCCGCCTGCTCGGGGCCGACGCCGAGGAGCGCGCTCATCGTGCCGGGGCGGGCCTCGCCCGCCTCCTGCATCGCGCGACCCCGGACGCGGACGATCTCAAGGGCCGAGCCGAGGTCCAGCGCCCCGACGGCGACGAGCGCGGCGAACTCGCCGAGCGAATGACCCGCCGCGCCGACGAACGACACGCCGTCGGCCTCGAGGACCCGGAACGCCGCGATCCCGCAGGCGAGGAGGGCCGGTTGCACGAACTCCGTCGTCGTGAGCGCGCCCTCGTCGCGACAACCCTCGACCACGTCCCGCCGGATCGCCGTCGAGGCCTCCTCGAGGGTGGAGCGCCCGACCGCGTGCTCGAGCCACGGGTCGGCCATGCGGGTGAACTGTGAGCCCTGGCCAGGGAACACCACCGCGATCCCCACGTTCATCCTCCTCCACGCACGGGCTGACGACACGCTACCTCAGCGACGGGTCGAGCCCACGGATCTCGGCCTCGGGAACGCGCGACCGGACGGTCATGTCGAGGCTGCGGTATCGCTCCGCGTATCGAGACTTGAGGGTTGCATCAAGGCGCAGTCGAGGGTTGCCACGCCTATCGGGACCCTGTAGAAATGCTCCCGGATCAATGGCCGAGAGGGTTCGTCGCGGACTTCCCACATCCCCCGCTGGTCGCGGCGCGAACGGCGAGGGGGTCTTCGGGTTCCTGGGTCAGGATATGGCGGTCGACCTCGGGACCGCGAACACGCTCGTCTACGTTCGGCGGCACGGCATCGTGCTGAACGAGCCATCGGTGGTGGCGATCAACACGCTGAGCGGTGCGATCCTCGCGGTGGGCAACGAGGCCAAGCGGATGATCGGCCGCACGCCGTCGCACATCCAGGCGGTCCGGCCGCTGAAGGACGGCGTCATCGCCGACTTCGACGTGACCGAGAAGATGCTCCGCTACTTCATCCAGCGGGTGCACAAGCGACGGATCCTCGCGAAGCCGCGCGTCGTTGTCTGCGTGCCGAGCGGCATCACCGGCGTCGAGCAGCGCGCGGTCGAAGAGGCCACGATCGCGGCAGGCGCCCGCCGCGCGTACATCATCGAGGAGCCGATGGCCGCCGCGATCGGCGCCGGACTGCCGATCCACGAACCGGCCGGCAACATGATCGTCGACATCGGGGGCGGCACGACCGAGGTCGCCGTCATCTCGCTCGGCGGGATCGTGACCTCGACGTCGCTGCGGATCGGCGGAGACGAGCTCGACGAGGCGATCATCAATCACGTGAAGAAGGAGTACTCGCTCCTGCTCGGCGAACGCACCGCGGAGGCGATCAAGCTCGCGATCGCGTCCGTCTACCCGATGCAGGAGGAGCTGATCGCCGAGATCCCCGGCCGCGACCTCGTCTCGGGGCTCCCGAAGACGATCCAGATCACCGACGGCGAGATCCGCCAGGCGATCGAGGAGCCGGTCACGGCGATCATCGACTCGATCAAGGCGACCCTCGACCGCACGCCGCCCGAACTCGCCGGGGACATCATGCACAAGGGCGTCGTCCTCACCGGCGGCGGCGCGTTGCTGAGAGGTCTCGACAAGCGCCTTCGGCACGAGACCGGCATGCCCATCCACATCGCCGAGAACCCGTTGTCCTCGGTGGCGATCGGGTCCGGGAAATGCCTCGAGGAGTTCGAGATCCTCCAGCGGGTCCTGGTGAGCCCGTCCCGAAGGTAGCGCCGTGGCCCTCCCGTCCAGGGCCCGGAGCGCCCGGCTGCTCGTGGTCACGCTCGTCTCGATCTCGCTGGTGACGATCACGGTCGACTACCGGCAGGGCGATTCGGGTCCGCTCGCCACGCTGGGCGACGCCGCGCTCACCGTGATCAGCCCCCTCCAGGAGGCCGTCTCGAAGGTCACGAAGCCCGTCGGCAACTTCTTCTCCACGCTCGTGCGGCTCCCGTCGATCCGCAACGACAACCGCGAGCTCCGGATCAAGGTCGCCGAGCTCGAGTCCCAGATGGCGACCAGGACGAACGACGCGGAGCGGCTCGCGGAGCTCGAGCGCCTGCTCGGCCTGCGCGAGGGGCTCGGGGAGGTGCCGACCACCGGCGCCCTCGTGATCGGGAGCGGACCGTCGAACCTGGAGTGGACGATCACGATCGACAAGGGCTCGGGCGACGGCATCGCGGTCGACATGCCGGTCGTCGCCGCGGCCGGGCTCGTCGGGCGGGTGGCGCGCGTCTCGCCGGAGTCGGCCGTGGTCCAGCTGATCATCGACCCCGACTCGTTCGTGTCCGGTCGCCTGGATGTTTCCCGGTCGAGGGGTCTCGTCAGCGGGGAGGGGGAGGGCGAGCTGCGGATGTCGCTCGTCTCCACCGAGACCGAGGTCATGCCCGGCGAACAGGTCGTGACGGCCGGTTACAAGATCCAGGGGGTGACCGAGGGTCTGTTCCCGCCCGGCATCCTGATCGGCTCGGTCTCGCGCGTGCTCCCGGCCGAGGCCGAGCTGGAGAAGTTCATCACGATCCGGCCGGCGGTCGACTTCTCGTCGCTCGAGGCCGTGCTGGTGGTGCTGTCCGATGGACCCGGGTAGCCTGAGGCCCCGTGCGTCGCACGCTGCTGCTCGTCGCGGTCATCCTGTCGGCCCTGCTCCTCCAGACCACGGTGTTCGCCGACGTCTTGCTCCTCGGGGCCAAGCCGGAGCTCCTGTACCTCGTGACGATCGCCTTCGCGTTCCTCGACGGCCCGTCGCCGGGTGCGATCGCGGGGTTCGCCGGAGGGATGGCCGAGGACTTCCTCCTCGACCAGCCGAAGGGGATCACCGCGCTCACGCTGACGCTGCTCGGCTACGCCGTGGGGATGCTCCGGCAGTACGTCGTGAGCCCGTCGCCGGTGTTCCCGGTGTTCCTCGTCGCCGGCGGCACGTTCGCCGGCGTGCTGTTCAACGGCGTGGTCTCGTTCCTGCTTGGACAGCTCGACGTGTCCGCGCCCTACCTGGTCCGGGTCGCGGCGCTCTCGGCCCTGTACAACGCCATCCTCACGCCGCTCGTGTTCCCGATCCTGCGCCGCGTGATCGAGGGTTCTCGCACGTCGAAGGTGATCCGGTGGTGAGGCGCCCATGACGGATCTGCGCGCCGGCAGCCGGGTGAAGGTCCTCGCCGGGCTCGTCGCGATCATGTTCGCGGCGCTCACGACTCGGCTGTGGTTCCTCCAGGTCCTCGCGGCCGAGGAGTACCAGCGGGAGGCCGTGAACAACGCCGTCCGGTTGGTCGACGTGCCCGCTCGCCGGGGACGCATCCTCGACACCCACGGCAACGTGCTCGTCGACAGCCGCGCCAGCCTGGTCATCACGATGAACCGCGAGGAGGCGGGCGACCACAAAGAGGAGATCCTGTTCCGGCTCTCGCAGCTGCTCGACGTCCCCGCGGCGGAGCTCGGCGCGCGCCTGGACGATACGCGCTACTACGCGTTCAGCGCCATCCCGATCGCGATCGACGTGCCGAGGCCGGTCGTCCTGTACATGAAGGAGCACGCGAGGGAGTTCCCCGGGGTCGACGTCGTGGAGCTGCCCGTCCGCACGTATCCGGAGCACTTGCTCGCCGCGCACGTGCTCGGGTACCTGGGGCAGATCTCGAAGGCCAAGCTGCAGGACCCTGCCTTCGCCGCCTACGAGCCGGGCGACGAAGTCGGCGTCTCGGGCATCGAGGCCGTGGATGAGTCCGAACTGGTCGGGACGGACGGCGTCATCAAGTACCGGGTGAACTCGGCCGGCCGCAACCTGGGGGAGATCGGCCAACTCGATCCGGTCCCCGGCGAGGACGTCGAGCTGACCCTGGACCTGCGGATCCAGCGGCTCGCCGAAGACAGCCTCGAGAACGGGATGCTCGCCGCTCGGAGCGTCTTCGACTCATACACGGGGTCGAACCTCCGCGCGAACGCCGGTGCCGTCGTCGTGATCGATCCGGAAACCGGCGCGATCGAGGCGATGGCCTCGTCGCCGACCTTCCAGCCGGGCCTGTTCACGCGTCCGATGAGCAACCACGAATACGATCGGCGCTTCAACACGGCGAACACGGGCTATCCCCTGATCAACCGCACGATCCAGTCCCAGTACGCGCCGGGATCCACGTACAAGCCGTTCATCGCCCTGTCGGCGCTGTCGCGACGCCCCGAGGACGGTGCACCGAACCAGACGATCGTGAGCACGAGCCGTTACTACGGCTGTCCGCCCAGCTGGACCGTCCCGTTCAACGAGGACGATCCCGAGGCGATCCAATACGTGTTCGACAACTGGACGACCGCGAACCTCGGGTTCATGAACCTGGCGCGGGCCCTATCCCAGTCCTGCGACACGATCTTCTACCCGATGGGGTACGAGTACTGGCGCCTGTACTACCCCCCGCCGAGCCTCGACGGGATCGAGGGGAACGACGACGAAGCACCGAAGGAGCCGCTCCAGAAGGACCTGCGCGCGATCGGCTTCGGCGAGGTGACGAACGTCGACCTGCCCTTCGAGAAGGGGGGCCGCGTCCCGGACGCCGTGTGGAAGGCCGGCATCCACGAGGAGTTCCCGAAGCTCTTCCCGGAAGGCCGGTGGGTGCCGGGCGACTTCGTGCTGATGACGATCGGGCAGGGGGACACGCTCGTGACGCCCCTGCAGCTCGCGGCCGCGTACGCGGCACTGGAGAACGACGGGCACGCGTGCGTCCCCCATCTCCTCGACCGCGTGCTCGAGCCCGACGGCACCGTCGTGCGCTCGACGAAGCCCAGCTGTCGTCATCGGTGGCCGTTCAGCCAGCAGAGCATCCGCTACGTCCGTGAGGCCCTCGTCGACACCGTGCGGACCGGCACCGCCAGCGGAGCCTTCGCCGGGTTCCCGTTCGGACGGGTGTGGGTCGCGGGCAAGACCGGAACGGCCCAGGTCGACAACCGGCAGGACAACTCCTGGTTCGCGGCGATGACCGAGGCGAACGGCGAGCGGCACGTGGTCGTCGTGCTCGTCGAGCAGGGCGGTCATGGCTCGACGACGGCCGCGCCGATCGCGCGGAACATCATCGAGGGGATCTACGGGCTCCAGCAGACCCAGGCCGTCGGCGCGGAGGCGACGGACTGATGGATCTCGTCGCGGGCAAGGTGTTCCCGGCGGAACGACGTCCGATCCGCCACATCGACCCGGCGCTGCTGCTCGCGATGCTCGCGCTGATCGTGAGCGGTCTGTTCATGGTGTACTCGGCGACCCACCAGTCCCTGTCGGCCGTCGCCCTGGATCCCGGCACGTACCTGAAGCGCCAGGCGACGTTCGCTGCGCTCGGCGTGGTCATCGTGATGCTGATGGCCAGCTTCGACTACCGGTTCCTCCGGATCTACGCGGGGATGATCTACGGCGCGTCGATCCTGCTGCTCCTGCTGGTCCGCACGCCCCTCGGTACGGCGGTGAAGGGCTCGCAGCGCTGGTTCGAGGTCTTCGGCTTCCAGCTGACGCCCTCAGAGCTCACGAAGATCGCCCTCATCATCATGCTGGCGACCTACCTGGCCGAGCTCCGGCGCTCGACGGCCGAGCTCTCGCTGCAGCACGTGTACGCGGCCACCGCGATCGCCGCGCTTCCGGCGCTACTCGTGTTCCTGCAGCCGGACCTCGGGACCTCGATCGTGCTCGTGGCCATCCTCGTCGGGATCCTCGTCGTCGCCGGGGCGCGGGGCCGCCACCTTGGCATCCTCGCCCTGACCGCGCTCGTGCTGATCTTCGGGGCGCTGCAGCTCGGGCTCGTGCGCGAGTACCAGATCGCGCGGATCACCGGTTTCCTCGACCCACAGAACGACCCGCAGCGAACGGGCTGGAACCGTCAGCAGGCCGAGATCGCGATCGGCTCCGGCGGTCTCACCGGCACGGGGTACCTCGAGGGCTCGCAGACCAACCTCGACTTCGTGCCCGAGCAACACACCGACTTCATCTTCACGGTCGTCGGCGAGGAGTTCGGGTTCGTCGGTGCCGTCGGTATGCTGCTGGCGTTCGCCGTGCTCCTGTGGCGGGCGTTCCGGATCGCGCTGTTATCGAAGGACCCGTTCGGGACCTACGTGGCGGCCGGCGTCGCCGCGATGTTCGCGATCCAGATCTTCGTGAACGTCGGCATGACGATCGGGATCATGCCGATCACGGGCATCACGCTACCGTTCGTGTCCTACGGGGGCAGCTCGCTGCTCACGAACGCGATCGCGGTAGGACTGCTGCAGAACATCCACATGCGGCGGTTCACGTAGCGCCGGTCACTCGCTGAGGGCGATCGTCCACAGGAACGTGGAGCCCCCCGGCTCCGAGGACTCCAGCGTCACGTCGCCGCCCATCGCGCGGGCCGCGGTCCTCGCGAGCGCGAGCCCCATCCCGGCCCCCTGATGGACGCGGATGTTGAGCTCCTCGAGCTGCTCGAGCGGCCCGAAGATCCGTTCGCGGTCGCCCGCCTCGATGCCCTGGCCCCGGTCGACCACCCGGACCTCGAGCGCCGTGCCCCCGAGCTCGATCCGGACCTGGACCGGCGTCTCGGGCGGCGAGAAACGGATCGCGTTGTCGAGGAGCTCCTCGAGGATCCGGCGAGCCGCCCCCGCGTTCAGGGGCACGTCGGGGATCGCACCCTCGGTCTGCACGCGGATCCTCGGACTGGCCGAGGCCAGCTCGCCGGCAACCCGCACGATGTCCACGTGCTCGGTGAGCCCGGCGTCGACGGTGAGCTCGAACCGCTCGACGAGCCTGGCGAGGTCGCGTCCGCGCGAGACAAGTCGTTCGAGGAGCTCGTCGCGCTCGGGCTCATCGGGTGCCTTCGCGAGTGTCTGCGCCATGCCGAGGATCACCGTGACCGGCGTGCGGAGTTCGTGCGACAGGCGCGCGACCAGCTCGTGACGCCGCGCGGCGCGCTCGACGAGCGCCGCCTGAGCCTCCTCGAGCTCGCGGCTGCGGCGGCGCTCGCGTTCGAGCGCCTCGGTGAGCTCCTCGATGACGCGAGGGGTCACGCCGGGGGACAGGACCCCGCCGCCCCCGGCGGCGAGGAAGACCGCGTTCAGGATCTCGTCGCCGTCCGAGTCCTTCAGGACGTAGCCGCTCGCGCCGGCGACGAGCATCTCCGTCACGATCTCCTGGTCCTCGTGCCCGGACAGGGCGACGATGCCGAGCGCGGGATAGCGAGCCTTCAGCCGCCGGGTCGTCTCGATCCCGTCGATCCCGGGCATCCGGACATCCATCAGCACGACGTCCGGGTTCAGCCCCTCGACCATGTCGAGCGCCGCGAAGCCGGAGGCCGCCTCGCCGACGACGTCGAGGCCGCCGGCATCTAGGAGTGAGAGCAGGGACTCTCGGAACCCCGCGTTGTCGTCAACGACCATGACGCGCACGCGCCCGGAACCCATACGGACTCCCCCGTCCGTGACTGGGCGGGGGAGGAGCGCCCGTTCCATGCCGGAAGTGTCCCTCGACGGCGACCGGTCGGCTATCCGACAGCCAGCGGGTTCTGCGGACGCCGGCTCGGCGATGCCCGCCTAGTCCCTCGAGGCTAGCCCCCTCGCCGCGGCTCGGATCGAGGCCTCGGACGCCGGGTCCGCGACGCCTGCTAGGCTGTCCTCAAGTTTGCCCGCCGAGCGCGCGCCCATCCGGGGCGCAGACGGCTCGGCGGGGTACGAGGAACGGCGCGGCCACGGCCCCGTCGGCCCCCGGGCGGGTCCCGGAGCGGCCGCGGCCGGGTGGTCGGCGCCGGGACGGGACCTTCACGTGCGCGAGGATGCGCCGGAGGGGGCAGCCGGCGTTCCGACGTCGGTGGCCTCTCCGCACACACCGGAGCCGATCGATCCTCCTTCGGACGTTCGGCATCCAGCGTGCGCGCCAGCGGCGCGACCCCTTCCGTTCCGGCTCCGCCCGCGGCCAACGCCGACGAGGCGAAGGGAGCTTCGAGCATGACCCAGGAACCCACTCGGGCGATCGACACGTCCGCCGACGCCGTCGATGCCCCCTCCACGGCCGAGGGAGGTCGGACAGCGGAGCCGGCCACGTCCACGTCGCCCAAGCCCCGGCGACGGAGCCGGGGCGGTCGAGGGCGCGGCGGCCGGGGGAGCGGGCGCACCACGAAGGCCGCGACCGCCGACTCGGACCAGGCGCAGGGCACGGTCGAGCGGGCGCAGCGCGCCTCGGCGGAGCCCGAGGGCACGCGTACCCCAGCGTCGCCGTCGGGGGAGTCCCCGGAGGAAGAGACATCGACGTCCGCGGCCCCCCGCAAGCGCCGCCGCCGCGGAGGGCGGGGGCGGGGGAAGAAGCCTGCGCAGGCCGCGACCGAGCAGCCGGCCACCCCCGAGGAGACGCCGGAGCCGGAGGGCGGCGGCGAAGGGACCACCCCGCCGAAACCGCGAGCGACGAGGCCGCGGAAGCCGGCCGCGAAGAAGCCGGAGCCGGCCCGCGCCGACGGTGGGGCCCCGACGAAGATTCGGACCCGCACGGCGGTGGAGCCAGCGGAGCCGGAGGACGCGACCCCGGAGGCGTCCGCGGAGACCGGATCGACCGACGCGGAGGCCGCCCCCGCCCCGAGGAGGCGCCGCCGTCGGGGCGGGCGCGGGCGCGGCAAGAAGAAGCCCACCGGATCGCAGGCGGAGGAGGGCGCGGGGGACACGAGCCGCCCGGCGGCTCGCCCGACCGCCAGGCGCGCGGCCTCGCCCCCGGCGAAGGAGGAGGCCCAGATCTCGACCCGCCTGCGGCGGGCGCGGCAATCCCGGCAGACGCGGACCGGCTCGCGCCGGCGTCGCGAGCCCCTGCCGGTCGTCCCGCGGATCACGGACAAGCTCATGGTGATCACCGAGCACGGCGAGCGCGACCAGATCGCGGTGCTCGAGGGCCGGGATCTCGTGCAGCACTACGTGACGCGGATCGGCGCACGGTCGATGGTCGGCAACGTGTATCTCGGTCGGGTCCAGAACGTGCTCCCGGGGATGGAGGCGGCGTTCATCGACGTCGGCCGAGGGCGGAACGCGGTCCTGTACGCCGGCGAGGTGAACTACTCGCCCGAGGACCTCGAGGGCTCGCCACCGCGGATCGAGAAGGTGCTGAGGAGCGGTCAGTCCGTGCTCGTCCAGGTCACGAAGGATCCGATCGGCGGCAAGGGCGCGCGCCTCACCGCGCAGATCTCGATGCCCGGCCGGTACCTGGTGCTCGTCCCGAACTCGAACGTCACGGGCATCAGCCGGCGGCTGCCGGAGGACGAGCGCAAGCGCCTGAAGGCGATCTACAAGAAGATCAAGCCGGACCCTCACGGGCTCATCGTTCGGACGGCCGCCGAGGGCGCCCCCGAGACGGCCCTCGCCACCGACCTCCAGCGGCTGCTCGACGAGTGGGCGGCCATCGAGAAGCGCGCGAAGAAGGCGAAGGCCCCGGCGATCCTGTACGAGGAGCCCGAGCTCACCGTGCGCGTCGTGCGCGACCTGTTCACCGACGAGGAGTACCGAGAGCTCGTCACCGACTCGCCGCGTGTGTACCAGATCGTCACCGACTACCTGGGGCAGGCGGATCCCGAGGTGGTCTCGAAGGTCCGTCTGCACGAGGGGAAGCTGCCGGCATTCGAGGAGTTCCACGTCGTCGAGCAGATCCACAAGGGTCTGGACCGCAAGGTGTGGCTCCCGTCCGGCGGCTACATCGTGATCGACCGGACCGAGGCCCTCACGGTCATCGACGTGAACACGGGCAAGTCCGTGGGCAAGACGAACCTCGAGGAGACGGTGGTGAACACCAACCTCGAGGCAGCGCGCGAGGTCGCCCGGCAGCTGCGCCTGCGCGACATCGGCGGGATGATCGTGATCGACATGATCGACATGCTGCTCGAGCAGAACAAGAAGAAGGTCATCGAGACGCTTCGCGAGGCCCTCGCGCAGGACAAGTCGAGGAGCCAGGTCTTCGACATCAGCCCGCTCGGGCTCCTCGAGGTGACGCGCAAGCGCGTGTCTGGTGGACTCTTGGAATCGTTCTCCGAGTCGTGTCCGACCTGCGAGGGCCGGGGCGTCCTGCTCACCTACGACGTGGACTGACGGCGCGGCCCACGGCGGCGCCGAGAAGGGGGAAACCGACGATGTACGCGGTCATCAAGACGGGCGGCAAGCAGCACAAGGTCCAGCCCGGCGACGTCATCGAGATCGAGTACCTGCACGGCGTCGAGGACACGGTGACCTTCCATCCCCTGCTCGTCGTGGACGACGACGGTCACACGCACGTCGGCAAGGAGGCGGAGCGGGCGGTCGTCACGGCGAAGCTCCTCGGCGAGCACAAGGGCGACAAGGTCAAGGTCTTCAAGTACAAGAACAAGAGCGGGTACGCGCGCCGCTCCGGCCACCGCCAGCTCCTCACGCTCGTCGAGATCGAAGATGTGAGCCTGGGCCAGCCGACCAGGCGGGCCGCCCCGAAGAAGGCCGAGGTGCCCGCCGAGCCCGACGCCGAGGCGTCGGAGGGGGGCGAGGAGGCCACCGCGGAGGCCCCGGCCGAGGAGTAGCCGCAGGTCGGAGGGCGTCTGGTACCCTCGAACGCGTCATGGCGCACAAGAAGGGCGGCGGGTCCTCCCGCAACGGTCGAGACTCCGAGTCGAAGCGGCTCGGCGTGAAGGCGTTCGGCGGTCAGCAGGTGACTGCCGGCTCGATCATCGTGCGCCAGCGGGGCACCCGGATCCATCCCGGCGAGGGCGTCGGCAAGGGCAGCGACGACACGCTGTTTGCCCTCGTCGACGGTCGCGTCGATTTCCGCGAGTCCCGGGGCCGTCGGTTCGCGACCGTCCGCCCCGCCTAGCCGCCCACCGCCGCCGCGACTGCCGCGCGGACCTCGCGCTCCCACTCGATCAGCTCGGCCTTCTTCTCGCGGTTCATGAGGCCGAGGTATCCGACGTTCTCCCGCCTGGCCTTCCGCCTCGGATTCCGGAACGGCATGATCGAGCGCACGTCGGTCTGCGTCTCGGTGAATGCGGTGAGTGGCGGCGGCTGCACGAAGTAGAACGCGGTGCGGATCTCGCGGTCGCCCCGCCGGCGGACCACCATGAGCACGGGGGAGCCGCGCAGGCGGCGGACCTTCCTGACCTCGCGGAAGGGGATCGACACGACCGCCTGGCCCTCGCTGGCAGGCTCGAAGCGCAGCTCCTCGGCGTCCCTCCACAGGCGCCCCTCGCGCTCGCTCGTCGCGACGCCTTCCGACAGCTCCACCGCCCAGACGCGCACGTTCCGCAGCATGCGTTCATCATCTCGCACGACGCGCGCGAAGGCCGGTCGTGGTTCTGGGAGCATCGGCGCATGGGGTTCGTGGACGAGGTGACCGTGTTCGTGCGTGGGGGTCGCGGGGGCGACGGCGCGAACTCGATCCTGCGCGAGCCCTACACACCGCGGGGCGGACCGGACGGCGGCGACGGCGGTCGCGGCGGCGACGTCGTGTTCGAGGTCGATCCCGGCATCCGCGACCTCGCCATCCTTTCCGATCACCCGCATCAGCGGGCGCCGAACGGCCGACCCGGCGGCCGCCGGAACCGCGCGGGGGCCGATGGCGCGGATCTGGTCGTGCCGGTGCCGGACGGTACCCGGATCGAAGACGAAGAGGGGCTCCTCGCCGATCTGGTCGGGGCCGGCGCACGGGCGATCGTGGCTCGGGGCGGCCGGGGCGGCCGAGGGAACGCGGCGCTCGCCGGACCGCGTAACCGTGTGCCGAGGGCCGCCGAGGCGGGCGAGCACGGCGAGGAGCGGCGACTGTCCGTCCAGCTCCGCACCGTCGCCGACGTGGGCCTCGTGGGGCTCCCGAACGCCGGGAAGTCGACCCTGCTCTCGCGGCTGACGGCGGCGAGGCCGAAGATCGCCGCCTATCCGTTCACGACGCTCACCCCGAACCTGGGCGTGGCCGGGATGGACGACGAGCGGTTCGTCGTGGCCGACGTCCCCGGTCTGGTCGAGGGCGCGCACGCGGGCCGTGGCCTGGGCGATCGGTTCCTCCGGCACGTGAGCCGGTGTCGCGCGCTGGTGCTGGTCGTCGATCTGTCGTCGGCCGAGCCGGCCTCGGACCTGCGGACCGTGCGCGCCGAGCTCGCGGCATACGATCCCGAGCTCGCGAGCCGTCCGCAGCTCGTCGTGGGCACGAAGGCGGACCTGGTTGACCTCGAGGCCGCCGTCTCGGCGCTGGGGTCCGACGCCGTGACCGTCTCGGCCGTGACCGGCGATGGCTTGGGCGCGCTGGCCGAGCGCCTCCGCCAGGTAGCCCAGGAGGCCGCCGGAGCCGCCGAGGAGCGCCACCCGGTCGTCGTGCTGCGGCCGGCTCGGCCGTCGTTCGTCGTGCGGCGCGAGGGGGAGCGCTTCCGCGTCGTCGGCCGCGGTGTCGAGCGATGGGTGGCCGAGACCGACTTCGACGACCCCGTGAAGGTCGAGCGCCTGCAGCGGCGGTTGGTGAAGGAAGGCGTGGAACGGCAGCTCGGGCTCGCCGGCGCTCGGCGCGGCGACGAGGTCGTGATCGGGGACCGCGCGTTCGAGTTCATCCCGGAGGAGGCGGGCGATGGGCAGGCGTGAAGAGCTGCTCCACGCGGAGGAGCTGGGCTGGCGGCAGCTGAACGCCCTGATCGAGGCGCTGTCCGACGAGGGTCTGGTGGAGCCCTACGGGGCCGACGGCTGGTCCGCGAAGGACCTGATGTGGCACGTCGCGTGCTGGGCCGCCGACTGCGCCCGGGCGCTCGACCAGATGGCCGCAGGGGTCTTCACCGGTCAGACGCTCGTCGAGGACACCGAGACCGTGAACCGCCGCTGGTTCGAGCAGTCCAGGCGTTTGGACCCGGCGACGGTGCGGGCCGAGTGGCAGGCGTCGCGCTCGATGATGGTCGAGCGGTTGGCGGCCCTGCACCCGCTCACGCCCGACGCCGACGAGTGGTTCGACGAGGCCGGACCCCGCCACTACGAGGAGCACCTCCCCGAGCTGCGGGCCTGGGTGCAGCGGCGTCGGCAACCTTGACGCGGCTCCACGGCCGCCCGATGGGTCGGCCGTAGGATAGGCGCCGTGGGACGGCGCCTCGGGGTCATGGGCGGCACCTTCGACCCCATCCATCACGGACACCTGCTGACGGCCGAGGAGGCCGCGGTGCAGTTCGGCCTCGACCGGGTGGTCTTCGTGCCGACGGGGCGGCCGTGGATGAAGGAAGGCCAGGATGTCTCGGACTCGGAGCACCGGTACCTGATGACGGTCATCGCGACGGCGAGCAACCCCCGGCTCACCGTCTCGCGGCTCGAGATCGACCGCGAAGGCCCGACCTACACGGTCGACACGCTGCTCAGCCTCCAGGAGGCGAACGCCGACGCCGAGCTGTTCTTCGTCACGGGGGCGGACGCGATGCTCGAGATCTTCCAGTGGAAGGACCCGGCCGAGATCCTCTCGATGGCGCACTTCATCGCGGCCACCAGACCCGGCTATGACCTCGCCCATTTCGAGGCGGAGGCGCCCACCGCCTACCCGAACGTCAGCGTCATGAACATCCCCGCCCTCGCGATCAGCTCGACGGACATCCGGCAGCGCGTCCGGGAGGGCCGGCCGATCCGGTACCTGGTCCCCGAAGGTGTGAAGAGCTACATCGAGAAGGCGGGACTCTACCGATGACGCGCGCCGCCCTGTCGCTCGCGGCCGTCTTCGTCGTGGCGGTTGGGGCGGTGATCGTCCTCCGGATCGCGCGCTCCGAGGAGCCGCCACCGGTGGCCGCCGAACACCCGTCGGAGCTGCTCCTGGTCGTCGTCCAAACCGACGCTGGCCCGCGCGCGGCGGTCGTCGGCTCGGGCGGGTCGATCGCGCCGGCCGCGCTGGTCCTGCCGGACCGTGCGGTGATCTCGATCCCCGGGCAAGGGGACGGGACGATGGGCGATGCGGGCGGGCTGTCGGGCCGCTCGGCCGCGACGGCGGCGGCGAACCTGCTCGGCGTCTGGATCCCCCACTACGCCACGCTCGACGCACGGACGGTTCGGCAGGTCGTCGATCGGGCGGGCGGCCTGGAGATCGGCGGGACCAGAACGACCGGCGCCGATGCGTTGGCCTCGTTCCGGGGCTCGGGCGACGAGGCCGAGCAGATCTGGGCGACCACGATCGAGTCGATCCTGGACCAGGTGAGGTGGGAGCCAGGGGATCTGCCGGTCTCGGACGGCCCGACCCGGGCGGCCGAGATCCTGAACGGCGCCCGCGGCGCGTCGGTCGCGGTCCTGCCCGGCGACGAGGTCTCGGGCGGGTTCCTGCGGCCCGACCTGGACGCGATCCGGACGTTCGTGACCGCGCTGTGGGGTGTGCCCGACCGGGAGGTGCTCCCGCTCGTGGTGCTGAATGGCAGCGGGGAACCCGGCATCGGGGAGTCGGTCGCCGAGCGAGTGATCGGCGGCGGGTTCCGCGTCGTCGTCTCGGAGAACGCAACGAGCTTCGACCACCAGACGACCCTCGTCGTGGTGGCTAGCGAGGGGGACCGTGCGCTCGGCGAGCGTGTGCGAGACTTGTTGGGGATCGGAGAGGTGCAGGTGGCCGGTCCGGCCTCCGGCATAGCGGACGTGACCGTGGTGGTCGGGAAGGACTTCGAGGTTTGACGGAAGGCGCAGGGCGGCGTGCCGAGCGGTAGCAGCGCCGGCAGCCGGACGATCGCGGCGGCGGCCGCACGGGCCGCGGCCGACAAGCAGGCCCAGGACGTCGTCATCCTCGACGTGCACGAGCTCATCGTGATCACGGACTACTTCGTGGTGTGCACGGGAACCAGCGACCGCCAGGTCAAAACGCTGGTCGAAGAGATCGAGAAGGCGCTCCGCGCGCTGGGCGAGAAGCCCGTCCGCCGTGAGGGCGAGCAGGGGTCCCGGTGGGTCCTGCTCGACTACGTGGACGTGGTCGTGCATGTCTTCGCCGAGGAGGAGCGCGAGTACTACGACCTCGAGCGATTGTGGCGAGACGCCCCCCGACTGCGGTGGGACGGCGAGGGGGAGGGCGTCGCCGCCTCGGCCGACTGATCGGCCGGGTGCCCTTCCTCCATCATCGCCTCCTCGCTCAGCCGGACAGGGTCGAGGAGCTCGATCCCCTCGCGCGAGGTCTCGATCAGCCCGTCGGCTCGGAGCTGATGCAGGGTCCGCGTGACGACCTCGCGGACCGTGCCGATCTCGTCGGCGAGCTCCTGCTGGCGGAGCCGGACGAGCAGCGGTGGTCCCGTACCGACCGCGACCAGGTCCAGCAGCTGGCGCGCCACCCGCTGGCGGACCGTGAGGAACGTCTGCTCGGAGATCTCGTCGAGGGCCCGGTAGAGCTGACGCGTGAGCTCCTCGGCGCACGCGCGCGCGACCGCAGGATCGGACGCGAGCATCGCGCGGAGGTCGTCCACCCGCAGGGCCACGACCGAGGCTCCGGTCATCGACTGGATGCTCGTCGGCGCTGGACCGCCGACCACGAGCGGCAGGCCCGCGACGTCCCCACTCCGCGCGTACCGGACGGTCACCTGGCGGCCGTCCTCCGAGCTCAGGTACACCCGCAACAGGCCGGTGACGATCACGAACACCCGCGGCGCCTCGTCGCTCCGGTACACGACCGAGCCTGCGGGGACGCTGATCCGGATCCCGTCGGCGAGCAGGCGCTCGGCCGAGTCCTCGGGGATCGTGAAGAGGAAGCCGTCCTGCAGCCCGTCATCCACGACCTGCTCGAGCAGTGGTCCAGCCATCGGGCACTCCGGGAGTCCAGCGCTCCATCCTCAGTGTAGGCCGGTTCCCGAGGCCGGACCCGCTCCCGGTGTGACTTCGGTCACCTGCGGCGGGTACCCAGGTCACGGACTTGGGTCGTGCGTCCTGCCACGGTGTTCGTGCAGGCACCGGACATCGGTGACCGCGGAGGAGGTTGTCATGAGACGGGTGGAGTACCGCATCGAGGAGATCTCGCCGGGTGAGCACGGCGGACCGCCGCCGCTGGTGCGGCTGACGGAGCGGCTCAACGAGCTGGGCAAGCAGGGTTGGGAGGTTGCCAGCCTAGACCTGACCCCGCACCCCTCCTACTCGCCGGCGGCGCAGCCGTCGAAGCCCGTGCCGGTGCTCCTGGAGCGAGAGATCGAGGGCTGATCCTCGGTCGTTGCCCCTCGAGGGGCATCGTCCCGGCCGAGGGCCTTCGCAGGTCCTCGGCCGGGGCGCCGTCCTGCGCCGTCGGTGCCCGAGGCGCTTTCGCTAGACTGACCGCCGCCAGAGCCGGGCCCATAGCTCAGCTGGTAGAGCGCGTGGCTGGCAGCCACGAGGTCAGGGGTTCGAGTCCCCTTGGGTCCACGACCAGCCGGAAAGCCTGTGTCGTCACCCGTCGTCCCTTGCGCGGTAGCCTCGCTTGGCCATGGGAGACCGGATGACGGCATGGGACGTCGCGACGTACCTGCGGGTCTCGCGTCAGCGGGTCGAGGCCGTGTCGCGGAACGCTGCGTACGCCTTCCCGGCGTTGGTGTCGGACTCGCCCCGTCTTTGGGACCGCGCTCAGGTCGAAGCCTGGGCGGACGCTCACTGGTGGGGGAGACGGAACTGGCTCGTGCGTCGGGGGATCGTGCGTCGCTGATGCGGCGCCGCGCCGCTCCCGGTCCTAGCCCGTCGGGCCTGCGATGGCGTCGGCGATCGTGTCGGCCCAGCGCTCGACGTCGGTCCACTCGCGGAAGTCGCCGAGGGGCTGCTTCGCCGCCTTCACCGCCCTGCGTTCGAGGAAGTTCAGGGTCTCCGGATCGAGCGCGCCGCGGAACAGGTGGTGGTCCCGGGCGCCAAGGGCATCGAGTCGGCGCTGGTGCTTGGCCGAGACGGCGAGGTCCAGTCCTTCGTCTGCTGCCGTCGGTCCGCTGCTGAACAGCCAGACGGGGATGCGACCCAGCGCCTCGGCGTGGCCCTCGACGAACGCCACCGCCTCCTTCATCCACGCCCCGAGGTACACGGCGCTCCCGACGACGATCGCCTCGTACGGCTCGAGACCGTCGACGCCACGCATCGGCTGAACGACAGCCTCGATCCCGCGATCGCGGAGGCGGCCGCCGATCGCCTCGGCGATCCCCCGCGTCGACCCATGCTTGCTCGCGTACGCCACCAGCACCGTCATGTCGGCCTCACCCCACCGACACCCGACCCCGGTCGGGGCAGATCCGGACGGGTCGGTCGCCCCGGGCCCCGAGGGTCGGGCGGGCCGCCCGGCCTAGGCGTCGCCGCCGCCGACGTCGAAGCCCTTCTCGATCGCCAGGTAGTCCTCGTCGCACGGCCGGCCCAGCTCGATCGACACGACCGATTCCTCGATGAGCAGCTTGGACGCGACCCGTTCCAACAGGCAGCCGACGAGCTCGCCGAGCGTCATCTCCTCGCGCTCGGCCTGACGCTCTAGCGCTGCGAGGGCCGACGGGGTCACCATCAGCGTCTCGCGGAGCGCGGTGTCCGATCCGTGTGAGGTCGCCACCGTCCTCGGCATCACATCACCTCCCGAGCGAGTGCCTCCCTCCGCCGGCAGCGTATCCGGTCCCTGGCCTCCGCGGGAACCCCCCAGCCGGGCCAAGACCTGACCGCGGGTTCCCTCGAAGCGGAACGTCACGCGCCGTTACGGTGTTGCGCGGCCGAGGGCCGCCTCGACGAGCGACAGCGCCCGCCCCGTCACGAGGTCGTGTCGCTCGGCGTACCGCTCGCCCAGCCGGAGGCGGGCCGCGGCGAGCGCCGCTGGGTCTCGCTCGCCCGCACGTTCGAGGAACCGCTGCACGAGCTCGGCCTGCTGATCGCGCAGGGCCGGGACCTCGGGCCCGGGCTCGCCCCCGATCGCGGCCGCACCGCGCCGGCGGAAGGCGTCGATGCGCTCGCCGAGCTCCTGGAGCTCGGTGGCGCAGCTCATCGCCTCATCGGCCACGGCGGCGGCCTCGGCGTCGTTCGACGCGGTTCCCTCGGGCCCAAGCCGCTTCCGACGGCGGAACATGTCGCCGATGGTACGTCCTCGCTCGGACCACGGGGTGCGGATGGACCTCGGATGCGGCGGGTCACCGAGGGGGCGCCGCGCAGCTGACGGTCGGGGATGCCGCGGCGATCGCAGCGACGTCCTTCATCGCCCGCACGATCCGACGCTTCTCGAAGTAGGTGGCCCGCGGGAAGTACTTCCACATCTCGAACGAGCACGCCGCCGAGTGCTCGAGCAGCTCGGCGCTGTACGTGCGGAGCTCGCGGGGCGACATCGCCCAGGCGTCCCCCCTCTCGGGACTCGGGATGCCGCTCGAGCCGTCGCCCCCGCTCAGCACGTTCATGCCGATCGCGAGCGCGAGACCCTGCCGGTCGGCGGCGGCCTGCTCGGTCCGGGCGAAGCCGGCGGGCCGACCCTTGCGAGCCGAATAGCGCGACGACGCCGCGTCCAGGTACGTCCACGTCCACCCGCCGGGCCACGGCTCGTCGGGTCCCGCGGCGTCCTCCTCCAGGTCAACGGCGTCCGCCCGGACCAGCGTCGGCATGCCCGGCCAGATCGACTCGCTGTACGCGGCCATCTCGTCGAGCACGTCGTTCGGGATGATCGTGCCGCCCCACTGGTCGTCCGCCTTGGCCTCGCTCACCAACTGGTGGGCGACGATCGTCCCGTCCTCGACGAACTCCTCGAGGCCCGCGTCGCGATACTCGTCGACTCGTGCCTTCCACTTGCGGAGGCTGAACGAGCCGTCGGGATCGCGGTAGTGCTCCTGGCTGCCGGCGAGCTTCACGATGACCCGCATGCCGGCGCGACGCGCCTGGTTCAGCCGCCGGACCGCACGCGTCGGGATGAAGTACAGCTTCGTCCCCGTGTACGGATGACCGTACAGGCGCGGCACGAGGTCGTTCGGCCCGAACGGGACGTCGGCCGCCGCCGGCGCACCGGCGGCGGCCAGCACGACGGCGACGACGGCAACGGCGATCGATGTCCTCATGAGCGCCCTCCCGATCATCGCGGCGCCGACCTTGGCGCGCACGGATGACCGTACGCGGATGCGCCGGTTGGCGGGGGGGCACCCGGACGGCTCCGAGGCGGCCGCCCGGCCCTTGCGGCGAAGGACTGGAACGGGCGCTGTCCCCCCGGTCCCATGGCCGCGTCCAGCTTCACGGGCTACGCTCGGGCTCAGCCGAGCAAGGAGCGTGTCCGCATGAGGATCCTGGTGTTGGGCAGCGGCGGCGTCGGCGCGTCGTTCGCGCCGATCGCGGCTCGCCGCGACTTCTACGAGCACATCGTCTTCGCCGACTACGACGGGGCCAGGGCCGAGCGTGTCGTCGAGCGCTACGACGGAGGGACCGGGCGGTTCAGCGCGATCCAGGTGGACGCCTCGGACGCCGCACAGGTCGCCGAGGCGGTCCGTGCGAACGGCATCACGCACGTCCTGAACGCCGTCGACCCCAGGTTCGTGATGCCGATCTTCGAGGGCTGCCTCGAGGCCGGGGTGACGTACATGGACATGGCCATGTCGCTTTCCGAGGCGCATCCTGAGCAGCCGTTCACGCTCCCGGGCAAGAAGCTCGGCGACGACCAGTTCGAGCGCGCCTCGGCGTGGGAGGATCGTGGGCTGCTGGCGCTCGTCGGGTGCGGCGTCGAGCCCGGGCTCTCGGACGTGTTCGCGCGGTACGCGCAGGACCACCTGTTCTCCT
Organism: Actinomycetota bacterium; assembly: GCA_035718185.1. GTDB lineage: Bacteria > Actinomycetota > UBA4738 > UBA4738 > HRBIN12 > HRBIN12. Next base: position 26,998 of record DASTHN010000039.1, read on the forward strand.
CGATCGACGAGTGCGGGGTCCGCGACGGCGCGAACCTGGAGGTCCGCGGCTACGGCTTCGCGCCCGGCTTCTCGATCTGGACGACGATCGAGGAGTGTCTGAACCCGCCGGTGGTATGGGAGAAGGACCGCGGCTGGTTCACGCTCCCGCCGTTCTCCGAGCCCGAGATCTTCACGTTCCCCGAGGGCATCGGCCCGGTCGAGTGCGTGCACGTCGAGCACGAGGAGGTGCTCCTGATCCCGCGGTGGATCGAGTGCCGCCGCACGACCTTCAAGTACGGGCTGGGTGACGAGTTCATCGACGTGCTCCAGACCCTCCACAAGCTGGGCCTCGACGACAAGGAGAAGATCCGGGTCGGCGACCTGCACGTGGCGCCGCGCGACGTCGTGGCGGCCGCGCTGCCCGACCCGATGACCCTCGGTGACAGGATGACCGGGAAGACCTGCGCCGGCACGTGGGTCACCGGCACCGGCGCGGACGGGAAGCCGCGAGAGGTCTACCTGTATCACGTCGTCGACAACGAGGAGTGTTATGGGCGCGACGGCGCGCAGGCGGTCGTGTGGCAGACGGCGGTCAACCCCGTGATCGCGTTCGAGCTCCTCGCCACGGGCGTGTGGAAGGGGACGGGCGTCCTCGGACCGGAGGCCTTCGACGCGGTGCCGTTCCTGGACCTGCTGAAGGAGTACGGCTCGCCCTGGGGGATGGAGGAGCGCACCTCCGCCTGAGCTCGCCCACGGTGTGTCCCACGAGGCGAGACCGAGCGCTCGAACGCGTGCCTAAGGTCGGCCCGGTCCTCGGCCGACGCTTCTCAGGGGGGCGCGCGAAGGAGCGCGCCGTTTCGAGCTATGGCCACGACCGACGGAGAGCTCACCGGCCTCGTGGGCGCGAGCGCGCTCGACGCGCTGCTGGGCGCCTCCAGCCTGCTCGAGGCCACCCCCGAGTCCCTGGTGGTCGCTGCCGCGGACGGCCGGATCGTCTACGCGAACCGGCGCGTCGAGGAGCTCTCCGGCTTCACGCGCTCGGAGCTCCTGGACCGCGCCGTCGACGTCCTCGTCGCTGCCGACCGCCCGATCAGAGAGGACACCGTCGGCAGCCGCATCGGCGGCTCGTGCCACCGCAAGGTGGGGGAGGACGTGCCGGTCGAGATCCACCTGGGCGCGGTCGAGGGCGCCGCCGGCCGGTACCTGGTCGTCACGCTGCGCGACGTCTCGGACCTGCGCCGCGGCGAGGCCGCGCGCTTCGAGGCCGAGGCGAAGTACGCCTCGCTCGTCGAGGGTATCCCGGCGATCACCTACATCGACCCGATCGACGAGAACCAGAGCTCGATCTACGTCAGCCCCCAGGTCACCGAGCTCCTCGGGCTCAGTCCGGAGGAGTGGCTGACGGACCCGTACTGCTGGCGCCGTCACGTCCACCCGGAAGACGAGCAGCGCGCCTGGGACGAGTACGTGGAGGCGTGCCGGAACGAGGAGTCCCTCACCCACGAGTACCGGATGGTTCACGAGGACGGGCGGGTCTTGTGGGTGAGCGAGCAGGCGTTCATCATCCGCAACGAGCGGGGTGAGCCCTGGCTGATCCAGGGTGTCATCTTCGACATCACCGAGCGTAAACGGGCCGAGGAGCAGGTCGCCTTCCTCGCCTACCACGACAAGCTGACCGGGCTTCCGAACCGCGCGCTGTTCGAGGAGATGCTCGAGCTCGCGCTGGCGCGCGCTCGGCGCCACGACCTGGGCGTCGGCGTGCTGTTCCTGGACCTGGACAACTTCAAGCTCGTGAACGACTCGATGGGACACCACGCGGGCGACGAGCTCCTGGTCGAGCTGGCCGAGCGCCTCCGCGGATGCACCCGCGAGACCGACCTGGTGGCCCGCCAGGGCGGCGACGAGTTCCTGCTGCTGCTGTCGGACCTGGACCGCGGCTCGAGCGCGAACGCCAACAAGGACGCAGGCGTGCTCGTGGCCGAGTCCGTCGCCGAGCGCGTCCGCGAGGCGCTGCGCGCTCCGTTCGTGCTGGAGGGGACCGAGTTCTACGCCTCGGGCAGCATCGGCATCAGCCTGTACCCGCAGGACGCGCTCGACGCCCAGAGCCTGCTCCGCAACGCCGACACGGCGATGTACGAGAGCAAGCGCACCGATCCCGGCGGATTCGTCGTGTTCTCCTCGAGCGACCAGGACCCGCGGGCCCGACTCTCGCTCACGACGCGGCTGCGCAAGGCCGTCCAGCAGCGGCACTGGGTGCTCCACTACCAGCCGATCGTCGACCTTTCCGACGGCCACCTGCATTCGGTCGAGGCGTTGATCCGCTGGCAGGAGCCGAACGGCGGCCTGGTCGCCCCGGGGGAGTTCATCCCGCTCGCCGAGGAGCTTGGGCTGATCGAGGCGATCGGGGAGTGGGTCCTGGACGAGCTGATCCGACAGCACCTCGAGTGGCGGCAGGCGGGGCTCGAGGTGGCGATCGGGTACAACCTGTCGCCCCGCCAGCTGTGGTCGGCGCGTCTGGCCGACCGCGTGCTCGCGAAGCTCCAGACGGCCGGCGTGGACCCGCACGCCATCACGATGGAGATCACCGAATCCACGGCCATGACCGACCCCGAGCGCACCCAGCGGATCCTGTCCGAGCTGCACGCGTGGGGCCTGCCCCTCGCGATCGATGACTTCGGGACCGGCTACTCGTCGCTCGCGCGCCTGAAGCACATGCCGGTGGACGTGCTGAAGATCGACCGGAGTTTCGTGCGCGACGTCGACCGGGACCGCGACCTGGCCGGCATGGTCCGCGCCATCATCCAGCTCGCCCAGAGCCTCGGCATGGTTCCGTTGGCCGAGGGCATCGAGACCCCGAGCGAGTACGTCTTCCTCCGCTCGAACGGCTGCCGGCTTGCGCAGGGGTTCCTGTTCAGCCGGCCGGTCCCCGCCGCCGAGATCCCGGAGCTCGCCCGCCGTGAGGGAGGGCTGGCGCCCCGGCTGTTCTCACGGAGCTGACGGCCGCGCGTCGCGTTCGACCGGGTCGCCCAGGTCGTCGACCTTCAGGATCCGATCGAGCCCGCCTTCCGCCTCGTCCGACAGCGGCTCGGCGAGCGGCCAGTCGTAGGCCTTCGGGTACAGCAGGATCGCCCGCAGGCTCTCGACCATCTCCTCGAGCTGGCGGACCAGGTCGTTCGCTCGATTGACGGCGTGGCGGAGGGCCTCCGCCTGGGCGCGGGCCTCCTCCACGGCCAGACGGTAGTGGTCCACGTCGGCCGTCGGGACCTCGACCTCGAGGTCGTCCGGAGGCTCGACGGACGTGGTCAACTTCGTGCTCCTCGAGTCAGGGAACGGAGCGAGACCAGCATACGGCCGGGCCTTCCGAGGGTCCAATCGCCCAGGTTGGGGACGATGGTCGGCTACCATCTCGGCACCATGCGCAGGTACGAGCCGTCCGCCATCGAGCCCGCGTGGGTCGCTCGCTGGGAGGCCGAGCGCCTGTTCGAGGCCTCGGACGACCCGGCTGACACCCGGCCCCGGTTCTACGCGCTCGACATGTTCCCGTACCCCTCGGGAGACCTGCATATGGGACATGCCGAGGCCTTCAGCGGCGGCGATTCCGTGGCGCGGTACGCCGCGATGCGAGGGTTCAACGTCCTGCATCCGATCGGCTGGGACGCGTTCGGCCTGCCGGCCGAGAACGCGGCGATCAAGCACGGCGTGGCGCCCAAGGAGTGGACCTACGCGAACATCGAGCAGCAGGCCCGGTCGTTCCGCCGGATGGGGATGTCCTTCGACTGGAGCAGGCGGCTCCAGACCTGCGACCCCGAGTACTACCGCTGGACACAGTGGCTGTTCCTGAAGCTCTTCGAGCGCGGCCTGGCGTTCCGGAAGGGATCCCCCGTGAACTGGTGCCCGAAGGACGCCACGGTGCTCACCAACGAGCAGGTGATCCAGGGCGCGTGCGAGCGCTGCGGGACGCCGGTCGAGCGTCGGGACCTGACGCAGTGGTTCTTCCGGATCACCGAGTACGCGCAGCGCCTGCTCGACGACATGGACGAACTCGTGGAGTGGCCAGAGCGCGTCGTGACGATGCAGCGCAACTGGATCGGCCGCTCCGAGGGCGCCGAGGTCACCTTCAGGATCGACGAGACCGGCGACGAGGTGCGGATCTTCACGACGCGGCCGGACACGCTGTGGGGCGTGACCTTCTTCGTCTTCGCGGTGGAGCACCCCCTCGTGCCGAAGCTCGCCGAGCTCGGCGGCACCTGGGATCGCGTGCGGCCGCTGCTCGAGAGCGTGCGATCGACCCCGCTCACCCAGCGCGAGGACGCCGACACGAAGGAGGGGGTCGCCCTCGGCGTGCACGCCGTGAACCCGGTGAACGGCGAGCGCGTCCCCTGCTTCGTCGCCCCGTATGTCCTGATGGAGTACGGGACCGGGGCGATCATGGCGGTGCCGGCCCACGACCAGCGGGACTTCGAATTCGCGCGTCAGCACCGCGTCCCGATCCGGGTGGTGATCCAGCCCGAGGGCGAGGCGCCGCTGGACGGAGACGCGATGCCCGAGGCCTATGCCGGCGAGGGCCTCATGACGAACTCCGGTCCTTTCGACGGCGAGCGGACGCCCCGGAGCATCGGGACGGTCGCGGCGTGGCTCCGCGAGCAGGGCAGGGGTGCGCCGGCCGTGACGTATCGCCTGCGCGACTGGTTGATCAGTCGCCAGCGTTACTGGGGGGCGCCGATCCCGATCGTCCACTGCCCCGACTGCGGCGAGGTGGCCGTGCCGGAGGATCGGTTGCCGGTCGAGCTGCCGGAGGACGTCGACTTCACGCCCGGCGGGGAGTCGCCCCTCGCGCGCCATCCGACGTGGACGTCGGTTCCGTGCCCGCGCTGCGGCGGCGCCGCCACCCGCGACACGGACACGATGGACACGTTCGTCGACTCGTCCTGGTACTTCTTCCGGTATTGCTCACCCGGGCTCGAGGACGGCGCGTTCCGGCCCGAGGACGTCCGGCGTTGGATGCCGGTGTCCCAGTACACGGGCGGGGTCGAGCACGCGATCCTCCACCTGCTGTACTCGCGGTTCTTCACGAAGGTGCTGTTCGACATGGGGCTCGTCGACTTCACCGAGCCGTTCCCCCGGCTCATGAACCAGGGACAGGTGATCCACGGCGGCGCCGCGATGAGCAAGTCGAAGGGCAACATCGTCGAGCCGATGCCGATCGTCGAGCGCTGGGGCGCCGACACGATGCGCCTGCAGATGCTGTTCGCCGGGCCGTTCGAGGACGACATCGACTGGAAGCTGATCGCGGGCGACCCGGACAAGCGTCCCGGCGTCACCAGCTGGCTCGGCCGCGTGTTCGGGGTGGTGGCCGACGCGGTCGCGACCGACGCCGCCGAGCCCGACCTCCTCGTGCGCCTCACGCACCGCACGGTGAGGACCGTCACCGAGGACATGGATCGGTTCCGCTTCCACACGGCGATCTCCAAGCTCATGGTGCTGTCGAACGAGATGCGCTCGGCGCTGGACGCGGGCCACGGCGCGCGCGCAGCGGCCGAGGCGCTGGTGCCGATGCTCGCGCCGCTCGCGCCGTTCGCGGCCGAGGAGCTGTGGCGGGTCGACCTCGGCCAGGCCCAGAGCGTCCACCGGTCCGCCTGGCCGTCCTTCGACCCCGACCTGGCTCGCGAGGAGCAGGTCGTGCTCGTGGTCCAGGTGGACGGCAAGGTGCGCGACCGCATCGAGGTCGAGGCCGACGTCGACGAAGACGCCTGCCGCGAGGTCGCCCTGGCATCCGAGAACGCCC
>DASTHN010000040.1:0-17289 GCA_035718185.1 Actinomycetota bacterium
CGGCCTGCGCGGTGACCGGCGCATCGACGGGCTCGCCGCCGGTGAGCCGCGAGAGCGCCGAGCCGTCCTCCACACGGAGCGAGCCCATCACCCGACGCGCGGTCGCCGGGCCGACGCCGGCGAGCAGCTGGAGCACGCGGAACCAGCTGACCTGGTCGCGCGGGTTGTCGCAGATCCGTAGGACGGCGAGCGCGTCCTTCACGTGCGCGCTCTCGAGGAACTTCAGCCCTCCGTATTTCACGAACGGGATGTTCCGGCGCGCGAGCTCGACCTCGAGAACATCGCTGTGGTGCGCGGCGCGGAAGAGCACCGCCTGCTCCTTCAGGTCGGTCCCGTGCTCCCGGTGATCGAGCACCGAGCGGCACACCGCGTCGGCCTGGTCGGCGTCGTCGAGGCAGGTCCGCAGCAGCGGTTCCGCGCCGTCGGTCCGCGACGTCCACAGCGTCTTCTCGTGCCGCTGCGGGCTGAGCGCGATCACCGCGTTCGAGGCGTCGAGGATCGGCTGGCTCGACCGGTAGTTCCGCTCGAGCCGCACGATCGTCGTCCCGCGGAAGCGCTCGGGGAACTCGAGGATGTTGCGGACGGTCGCGGCGCGGAAGCCGTAGATCGCCTGCGCGTCGTCCCCGACCACCGTGAGCCCGCAACCGTCGGGCTGCATCGCCGCGAGGATGTCGGCCTGCAGGGCGTTCGTGTCCTGGTACTCGTCCACGAGGACGTGCTCGAACATCTCGTTCGCCGCGGCCCCGGCCGGCGAGGTCGCGAGCGCGCGCCAATACAGCAACAGGTCGTCGTAGTCGAGCGCGTTGCCCGTGCGCTTGCGCTCGGTGTACCTCTGGAAGATCGTCCGGATGCCCTCGAGCTCCTCTGCGCACCACGGGTAGTCGCGCTCGAGCACGTCGCGGAGCTTCTCCTGCGCGTTCACCGTCCGCGAGTACACGTCGGCGAGCGTTTCCTTGCGCGGGAACCGCCGTTCCCCTTGCCCGAGGCCGAGCTCACCCCGGATCAGGTCCATCAGGTCGGCCGTATCGCTCCGGTCGAGGACCGTGAAGTCGGGGGACAGGCCGAGCGCGCGGCCGTGGAGCCGGAGCAGGCGGTTACCCATCGCGTGAAACGTCCCGCCCCAGACGCGGCCGACGCCGCGCTCCCCCGTGAGACGCTCGGCTCGGCGGAGCATCTCCCGCGCCGCCCGGCGCGTGAACGTGAGGAGCAGGATCCGCTCGGGCCGGATGCCGCGGTCCACCAGGCTGGCCACGCGGCATGCGAGCGTCCACGTCTTGCCGCTGCCGGCGCCGGCGACGACGAGCAGGGGGCCGCCGCCGTGCTCGACCGCTGCCCGCTGGGCGTCGTTGAGTGTGTCGAACATGCGTTCGGAGCATAGGCGCCGGGACGGACGCGAGCAAGCAGGCGCCGTAGGATGCGCCGCATGTGTCGGAGCATCAAGAAGCTGCGCACGCCCGAGGGGTCGGCGACCGAGGACGAGATCCGTGAGGCGGCCCTCCAGTTCGTGCGGAAGGTGAGCGGCTACCGAGCGCCGTCGAAGCGGAACCACGAGGCGTTCGAGCGCGCGGTCGACGAGGTCGCGGACGCGTCGCGGAAGCTCCTCGTCGCGATCGGGTGATGTACCCGCTCGACCCGAGCCCGGAGCAGATGCGCGAGATGGGCGGAGCGGCCGTCGCCTACGTGGCCGAGTTCTTCCACGGGCTCGACGAGGCGCCGGCCTCGAACACGGAGGGCGCGTGGGACCTCGCGCACCGGCTGCGCGCGATGCCATCCGAGGACGGCGGGCTGTTCGAGGAGGTCCTCGCCGACGTGCGCGAGGCCGCCGCGAACGCCTACGAGCCGGCCGGCCCCGGCTACCTCGCCTACATCCCGGGCGGGGGACTGTTCGCGGCGGCGCTCGGTGACTTCCTCGCGCTCGCGGTGAACCGCTACGTCGGCCTGGCGGCGCCGAGCCCGGCCGTCGTGCAGATCGAGGAGAACGTCGCCCGCTGGATGTGCTCGCTGTTCGGGTGGGACGAGGGCTCGCAGGGGTTGCTCACCAGCGGTGGCTCCGTGGCCAACTTCTCGGCGATGGTCGCCGCCCGCCACGCGAAGCTCGGCGAGGAGTTCGGCGGCGGCACGTACTACGTGAGCGAGCAGGCGCACGCCTCGGTCACGAAGGCGGCGACGCTCGCCGGCTTCACGAAGCGCAACGTCCGGATCGTGCCGACCGACGCCGAGCTCCGGATGGACCCGGACGCCCTGCGCCGCATGGTCGAGGAGGACCTCGCGAGAGGCCACCGCCCGTTCCTCGTCGCCCCGAGCGCCGGCACGACGAACACGGGCGCGATCGACCCGCTCGACGCCGTGGCCGACGTCGCCGAGGCGCACGGGATGTGGATGCACGTCGACGCCGCGTACGGCGGCTTCTTCGTCCTCACCGAGCGCGGCCGCGAGCGCTTCCGCGGGATCGAGCGCGCCGACAGCGTCACGCTCGACCCGCACAAGGGGATGTTCCTGCCGTACGGCACCGGTGCGCTCGTCGTGCGCGACGGCGAGAACCTCCGGCAGGCGCACTACGAGGGCGCGGCGTACCTCCAGGACCTGGCGACGGCCGGCGAGCTGCCGAACTACAGCGAGTACTCCGCCGAGCTCTCGCGCGAGTGGCGCGGCCTGCGCGTGTGGTTGCCGCTGAAGCTCCACGGCGTCTCGGCGTTCCGCGACGCACTCGACGAGAAGCTCGACCTCACGCAGGTCCTGTACGAGGGGCTGAAGGCGATCCCCGAGCTCGAGCTCCCGTGGCAGCCCCAACTGACGGTCGTGCCGTTCCGCCTGCGCGACGGCGACGCAGAGGCGAACAAGCGGCTGCTCGAGCGGATCAACGCGAGCAAGCGCGTGTTCCTGTCGAGCACGCTGGTCCACGACGACTACACGATCCGCGCCTGCATCGTCGTCCATCGGACGCATCGCGACCGGATCGACGAGTGCGTCGAGATCGTCCGCGCCGCGGTCAGCGAGGTCGTCGGTGGATGAGCTCGGGACCGAGCGCCTGGTCCTCGGGCCGCACGTGCCGGAGGACTGATGCCCGAGCTCCCCGAGGTCCAGGCGCTCGCCGAGCGGCTCGACGCCGCGGTCGGCGGCGCGTCCCTCGAGCGGTTCGACCTGCTCCAGTTCTCGTCGCTCAAGACGGTGACCCCGCGGCCGCTCGAGCTGGTCGGCTCGACGCTCGGGGGCGTGACGCGGCGCGGCAAGTACCTCGTGCTCGAGCTCGGCGGGCCGCGGCTCCTCGTCCACCTGTCCCAGGGCGGTCGCGTCGATGTGGAGGACCCGCCGAAGACCACGAAGCCGCGCGGCTCGGTCGCACGGCTTCGGTTCGCGGGGCGGCCGTCCGTGCTGGTGAAGGAGTTCGGGCGCGAGCGGAAGGCGGGGGTGTGGGCGCTCGGCGAGGGCGACGACGGGCCGCTGGCGAGGCTCGGGCCCGAGCCGGACTCGGAGGCGTTCGAGCGGCTCGTGCTCGAGGGCGACGACGCCCGGCGGGTCCACACGATCCTGCGCGACCAGCGCACGGTGGCGGGGATCGGCCGCGGGTACAGCGACGACGTCCTGCACCGGGCGCTGCTGTCGCCGACGGCGGCGCTCGGCAAGCTGACGGCAGAGCAACGGCGCGCGCTGCTCGAGGCCGTCCGCGAGGTCCTGGCCGAGGCGCTCGAGGTCGAGCGTCGGCGCTCGGGCGGGCTGCCGACGAAGATCGGCGACCACTTCGTCGTCCACGGGAAGTACGGCTCGCCGTGCCCCCGGTGCGGCGCCGACCTCCGGCGGATCTCGTACGAGTCGCACGAGATCACGTACTGCCCCGAGTGCCAGACCGGTGGCAAGGTGCTCGCCGACCGTCGGCTGTCGCGCCTGGTCCGGTAGGCGCGGTGCGCGATCTCCTGGCGCTGCCGAAGGTGGATCTGCACGTCCACCTGGAGGGCTCGATGCGGCCGAACACGGTCGTCGAGCTGGCCGAGCGCTACGGCGTCGAGCTCCCCGAGGGCCTGCGCGACGGCCGGTACGACTTCCGCGACTTCCGTCACTTCATCGACGAGTGGGTGGCGGGGCTCGCGTGCCTGCGGGAACCGCAGGACTTCCACAGGATCGCGCTCGAGTTCTGCGAGGACGAGGCGGCGCAGGGCGTGCGGTACGCGGAGGTGTCGTTCTCGCTGCCGGATCACGCCGAGCGGTTCGATGACTGGGACGGCCCGATGCGGGGCGTCCTCGAGGGTCTCGCGGAGGGAGAGCGCTTCGGGATCAGCTGCCGCATGTACGTGGACGTGGTGCGCGGGATCGGCATGGCCGTGTCGCGGCGCGCGATGGAGACGGCGGCCGCATACGTCGAGGACGGGGTGATCGGGATCGGGCTCGGTGGGGAGGAGCGCTTCCCGCCGGAACCGTACGCCGAGATCTTCCGCGAGGGCAGGGCGCGCGGGTTGCGCTCGATCCCGCACGCGGGGGAGACGCACGGGCCCGGGTCGATCCGCGGCGCGATCGAGGCGCTCGGCGCGGACCGGATCGGCCACGGCATCCGGATCCTCGAGGACCCCGCGCTCGTCGAGGAGGTGCTGGCGCGCGGCATCGGCCTCGACGTGTGTCCCACCTCGAACGTGATGACGCGCTCGGTCCCGAGCATGGTCGAGCACCCACTCGGCGCGATGCTGGACGCCGGCCTGCGGTGCACGCTCGCGAGCGACGACCCGTCGATGTTCCACTCGGGCCTCGCCGCCGAGTACGAGACGTGCCGTCGCGTGATGGGATTCGACGACGAGCGCATCGAGACGCTCGCCCGGAACGGCGTGCGTGCGTCGTTCGCCGACGAGGCGATGAAGACCGACCTCGAGCGCGAGATCGATGCGTGGCTGGCAGCCGGCTGAGGTCGGAGCGTGGCGTGGGCGGCGGGCGTGCCCACGGAGCCCGAGCGCCGGGCGCTCCGATCACGATGGATCGACGCGGCGATCCTCGCCTTCGGGCTCACGTACCTGCTGGGGCGGGTCGTCGTCCCGAGGCTGATCGACGCGCTGACGTAGCCGAGGGCGGATACGCCAGGGAGCGGTAGCGCGGCGGGTCCGCGAGCGCCTGTCGCCTCTGCACCAGCCGGTCGAGCGCGGCCCGGGCGCCCTCCGCGCCCCACCCGAACGCGTTGCCGAGCTCGTACGGCCGTGCCATCAGCATCGTGTCCAGGTACCGGCGGGCGGCGCGCAGGCGGGCGGCGTCCGCGCTCCGCCGGACGGGGATCCGGAAGGCGCGAGCGGTGAGCTCGAGCACGGGGGTCGGCCAGCCCGCACCCTCCTCCTCCACCCCGAAGTGCGTGGTGACGAGCGCGCGGTCCAGCTCGCCGATGGTCCGATGGAACGCCTCGGACGCCTTCTTGCCCTCGACGTCGAGCGCCTCGCGCAGCACGGCCGTGGACTGCGGGCCGCTGCGCAGCAGGATCCTCGCGATCCGGTACGCGGTCGGAGAGAGCCCCGCGTCCTCGAAGTCGTCCGGACGACCGCGACGCGGGTACAGGTCCGCGAGCAGCGACGGCGCGAGGAGCGACGGCCGGCCACGGAGGAACTTCCCGTACCACGCGAGCCCGCGGCGCGGCAGCTCGTCCTTCCACCCCCAGACGCGATCTGCGTCCGGACCCCAATCCCCGGCGGGGGAGAACAGGGGTCGATCGCTCGCGACGTCGTACAGGCTCGGCAGCACCACGCCCTTGTTGGGGAACAGCAGCGCGAACCCCAGGTCCTCGATGAACGCGGCCGCGCGATCGATGCGCCCCACCTTCCGCCGGCCCGCCCACCAGCGCCGTGCCCGCGCCGCCTCCAGGTCGCCCGTCATCGGCCGGAAGCCTAGCGGTCTCAGCCGACCTCCCTCGGCTTGGTGCTTGCAACGGGGAGATACGTGCGACACCATTAGCGCAGATGCAGCAAGTACATGGAGTGACGGCTTTCCAACCATTAGAGGCACCGACCGAGCTCGCTCTGGATCTCGCGAACACCATCCGGGGCACGGACGAGCAGGCTTCCGACCTGCTCGACTCGCCCGGCGCGCTCGGGCGCTGGGTGGAGCTGGCGAGCCTCGGCGATCCGGACGAGGGGGTGCTCCTGCGCCTGCCCGAGTTCCGCGCGCTGCGTGCGGCGGTCCGGGACCTGCTGGCGGCCCAGGCCGCCGGCGAGCCGCTCACGCGGGCCGCCGTCGATGCCGTGAACCGGGCGAGCGCCGCGGTCCCGTCCTTCCCACGGCTCGACCTCGCCGACCCGTCGGCGCCCACAGCGGTCGCGGAGGCCTCGGCGGCCTCGCCGATCAACCGGATGCTCGCCGCCGTCGCCAGATCCGCGATCGCCCTCCTCGCCGATGACCGCGCGCGGATCCGGCGATGTCCGGCGCCGGGATGCGGCCGCTACTTCGTGGCCGGGCGAGAGGGTCAGGTCTGGTGCTCGGCCGCCTGCGGGAACCGCGCGCGGGTCGCTCGCCACCACGAGCGGCGACGGGCGTCGCTCCAGCGTCCTTCTGCACCCGCGTAGACTCCGCAGGGATGGTGATCTGTCCCGTCTGCGGCGAGGAGAACCCCGAGCGCGCACGCTTCTGTCTCGCGTGCGGTGCACCGCTGGAGGGCCGAGAGGAGTCGAGCGGTGAGGAGCGCCGCCTCGTCACCGTCGTGTTCTGCGAGCTCGTCGGCCTGGGCGAGACGGGCACGGATCCCGAGGAGCTGAAGCGCTCGCTCGACCCGTACCACGCGCTCGTCCGCCAGCAGGTGACGAACTACGGTGGCACGGTCGACAAGTTCATGGGGGCCACGGCCCTGTCGGTGTTCGGCGCCCCCGTCGCGCACGAGGACGACCCCGAGCGGGCGCTGCGGGTGACGCTGAACGTCCGGGACGCCGTGCACCAGCTCGCCGAGTCCACCCGGACCTGCGCATCGCGATCCGCTTCGGCGTCAACACCGGTGAGGCGATCGTCGGTCGGCCGGGCGTCGGCCCGCAGATCGGCGAGGCGGTGACCGGCGACGTCGTCAACACGGCGTCCCGGCTCCTCGGTCTGGCGGGACCGAACGAGATCGTCGTGAGCGAGGACACGTTCGCCGCCGCGGAGTTCGCGTTCGAGTTCGAGGATCTCGAGGCGGTGGAGGTGAAGGGCAAGGCCGAGCCGCTCCGGCCCTGTCGCGTGGTCGCCGCCCGGAGCCGGTTCGGCGTGGACCTGCGCCCGCGGCCGAGCACGCCGTTCGTGGGCCGGCGGGAGGAGCGCGAGATGCTCGAGGCCGCGTTCCGGCGGGCCCTCGTGGAGGATTCGGTGCAGCTCGCGACGATCACCGGCGAGCCAGGCATCGGCAAGACGCGCCTGGTCCAGGAGCTCGAGCGGTTCGCCGACGAGTGGCCGGCGCTCGTGCGCTGGCGCCAGGGCCGGAGCCTCCCGTACGGCGACGGCGTCGGCTACTGGGGGATCGGCGAGATCGTCAAGGCGGAGGCCGGGATCCTCGAGTCGGACGACCCCGCCGTCGTCGCCGAGAAGCTGTCGGCGGCGGTCGGTCACCACGTGGAGCCCTCGGAGCGGGACTGGGTTCGCGCGCGGCTGGCGCCGCTCGTCGGTCTCGAGGGCGTGTCGCCCGAGGTCCCCAGGGACGAGCTGTTCACCGCGTGGCGTCGGTTCCTGGAGTCCGTCGCCCGGACCTCGGCGGTCTTCGTCTTCGAGGACCTGCAGTGGGCCGACGACGGCATGCTCGCGTTCATCGAGCACCTGGTCGACTGGGCGGTGGGCCTGCCGATGCTCGTCGTCTGCGTCGCCCGGCCCGAGCTGTACGAGCGACATCCCGCCTGGGGAGGCGGACGTCGCAACGCGACCGCGATCGCACTCTCACCGCTGTCCGAGCAGGAGACGTGGATGTTGCTCTCGGCGCTCCTGGAACGCGACATGTTGTCACCGGAGGACCGCGCCGCGCTGCTCGAGCGTGCGGGCGGCAACCCGCTGTACGCGGAGGAGTTCGCGCGGATGCTCCGCGACGTGGCCGAGGGCGAGGACCGGGGCCGATCCGCCATGCCGCAGACGCTGCAGCTGCTCATCGCCTCGCGACTGGACTCGCTCATGCACGAGGACAAGGCGGTGCTGCAGGACGCGGCCGTGGTCGGCAAGGTGTTCTGGACCGGCGCGGTCGCCGCGATGTCGGGTCTGACCGAGGAGGAGGTCGAGCGCCGGCTCGACGAGGCCGTCCGGCGCGAGTTCGTGCGACCCGTCCGCGGGTCGACCGTCGCGGGCCAGCACGAGTACGCCTTCCTGCACGCGCTCGTCCAGGACGTCGCGTACGGGCAGATCCCTCGGGCCGCCCGGGCCGACAAGCACGTGGCGGCGGCCGCGTGGATCCGCGAGGTGGCCGGCTATCGGGTCTCGGACCTGGCCGAGGTGCTCGCGCACCACTACGGGGAGGCCCTGGAGCTCGCCCGCACGAGCGGGCCCGAGCAGACGGAGCTCGAGGCGCTCACCGGTAACGCCCTCATGATGGCCGGCGATCGCGCGAAACGCCTGGACCCGGCGCGGGCACTCCCGTTCTACCGACGGGCGCGCGAGACCCTGCCACCGGAGGATCCCGAGCGCGTCCGGGCGCTCGTCGAGGCCGCCGAGGCGGCGGAGGACCTCGCCCTGTTCGACGATTCCCGCCGGGACTTCGATCTCGCGATCGAGGAGGCCCGGACGCGCTCCGACCCGCTCGCGCTGGGGGAGGCGCTCGCGCGCCGGGCGCGCTCGGTCCAGGTCCACGGCCAGACCGCCCGCGCGATGCTCGAGGAGGCGATCGAGGTCCTCGAGACGCAGGAGCCAGGCCCCGAGCTCGCTCGGGCGTATTCGGCGATGGCCGGGCACCGGTACGTCGCAGGGGAGAACGTTGCGGCGCTGCCGTGGGCCGACAAGGCGCTCGCCCTCGCGGACGAGCTCGGGATGGAGGGAGAGGCCGTCCTCGCGCTGCAATACCGAGGCGCGGCCCGCGCGCAGTCCGGCGACCGCGGCGGGCTCGAGGACCTGCGCGAGGCGCTCCGGCGAGGGCTCGACCTCGGCCTGGGCACCGAGACGTCGATCGCCTACAACAACCTCGCGTACCAGCTGTGGTTCTGGGAGGGCCCCGAGGCGGCGTTGCGCGTCTGGGACGAGATGGCGGCCTTCTGTCGCGTCCGCGGCTTCCAGACGATGGCGCTGTTCGCCCGGGCCGGAGCGCTCGAGTCGATGTTCGACGTCGGGGACTGGGACCACGTCCTGCGCACCGCACACGAGATGCGCGCGTGGGACCTGGAGCACGGGCCGACCCGCGTGAGCGTGACGGCGCTCACCTACGAGGGGTGGGTCCACCTTCGCCGGGGCGGGATCGACGCCGCCGCGGAAACGCTCGAGGTGCTGTTGCCGCTCGCCCGCGGGATCGGGTACGCGGAGTACCTCGCGCCCCCCCTCGTGCTCGGCGCCGAGTGCCACCTCGCCACCGGCGATCGGGAGGGCGCGCTGGCGCACATCCGCGAGTTCGCGGAGATCACCCGGGACCAGGAGGACTACCGCGCGATGTTCCTGCCGGTCGTCGTTCGGATCCTCGTCGAGGCGGGTGCGCTCGAGGACGCCGAGGCGCTGCTTGGAGAGGCGGCCGCGCCGGCCAGCTCGCGACACCGGCTGGGGCTCGTCACCGCGAGGGCGATCGTCGCGGAGGCCCGGGGTGAGCTGGAGGAGGCGCTCGCGGGGTATCAGGAGGCGGCCGCCGGCTGGGGGATCTACCGGTTCGGGCTGGAGTGTGCCCGGACGTCGATCGGGGCCGCTCGCATGATGCTCGCGCTCCACCGCGAGGCCGACGCCGAGCCGCTGCTCGACGGCGCGATCCGGCTGCTCGACCCGATGGGGGCCGCGCCGCTGCTCGAGGAGGCCGAGGCCCTGCGCGCTCGCCGCGGCGTGGCGGCCACGTGATCGCGATCATCGGGGGCCTCGCCGCGGCCGTCCTGTGGAGCGTCTCGACCCTGGCCACGAGCCGCTCGACGAAGATCGTGACGCCGACCACCGTCCTCGCGTGGGTCATGACGATCGGCGCGGCGCTCGTGGCCCCGTTCGCGCTCGCGACCGGCGTCCCCGACGCGCTCGGCGGCGATGAGCTCGCGTGGCTGATCACCTCGGGGCTCGCGAACCTGTACGGGTTGCTGCTCTCCTACAGCAGCCTGCGCGTGGGCAAGGTCGGCCTCGTCGCGCCGATCACCTCGGCCCAGGGCGCCGCCGCCGCCCTCATCGCGGTCGTCGCGGGGGAGCGCATCGCGGGAGGCTCGGGGGCGATGCTCGCGCTCATCGGGGTCGGGGTGATCTTCGCGAGCGTGTCCGGCGCGGCGGAGGAGGCCGAGGATCGGCGGGACGGACGGGCGGTGGTGCTCGCGGCGTGCGCGGCGGTGCTGTTCGGCCTGGGGCTCTACGCCTCCGGCCGTCTGGCCGGCGAGCTGCCGATCGTGTGGGTCGTGTTCGTCCCCCGGCTCGTCGGCACGCTGGCGTTCGCGCTGCCGATGGCGCTGCTCGGCCGCGTCCACATGACGAGGCGCGCGCTCCCGTTCGTGGTCGTCTCCGCCGTGTGCGAGATCGTCGGTCTGGCGTTCTTCCTCGTGGCCGCGCGCGAGGGCATCGCGGTCGCCGCGATCTTGGGCTCGCAGTTCGCCGCGCTCGCGGCCGTCGCCGCATATTTCCTGTTCGGTGAGCGGCTGCGGGGGATCCAGGTCGCCGGCGTCGTCGCGATCCTGGTCGGCGTCTCGGTGCTCACCGGGCTGCAGGCGTGAGCGGCACGTTCGACTTCCACCCCGAGCCCGAGCTGATCGGTCACGCGGACGAGGCGACCTCGCGCGCCGCGCTCGAGGCACTCGGCAGGGCGGTGTGGGACGAGGCGCTCCGCTTCCTGTACCAGGAGGCGACGGCGCGCCCCGTCCGGGCGATGTCGTACGCGGAGGCTCGCCAGCGGTTCTTCGGCCCCACGTTCGAGCCGAGCGATGCGCCGGTCGATCCCTCGACGTCCGACGAGGTCCTGGCCGAGTTCCGCGAGCGGGTCGCCCCCTACATGTTCAACGCCCAGCACCCGGGGTCGTTCTCGTACTTCACGGCGCCGCCGCTGCCGATGTCCGTGGCCGGAGAGGTCCTGGCCCAATGGGTGCAGCAGAGCGTGGACGTGTGGGCGGCCGGTCCGGTCGGCGCCTTCGTCGAAGAGGAGGTCACCTCATGGCTCCGAGCCCTCGTCGGCCACGGGGAGGGGTCGTGGGCCGTGCTCACGTCCGGCGGCGTGATGGCGAACATCATGGCGCTCACGATCGCGCGGGACATCCACCTCCCCACGTTGCTCGGGATGCACGAGGTCCCCCGCGGTGCGGCTCTCGAGCGCGCCCGGGTGTACGCGAGCGATCAGGCGCACTTCTCGATCGAGCGCGCGCTCGACATCCTCGGCTTTCCGGCCGGAACCCTGCGCATCGTGCCGAGCGACGAGCGGTTCCGCTTGCGCGCGGCCCCGGTCGCCCAGGCGATCGCCGAGGACCGCGCGAGCGGCCACGTGCCGTTCGCGATCGCGGCCGTCGCCGGGTCGACGAACACCGGCTCGGTCGACCTGGTGGGGGAGATCGCCGACCTCGCCGAGCGCGAGGGGCTGTGGCTCCACGTCGACGCGGCGTACGGCGGGGCCGCGCGGCTGTCCGCGCGCGATGCCGGTCGCGTTCCGGACCTGGAGCGGGCCGACAGCGTCACGATCGACCCCCACAAGTGGTTCTTCCAGGCCTACGACATCGGGGCGCTCGTCGTCCGCCGGCGCGAGGCCCTGCAGCAGACGTTCCACCGGATGCCCGAGTACTACCGGCATCCCCGGCCCGAGGACGCGCCGCTCAACTGGTTCGAGTTCTCGATCGAGGGCACGCGCCGCTTCCGCGCGCTGAAGCTGTGGCTGTCGTGGAAGCACCTCGGCACTCGGGGGCTCGGACGGCTCGTCGAGCACACCGCCGATCTCGCCGCGTACCTGGCGGACCGGTGCCGCGAGACCCCCGGGTTCGAGGCGTTGCCCGAGCGGCCTGAGCTGTCGGTCGTGTGCTTCCGGCACGTCCCGGCCGACCTGGGCCCGGACCATCTGGACGCCTACCAGGACCGCCTGCAGGTCGCGCTCGAGGCGAGCGGCTCGGCGTGGGTGTCCACCACGAGGCTGCGCGGGCATACCTACCTGCGCGCAGGGATCGTGAACTATCTGTCGACGCGCGCGGACGTGGATCGGATGCTGCGGACGCTCCTGCGGGTGGCGCCAGAGGTGGAGGAGGCCGTCCGGTCCTGACCGATCATCGCATCCGGTCGATCTCGCGCCGGATCTGCTCCTCGCTCGGCTCGCCACGGTACACGTCCCAAGCGTGGAACACGATCCCGATCCCCCACCCGAGGATCGGGAAGATGGGCCAGAAGAAGCCGGCCCCGGTGACCGCCCAGATCACGACGAGGAACGTGTTCACCAGGACGAATGCGAGCAGGTGGACCTTGAACTCGCCCTTGGCCCGCAGCCGCGTGATGGCGCGTTCGCGGATATCGTCGTCCGGGCGAGGGGCGTCGGGTAGCTGGCTCATGCTCCACCTCCTGCCGGTCTTCCACCCCCAGCATAGGTGGGATACTCCGGCGCGTGGCGATGCCCGCGGGGATCAAGCGGACCCTCTGGTGGGTGGTCCTGCTGGTGTTCCTCGCGGTGACGACGATCGGGCTGTGGCTCCCCCCGATCCTGATCCACGCGACCGAGAAGGACTACCACTTCCCCGAGGTCGCGATCGACGCGACGGTCCTGCGGAACGGCGATCTGGTCCTGCAGGAGCGGCGGACGTTCGATTTCCGTAACGGCGACTTCACGTACGCCTACTACACGGTCGACGACCCGCGGGATCACGTCCGCGACTTCACGATCCACGAGCTCGTCGACGGCCGCGAGGTCCCCGTCGAGCCCGACTGGGCCACGCACTCGATCGTGACCGATGGGTTCCAGGCGCGATGGAGCTACGTCGCGAACGACGAGGAGCGCACGTGGGTGTTCCGGTACCGGGTGGCCTGCGCCGTCGACGTGTGGTCCGACATCGCCCACCTGTACTGGCAGTTCATCGGCGCGGGATGGGAGAAGCCGACGAGCCACGCCGTCGTGACGGTCCACCTGCCGCCGCGCTCGGAGCGGAGCGTCGCACGACGGAGCACGTGCATCCCCGAGGACGTCGCCGCACCCGCGACGGGCGAGCCCCTGCGACGCGGCGAGGTACGGGCGTGGGGCCACGGCCCGCTGGATGGCGAGGTCACGCTCGTGGACCCGCGGACGATCCGATACGAGGTGCGCGACGTCCCGCCGGCCTCCTACGTCGAGGGCTCGATCGTGTTCCCGACCGAGGCCGTGCCCTCGGCGCCCCAGGTCGACGAGCCCGCCCTAGACCGGATCCTGCAGCAGGAGCGGACCTGGGCCCAGCAAGCGAACGCCATCCGCGAGCGCCACGAGACCGAGAGGCGCGTGGTCGTCGGCTTGCTCTTGGCGATGCCGATCCTGATGGTGCTGCTCGTCCTGCTCGCGAAGGCGCGCGACCGGATCCCCGACGTGCCCCGGCTGATCGAGCAACCCCCTGAGACCGACGCGGTGCAGGCCGCGCTGCTCTGGTCCGCCTGGCGAGGCAGCCTGTCGCCGCGCAACGCGTACCGGGCGCAGATCCTGCGGCTCGTGCGCCTCGGAGCGATCGAGATGCGCGCCGAGGGGATGGTCACCGACCCGAAGGACCTCACCCTCCACAAGCGGATGGACGCGCTCGACCTGCCGACGGAGGCCGACCAGGACTTCCAGCTCCTGCTGTTCGGATCCGGCGCGGACGCGGTGGAGGAGGTCTCGATCGCCCACCCGAAGCCTCGGCCGAGGGGCGGTGAGTCGGGCGCCCGCTATCGCGCGTGGTGGGAGGGTGTGCGATCGCGTTCGGCCGACGTAATCCGCAGGATCCAGAAGGGCGATGCGCGGCTGGAATCCACGACCGCTTTCCTCGTGGCGGGGGGCGCCGCCGGCTACGGGATCTGGACGGCGGTGTGGGGGCTCGGCGGCGCGGTCGGGTGGTGGCTCGTGCCGGCGGCCCTCGTCTGTCTCGGCGCCGCGCTCCGGGCGATCCCGGCGCGTGTCGAGCGCCCGATCCGCGAGCGGGTGGCGCGGCTGGGCGCATTCCGCCGGTACCTGGCGCACTTCTCCGACCTTCCGAACGCCCCGGCGCTCGCGGTCGTGATCTGGGAGGGGTACCTCGAGTGGGCGGTCGCGCTCGGCGTCGCGGACGAGGTCGAGAAGCAGGTGCGTGCGCTGATCCCCGCAGGGGAGATCCGCTCACCCGTGCCCGGCGCGCCGGCGGGTCTGGAGGGGATGCGTCTCGTGCGAGCGCTCAGCGTGGCCACCCCGATCCTCGTCGCGCACTCGATGGCGAGTGCGAGCAGCGGCTCGACGAGTGGCGGGTTCGGCTCCTCGAGCTCGAGCAGCGGGTTCTCGGGCGGCGGGTTCTCCTCGGGCGGGAGCGGGGGCGGCGGTGGCACCGGCGGCGGAGCGGGCTGACTCAGTCGAGGAGCCCCGCGATCCCCTGCGCGCCATCGACCAGCCAGCCGACCGGGGCCCGCTCGACGACCTCGCGGAGCGCGAGCGCCGCGATGGCCCCGAGCGAACCCCGCTGCTCGGCGTCGTCGATCGCCTCGAGGAGACCTGCGCGGAGTGCCCGCTCGATCGTCGCGTCGTCCCACCTCCCGTTCCCCGTTCCGGGTGCCAGAGAGAGCACGAGCTCCTCCCGAGTGGTCCCGAGTTCGCACGCCGCCCCGTCGAGCCCGTCGAGCACGATCCGCTGGAGGGTGGCGTCGAGTCCCTGCCCCGGGAACGGGGCTCGCGGCCTGCACGGGTCCCGGACCGCCAGCGCGCCGGCGTTCGCGCCCCCGTTCGCGAGCTCGAGACCGATGAGCGCGACTGCGCCGACCGCGAGGACGGCGAGCACCCCGACCGCCGCCCGGGGGCTCACGGCGCCGGCCTCCGCCGCAGCGCCCCGAGCGGCACGAGCGCGAGCGCCGCGAGGAGCGCGCAGAACAGGAACGAGGGTCGGAACCCGCGCGTGATCGTGCGCTCGATGGCCGCGACCAGGTCGTCTCGGAGGGCGGAGACCGACGCGTCCGACCGCGCTCCGTGCTCGTCGAACGGCGTCGACAGGTCGGGGATCTCGCCCTCGGAAGCCCGATCCAGGGCATCGCGGATGTCGAGCGCGAGCGGGATCTTCGTCGTCGCCGGGATCCGGCCGTCGACGACGACCGCCGTCCCGTTCAACTTCGCCACGTCGGCGGCCGCCGTCAGGTCGCCGGCCAGGATCGGCGCGACGACGGCGAGGGCCAGGACGAGCCCGAGGTGGCGCATCCCGACCGCGAGCGTGGCCTTGCCCGAGATGCCCTCGTCGCCCTCGAGCGCCGCGTGCGTCAGTCCAGGCACCGACAGCCCGAGTCCCACCCCGCACAGGCCGAGCGAGGCCAGGACGTAGGGAAGGTCGCTCGAGGGGAGCAGCGCGAGCCCGACCAGTCCGGCCGCGAGCAGCGCCGCCCCCGCACCGACCGCGAGCGTCGCCGGGAGGTGCCCGGCTAGCGGCCTGGCGAGCAGGGCTCCGATCGGGATCGTGCTCACGATCGCCGCGCCCTGGATGGGGGAGTAGCCGAACACGTCGATCACGAGCAGCACGCCGAGGAACAGCGCGCCGACGAGCGAGCCCGACACGAGCGCGAGCCCCACGTTCGCCGGCAGGGTCCGTCCCAACGGCGGCAGACGCTCCTCGAGGATGGCGCGGAGGTGCCAGCCCGCCGTCGCGAGGAGCGCCGCGCCGGCGATCGGCGCCTGCGCGAGGAAGATCGCGCGCCAGTCGAAGACCTGCGTGAGCAGCCCGCCGAGCGCCGGGCCGATCGCCGCGCCGATCGTCCCCGCCGTCGTCCAGATCGCGACGCCGCGGGTCGTCGAGCCCGCCAGGGCGCCGAGGACCGGCACCGACCCCGCGAGCAGCAGCGCCCCACCGATGCCCTGCACGCCGCGGGCCAGGACGAGGGCCGTGAGGGAGCCCGCCAGAGCGCAGGCGACCGACGACCCCAGGAACACGAGCGATCCCGCCGCGAGCAGCACGTGGGCCCGGGCGCGGTGCACCACCAGGACCAGCGTGAGCGCGCAGACGGCGAGCACGAGGTTGTAGGAGGTGATCACCCACGCGATCCCCTGGATCGTCGCGTCGAAGCGTGCGTAGAGCTCGGGGAGCGCGAGCACCACGATCGAGGAGTCGGCGAAGGCAACGGCGACGGACACCGCGACCGCCACCGTGAGCAGGGGACGGGTCGACCGAGGCTCCGCGCTGGACCCCATCGGTGGGAGTATGGCTGCCGCCGAACCGCCGCGTGGCTCAGAGGGTGGCCGGCAGGGTCGCCTCGGCCGCCGGGGTCGCGCGAACGACCTGCTCGGTGGTCTGGACCGGACGCTGCCGCCGCGCGATCAGCATCCGGATGGGCAGCGCGACCGGGGAGGCCAGGACCGCCAGGGCGAACAACGCGACCAGGGCGATCTTGCGCATGCTCCGGCCCAGGAACCCGTGGCTCATGTCGACATCATCGCACGGCCGCTCCGCGCCGCCCCACGCACGGACGCCGAGCGCGTACACTCGCCGCCATGGCCGAGCGCCGGATCGTGGTGACGAAGGACGGGCCCTACCGCGTCGAGGGCGAGGTGACGCTGTTGCGCTCGGCGCCGGTCGAGACCGAGTACGGGGAGCCGGTCGACTGGGAGTACGGACCCGAGTTCCGGACCCGGGACGGCATGGAGCTCTGCCGGTGCGGCAAGTCCGAGAACAAGCCGTTCTGCGACGGCTCGCACGAACGGACCGGCTTCGTGGGCACCGAGGTTGCCGAGAACGTTCCGACACGCGAGCGCAGGGAGACCTTCGCCGGCGACGGCGTCGTGATGACCGACGACTACGGGTTCTGCACGCACGCCGGGTTCTGCGGCGACCGGTTCACGAAGGTCTGGATCATGATCGACGAGACCTCGGACCCCGAGGTCCGCGCCCGACTGATCGACATGGTGGAGAAGTGCCCCTCCGGCAGGCTGGCCTACCAGATCCCACCGGACCCCGAGGATCGTGAGCCGGTGTTCGAACCGTCGATCGGCGTCGAGCCGAACGGCCCGCTCTGGGTCCGCGGTGGGGTCCCCGTCGTCTCCGAGGCGGACGGCACCGAGTGGCAGGTGCGCAACCGCGTCACCCTGTGCCGGTGCGGACGGTCCAGGAA
>DASTHN010000041.1:0-23790 GCA_035718185.1 Actinomycetota bacterium
GTCGGGTCCCCGCCCTGCAGGACGTCGATGCTCTCGTCGATCCGGTGGATCCGCTGGCCGTCGAAGAACCCCTCCTGCGCCAGGAACACGAACGAGTTCACGGTTTTCGGGGCCTGATCGTCGAGCAGCTCGATCGCGATGTCGCCGCACGAGGTCCGCAGCGTTGCGATGTAAGTCTTGCTCTTCTCGATGACCTTCGCCGGGGCGGCGAACTGCGGCTTGGGGTCCATCGCGCCCTTCGGTGCTTCGGCACCGCAGGCGACCTCCTCGGGTCCGGCCGTGGGCTCCACCGTTCCGGTTTGCTCCCCCGGCTTGCCGGTCGGCCCGGTCGGCCCGGTCGGCCCGGTCGGCTCTGTTGCAGAGGGCGATGCGCTCGGCGTTGCGCTGGCGGCGGGCTCTTCGTCGCCGCGCAGCAAGAACACCCAGGCGGCGAAGCCGATGCCCACAACGGCGATCACCGCGGCGACCGCGATCGCGCTGTTCTTGCGGCGCTGCTGCGCCCGGCGCTCGGCCTGACGGCGGGCGTGCTGCTTCGCGAGCTGACGGTTGCGGCTCTTCGACACGGCCGAGGAAGATTACCGGACGGCGAGCATCTCCAGCGCCAGGCCGTCGAGGATGTCGGTCTCGGAGACCAGGGCGCGCTCGAAGCCGAAACGCTTCATCGCCCGGACCAGGACCAGCCCCCCGGCCACGATCACGTCGCCCCGGCCGGGCGCCATCGCCGGGAGGGCGGCGCGCTCGGCGTTCGTCATCGCCGCGAGGTCGCCGAGGACGCGCTCGGCCTCGGGGAGCGAGAGCCAGGTCCGGTGGATCCGCTCGGGGTCGTAGAAGGGCAGTCCGAGCGAGATGGCCTGGATCGTCGTCGCCGTGCCGGCCACCGCGATGAACGTGCGAGCGCCGTCCGCGGGCACCCGCGCGACCACACCGTCGAGCACGATCTCGACCGCGGCCGCCATCGCCTCGAGCTCGGCCGCGACCGGCGGGTCGGTCGTGAGGAAGCGCTCGGTCAGCCGGACGCTCCCCATCTGCGTCGACACCGCGTGGGCCGGCTCTGCGTCCCCGACGACGAACTCGGTCGAGCCACCCCCGATGTCGAGCACCAGGTACGGGGGCCCGGCGCCCTCCACGTCCAGCCGAGCCGTGGCGCCGAGGAACGAGAGCGCGGCCTCGTGCTCGCCGTCGATCACCTCGAGCGGCGAGCCGGCGTGCTCGAGCACCGCACGCTCGTACTCCTCGCGGTTCGTGGCGTCGCGGACGGCGCTCGTCGCGCCGACGCGGATCCGCTCCACGTGGAGCGCTCGCGCGCGGCGGCCATAGACGGCAAGCTGGTCGACGGTGCGCCGCAACGCATCCGGAGCGATCCGGCCGGTCTCGTCCACCCCTTCGCCGATCCGGGTGATCACCATGTCACGCGCGAGCTCGCGGAACCCGCCGCGGCCGTCGGGCTCGGCGACGAGCAGCCGGATCGAGTTCGTCCCCTGGTCGATCGCGGCGACCCGTCCCTCGCGCTCCTCGTGGACCGGCTCGATCTTGGCGGCGACCCACGCGCCGACCGGGTCCTCCCCGCCGGCGACGTGGTTCGCGTAGTGCGCGTGCAGGCACTTCAGGCCGACCCGGGTGCCGCCCACGCCGCCCCACCCGGCGGCCTCGGGCAGGGCGCGTCCGCGCTCGGCCGCGTAGGCCCCGTGGGAGGCCTCGAGAGCGGCCGCGAACGCATGGTCCGCCTCGAGCCGCTCGTTCAGCCGCGTGATCGCGCCCTCGGACTCGACGCGCGAGATCGCCTTCACCGCGCCCGGGCACGTCAACCAGAACAGCGTCGGGAACGGGCGCCCGTCGGCCCCCACGGGGTGGTTGCGGATCACGAGCGGATGCCCGTCCGGACAGCGCGCCACGACCGTGAACGGTGTCGTCGGCTCGCGTCCGAGCTGCTGCCGGACGAGGATGAGATCGCTGCCCCGGAGCTCGCCCACGGGGGGCGCTACTTGCGCTTGTGCTCGACGGAGCGCTTGAAGTCGACCTGGCGCTCCTCGCTCTGGCGCATGAACTTCTTGAGGCGGGCCTCGAAATCCGGGTCTGAGCCCCGGCGCTGCCGCTGCGGCGGTGGGTCCTGCAGGGCCTTGATCGAGAGGTCGATCTTGCCGTCTTCCTTGATGGCGATGACCTTCGCCTGGACGACGTCGGCCTCCCGCAGGTGCTCGTGCACGTCCTTCACGTAGTTGCGGTCGATCTCCGAGATGTGAACCAGCCCCACCTTGCCGCCCTCGAGCGTCAGGAACGCTCCGTAGGGCGTGATCCGCGAGACGGTCCCCTCGATGACCGCGCCAACCTCCAGGTCTGCCAGTGCAACCCCTTTCCTCCGCTCACGGACCCCGCAGGCTGCGGAGCCCCAAGGCGGCCACTATCCCATCGGGTTGTTCGACCCGTCAATACGAAGGGTGCGGGAGGGCTGCGCGTCGCCGACGCGCATGGGTTCGGAGCCGTCGGGGTCCTCGAACCGCGGCGGAGAGGTCCTGGCGACGGTCAGCGGTCCTCGCGCACGATCCGAACGACGACCTCGGCCGCGGGCTTCCGGTCGGAGCGTCCGGACACGACGCGACGGACGAGGAGACCGAGCACCGCCGTCCCGAGGACCACCCCGAGCACCGACTTCACCGAACGGACCGAGGCGGGCAGTCGCTCCTCGAGCTCTTGGATGTCCAGGTCGAGCCGCTGGCGGACCTCGTCGATCTCGGTCACCTTGCGAGCTGCTGCTTCGCCCATCGAGCGTCCTCCTTCAACATCTCCTTCGTCCGCTCCGTTCCGGCGGGGGCGGTCTGCATCGCGTGACGGCCGACCAGGACCAGCACGCCCGCGATCGCGAGGAACGCGATCGCCACGATCAGGTTGGCGGCCCACCTCGGCAGCACCAGGTCGAGCGCGGCCGATGCCGAGGCCGCCAGGAACGCGACCGCGAACACCCCGAACACCCCTGCGGCGACCATCATGCCGACGCCCTTCGCGCGGACGCCCGCGGCCTCGATGACCTCGATCCTGGCGAGCTCGAGGTGCTTGCGCGCGAGCGTCCGGACGCCGTCCACCGCCGAGGCGATCACCGTGCCGAGCGGGCGCTTGCCCTGGGCCGGGCGCGTCGGCGGACCCGAGCCGGCGCTCTCGTTCGCGGCGTCTGGTCCGACGCCTCCGTTCCCTCCGATCCCATTGCCCACGGCCTCGTCCTCCTTCAGCGCTGATCACGCTCCAGCCTCGGGACGCGGGACGTTCCCGTCAAATCGCGCCTTCGACCGCGCCGCCGGCGCGATCAGCAGTCGCTGGAAGACGGCACGTCGGGGGTGACGAGGGCGATCTCGCCGGGGCGGACCATGCCGAGGCACTCGCGGGCGAGGCGCTCGAGCTCGGCGGGGTCCTTCAGCCGGGCGATCTCGCGCTGCAGCGCGTCGTTCTGCTGTTCGAGACGCGCGGCTCTGGCCTCGAGCTCGGCGATCTGCCCTCGCTGCGCGAGGAACTGCCGCGCGGGCACGAGCGTGAGGAGCGCGAGGATCGCGACGACGACGAGGAGCGCCGCGGCACGGGCCGTCAGGCGGGGGCGGTCGCGCGGGAGCGTCCGGGTGCCCGCGCTCACCCGCCGGCCCTCTGGATCATGGTGGGGCCGGCGTAGCGGGCGGTGTCGCCGAGCTCCTCCTCGATCCGGAGCAGCCGGTTGTACTTCGCGGTGCGCTCGGCGCGGGCCGGCGCGCCGCTCTTGATCTGGCCGACGTTCGTCGCGACGACGAGGTCGGCGATCGTGCTGTCCTCGGTCTCGCCCGAGCGGTGGCTGAACATCGAGCCGTAGCCGTTCAGCGTCGCGAGGTCGATCGTGTCGAGCGTCTCGGTGAGCGTCCCGATCTGGTTGACCTTGATGAGGATCGCGTTCGCGACGTGCTCGCGCAGGCCGCGCTCCAGGCGCTCGGGGTTGGTGACGAACAGGTCGTCGCCGACCAGCTGGCAGCGGTCGCCGAGCTCGGCGGTCATGGCCGCCCAGCCCTCCCAGTCGTCCTGGGCGAGGCCGTCCTCGATCGAGACGATCGGGAACGCGTCGAGCAGGCCGCGCCAGAACCCGATCATGTCCCCGGCCGAGCGATCCTTGCCCTCGACGCGGTAGACGCCGTCGCGGAAGACCTCGGACGCTGCGGGGTCCATCGCGAGCGCGATCTCGTCGCCCGGCTCGAGCCCCGCGGCCTCGATCGCGCGGACCATGAGCTCCAGCGCCTGGGCGGCGGTGCCGATCTGCGGCGCGAACCCGCCCTCGTCGCCGACACCCGTCGCCAGCCCCTGCGCCTTCAGCTCGGACCGGAGCGCGTGGTAGACCTCCGAGCCCCAGCGCACGGCCTCGGAGAACGACGCCGCCCCGACCGGCGCGAGCATGAACTCCTGCAGCTCGAGCTCGTTGTCGGCGTGCGCGCCGCCGTTGATCACATTCATGCACGGCACCGGAAGCACGTGCGCGTTCGGCCCGCCGATCCAGCGGTACAGCGGGAGGTCGAGCGAGTCCGCCGCCGCGTGCGCCACCGCGAGCGAGACCCCGAGCAGCGCGTTCGCGCCGAGGTTCGACTTGCCCGGCGACCCGTCCAGGTCGAGCAGGAGCGCGTCGATCGCGCGCTGGTCGAGCGCCTCCTCCCCCGCGACGGCCGGCGCGATCGTCGAGACGACGTTGTCGATCGCCTTCAGGACGCCCTTGCCGCCGAACCGCTTCGCGTCGCCGTCGCGCAGCTCGAGCGCCTCGTGCTCCCCGGTCGAGGCCCCGCTCGGGACGGCGGCGCGACCGAACGAGCCGTCCTCGAGGTACACGTCGACCTCGATCGTGGGGTTGCCGCGGGAGTCCAGGATCTCGCGCGCGTGGACGACTTCGATCGCAGGCATCGCGGTGATTCTAGTGCCCGTGGGGCGAGCGGCCCGGATATCCGGGCGCTCAGGCCGTGCCGGCGCGGGCGAAGCCGGACCACCGCGCGAGCTCGTCGAAGCCGAGCCGGCCGTACAGCTCCATCGGCCAGTCGTCGGCGTCGGCGTTCAGGAAGACGAACTCCGCGCCGTCCGCCCTCGCCTCCTCGACCGCGCGCATCACCACGGCGGAGCCCAGACCGCGGTTCCGGAACGCCGGCACGGTCCCGACGTCCTCGACCTGTGCGATGTCGTCACCGACGTAGAGCTCGCACCGGCTGGCGGCCTCCCCATCGACGTACGCGACGAAGAACCGCGCACCGACCTCGGCGAGGACGCGCCGATGCTCGGTGAGCTGCTCGATCACCTCCTGCGACGTGGCGTACGGCTCCGGGCGAAGGGCCTCTCGGACGATCGGGATGTACGTGTCGACGTCCACCTCGTCGACGGGCGCGGCGGCCGTCCGGACCGGCTCTCGACGCAGGACCATCGTGACCAGACGGTCCCACTCGTATCCCATGCCGGCGAGTCCCGGGGCGATCCGGCGGGCCGCCTCCTCGTCCTCGAGGAGCAGGTTGCGGTGAGCGAGCCCCTCGCCGCCGAGCACGCGGTCGCACTCGGCCGCGACGTCGGCGGCGCGGACGCCCTCGAGTATGGCGTCCGCCCACAGCAGGTTGCTGTCCCAGCGGAGCGGGAAGCGCTCGTCCAGGTACCCGGTCCCCCACGCGAACGGCACGGAGCGCAACGTCGTCCGTCGCAGCAGGTCGCGCTCGAACGCGGCGATCGTCGCCCGGGTGACCTCCACGGCACGGCACGGTAGCAGGCGGCTCGCTACCCTTCGGCCGATGGAGCGCTCGGCCGGCCGGCGGTGGATGGTGGCGACCGCCGTGGCGCTCGGCGCCGTGTTCGCCGCGCTCGCGGTGCTCGTCGCGCTCGATCCGCCGGACCCGCCGCTCCTCGCCGGGATCGACCGCGCGTGGCGGGACCTAGCGCTCGGGGCCCCCCGCTGGGCGGTGACCGTCAGCGGGTGGCTGAAGACCCTGGGCGCCGGGATCGTCATGGTGCCGCTGCGGATCGTCGTGGCCGTGTGGCTGCTCGCGCGGCGGCGGTACGCGGAGTTCGGCGCATGGCTCCTCGCGTGGGCGGTCGCGGACCTCGTGACGTTCGCGCTGAAGCCGTGGATCGGGCGCCTCCGGCCGGACGGCGGCTCGGCGACCTCGTTCCCGTCGGCGCATGCGAAGACGGCCGCGCAGGTCGCCGTCGGGCTCGCGCTGCTGGTGAGCGCCTCGACGAGGCGCCGTGACCTCGTCTGGGCGCTCGCCGTGGCCTGGATCGTCGCGATGGCGGTCTCGAGGACCGTGCTCGACGAGCACTGGCTCTCGGACGTCGTCGCCGGCTCGGCGCTCGGCGCGGCGTGCGCCCTCGGCGCCGTGTGGGTCTTCGCCGCGGTCGAGCGGCGCCGGACGACGGGTTAGCGAGCCTCGCGGAACAGGGCGCGCAGCTCGGCCTCGGAAGCGGCGTCGACATCCACGCCTCGTTCCCTGGCGAGCCCGGTGAAACGCTCGTACCGCTCGGCGAACGAGCGGGTGGTGCGGCGGAGCGCGCTCTCCGCGTCGAGGCCCAACGCGCGCGCGACGGCGACCGTCGCGAACAGGACGTCGCCGACCTCCTGCTCGGCGTTGCCGGCGTCGGTGTGTGACCCGAGCTCGGCGACCTCCTCGCGGAGCGCGTCGAGCGCTCCCTCGACCGAGCGCCACGCGAACCCCCGACCGGCGGCGCGCCGCTGGACCTTCGCCGCCCGCGCTAGCGCCGGGAGGGTGGCGGGGATGTCGTCCTCGAGCGGACCCTCCTCGCCCTTCTCCTCCGCCTTGATCCGCTCCCAGTTCAGCAGGACCTCCTCGGACCCCGAGACCTCGATGTCTCCGAACACGTGCGGATGGCGGCGGATCAGCTTCCGCACGATGCCCTCGGCGACGTCGTCGACGTCCCAGGCGCCGTCGTCGGCCGCGATCTGGGCGTGGAACGCCACCTGCAGCAGGACGTCGCCGAGCTCCTCGCGCAACAGGTCGCGATCGTCGGCGTCGATCGCGTCGAGGACCTCGTGGGTCTCCTCGAGCAGGTGACGGGCGAGCGACGCGTGCGTCTGCTCGTGGTCCCAGGGGCATCCGCCCGGTCCGCGCAGGCGCGCCATCACCCGCACCAGGTCGAGCAGCCGATCGCCGTGCCGCGACGAGGGGACGGGGCCTTCGGGGACGTGGGCGAGCGGGTCGGCCGGCTCGGTCACGGCGACGCGCTGGGCGAGGGCGCCGAGGTGGGCTGGAACCCGCCGCCGGTGCTCGTGCTCCGCACGGCCACGACCTCGCCCGTCGCGGGGTCCAGCCTTCCGTACCGCGGATCCACCCGGATCTCGGCGCTCTGCAGCCGCTCCTGCATCCAC
This sequence comes from Actinomycetota bacterium, assembly GCA_035718185.1. Lineage (GTDB taxonomy): Bacteria > Actinomycetota > UBA4738 > UBA4738 > HRBIN12 > HRBIN12. The sequence continues at coordinate 7,349 of DASTHN010000041.1, forward strand.
GACTGGAACGCCTCGGCCGCCGCCTGCGACGTGAGCTGCTCGCGGACCTGATCGAGCGGGGCGACGTCGCGCGACAGCAGCTCGATCACGTGCCACCCGAACTGCGTCTGCACCGGCTCCGAGATCTGTCCCGGCTGCAGCGCGAGCGCCGCCGCGACGAACGTCGGGTCGTACTGCTGGACGAACGCCGCCTCGACGGTGGGGCCGAGGCTGCCCCCGTTGGCCGCGGACGCGGCGTCCTGCGAGCGCTCGGCCGCGAGGTCCGCGAAGTTCTTCGGCGTGGCCTCGCGGGCGATCTCCTCGGCCTCGGCCCGCGTGGGGACCAGGATGTGCGCAACCTCGACCGTCGTGTACTGCGAGCGGTTCTCGTCGTAGAGCTGCTGCACACGCTCGTCCGTCACCCGGTCCTCGCCGACGGCGGTCTGCACGCTGTTGAACAGCAGCAGTCGCGTGGCGAACGCCTCGAACTCGGGTCGCGTCAGGTCGTTCTGCGCGAGCTGCTCGTTCAGGGCCTTTCCTCCGCCGACCGACTGCTCGACCTGCCCGATCACGTTCGCCACCGTGTCGGGGTCGGCCGAGAGGTCGTGCTCGCCGGCGTACCCCTTCACGAGCTCCTCCTGGATCAGGTTCGTGAGGGTCAGCCGGGCACACGCGGCGTCCTGCGTCTCGTTCTCCGCGGGCTGCCCGCACGCCGAGCCCGAGATCGCGGTGAGGAAATCGAACAGCTGCTGGTCCGCGGCGAGCTGCTCGTTCGAGATCTGGGCGCCGTCGACCTCCGCCGCCGGTCGTTCGGCGGTGTCGCACGCCGCGAGGGCCAGCACGGCGACGAGCACGAGGACGAGCGCGCGCGGGCGCGGGGAGGGGAGGGTCACGCCGGCGATGCTAGCAAGGATGCGGGGTCACCACCGGTGGCCAGGACGAGCGCGCGCTCGACCCAGGCCGGGAGCTCGGCGGCCGGCATCCGCTCGGGCTCCAGGTTCAGCGTCGTGGTCGTGCGGTGGTACGCGGCGCCCGGGACCCGCGCCTCCAGGTCGACCTCGAGCGAGCCCGGCAGGGTCACCGGCTTGGCCCGCACCTGCCCCCGGTAGGTCGAGACCTCCTCGACGCCCAGCCTGCGGCACGTGACGCGGAGCGAGGCGACGGCGAACAGCGTGTCCACCTCGGGCGGCAGCTGGCCGTAGCGGTCGACCGTCTCGTCGCGGACGCGCTCCAGGACCTGGTGGTCGCCCGCCGTCGAGATCCGCCGGTACAGGTCCAGGCGCAGCGCCTCCTGCGCCACCCACCCGGGCGGGATGAACGCGCGCACCGGCAGGTCGACCCGTAGGTCCTTCTCCTCGGGGATGGGCTCGCCCTGCATCTCGGCGACCGACTCCTGGAGCAGTCGGCAGTACGTGTCGAACCCGACCGCCGCGATGTGGCCGTGCTGCTCGGCTCCGAGCAGGTTGCCGGCGCCCCGGATCTCCAGGTCCCGCAGCGCGATCTGGAACCCGCTGCCGAGCGACTGGTGCTTGCTGATCGTCGCCAGGCGTTCGTGCGCCTCCTCGGTCAGCTCGCGCTGCGGCGGGAAGAAGAAGTACGCGAACGCCCGCTCGCTCGAGCGCCCCACGCGTCCCCGCAGCTGGTACATCTGCGACAGGCCGAGCAGGTGGGCCGTGTCGACGACCAGCGTGTTCGCGTTCGGCACGTCCAGGCCGGACTCGATGATCACGGTGCTGACCAGGATGTCGGCGTCGCGGTCCCAGAACCGCACCATCTGATGCTCGAGCTGCTCCTCGTCCATCTGGCCGTGAGCGACGACGATCCGCGCCTCGGGGACCTGCTCCTGGAGCCACGCCACCTGCCGGTCGATCGTCGCCACGCGGTTGTGGACCCAGAACACCTGGCCCTCGCGCAGGAGCTCGCGACGGACCGCGCCGAGCGCCAGACCCTCCTCGTACTGCCCCACGTACGTGAGGACCGGCTGGCGGTCCTCTGGCGGCGTGTCCACCGTGGACATGTCGCGGATCCCGGTGAGCGCCATCTCGAGCGTGCGAGGGATCGGGGTCGCGGTCATCGTGAGGACATCGACGTGCGTGCGGAGACGCTTCAGCCGCTCCTTGTGCGCCACGCCGAAGCGCTGCTCCTCGTCCACGACCACCAGGCCGAGATCCTTGAACCGGACATCTCGGGAGAGCAGGCGGTGCGTACCGATCACCACGTCGACGGCGCCCTTCTCGACGTCCTCGAGGATCCGCTGCTGCTCGGCTCGCGGCACGAAGCGCGAGAGCATCGCCACCTTCACCGGGAACGGCGAGTAGCGCTCGCCGAACGTGATGAAGTGCTGTTCGGCCAGGAGCGTGGTGGGGACGAGCACGGCGACCTGCTTGCCCTCCATCACGGCCCTGAACGCGGCGCGCACCGCGATCTCGGTCTTGCCGAACCCCACGTCGCCGCAGATCAGGCGGTCCATCGGCCGCGGCACCTGCATGTCCGCCTTCACCTCCTCGATCGCCGTGATCTGGTCGCCCGTCTCCTCGTGCGGGAACGCGTCCTCGAGCTCCATCTGCCAGGGGGTGTCCGGGCCGAACGCGTGACCCTCGACCGACATCCGCACGGAGTACAGGCGTACGAGCTCACCGGCCATGTCCTTGACCGCGCGCTTCACGCGGTTCTTCGCGCGCGCCCAGTCGTTCGTGCCCAGGCGCGAGAGCCTCGGCTGGTCGCCGCCCAGGTACTTGGCGAGCATGCCGACCTGGTCGGTCGGGACCGACAGACGATCGCCCTGCGCGTAGTCGACGACCATGTAGTCGCGCTCCGCGCCTGCGATCGCGCGCCGCTGGATCCCGACGTACCGGCCAACCCCGTGCACGCGGTGGACCGCGAAGTCGCCAGGCTCGAGCTCGTCGGCGATCGACTCGGTGCGGCGCCGCGTCAGCCTGGGCGCGGTGCGCGTGTGCCGGCGCGAGCCGAACAGGTCCTCCTCGGTCGCGACCGCGAGCTTCCCGGCAGCGAACGCGAAGCCGTTCGCGAGCGGCGTCTCCACCGCGTCGGCGATCGCGGCGAGCCGGTCTCCCACCGTCTCCTTCGCGCGCTCGAGCGATCCGTGTCCGCGCGCCGAGAGCACCACGCGGTACCCGCGGTCCGCGAGCTCACCCAGCCGCTTCGAGAGCTCGGGCGCGTTGCCCTGCGCGGTCCCCCAGTGCCTGATGCCGAGGTCCACCCCTTCGGTGAACTCGGTGAGGTGGAGCCGGACACGGCCGCCGAGCGCCTCCTCGAGCGGGACGATCGCCGGCGGCCCGGGCCAGCCGCTCGCCTCCGCGAGCGCTTCGGCCTCGCGGTGCGCCTGCGCGGCGCGGTCGAAGGTGCGGCGCGCCTGCGTGACGATCGCCCAGCCGCCGCCCGGCAGGATCTCGGCGGGCAGCGGCAGGTGGTCGAACACGAGCGGCGCGAGCGCTTCCATCCCCTCGAAGTGCAGGCCGTCGGCCAGGCGCTGTAGCCCGTCGCGGAACCGGTCGAGGTAACCGGCCGCCGCGCGCCCCGCCCGCGCCTTCACCTCGTCGTCGGCGATGAGCTCCCGGACGGCGGGCACGAGCACGCGCGTCACGCGCTGCGTCGAGAGCTGCGACGAGGGCACGAACTCGCGCAGCGACTCGATCTCGTCCCCCCAGTACTCCAGGCGGACCGGCCGGCGCGCCGTGCCGGGGAAGACGTCGACGACGCCCCCGCGGACGGCGAACTCGCCCCGGTGCTCGACGACGTCGGCGCGGAGATAGCCGAGCTCGACGAGCCGGTCGGCGAGGGCGTCCGGCGGCAGCTCGCGCCCCGCGACGAGGTCGAGAGGCGTCGCCAGGCCGAGCGTCGGCACCAGGACCTGCATCGCCGCGAGCGCCGGGGCGACGAGCACGAAGGGTCCGGAGGCCCCGCGCGCGCGGCGCACCGCATCGGCCCGCCGCGCCGAGATCTCGGGCGCGGGGCTCATGCCTTCGTACGGCAGGGCTTCCCACGCCGGGAGCAGCGCCACCGCGCCAGACGCCAGGTAGGCCTCGACCCCGGCCGCGAGCGCCTCGGCCTCGCGCGGGCCGGGGGTGACCGCGAGGATCGGCGCGTCGAGCCCCCGGGCGATGGCGGCGACCAGGAAGTCCTCGCCGGCCTCGGCTCGCGCGAGGATCGGCCGGGCGCGCTCGAGCAGGAGCCGCTCGAACGGCTCCGAGCCGATCAGCGCGTCGAGCGCCCGCTCCAGGCTCACGGCACCTCCTCCCGACATCCCGGCACAGCACGAAGAGGCCTCGTCGCGGCGCGACGGGCCTGTCGGGCAGTCTACCGGCGCCCGCGGGCTCGCGTGCTCCCATCCACTCGCCGAGCCGGGCGCGAGGCCGGCAACGAGACATCATGCTCGTCTGGTATCGCGGGACCGACGTTCGTTCGGAGATTCCACCCAGACCCTGGCGATCGGTTGACGACAAGCGCCAAACGGCGCACGGTTGTCTCGCATGGAGGCCGCGCTCGACGACATCGATCGCGCGGTGCTGTACGCCCTCCAGGAGGACGGGCGGGTCAGCAACGCCGAGCTCGCGAAGCGGGTCGGCCTTTCGAGGGCGGCGACCCACGCGAGGGTGCGCAAGCTCGAGCGGCTCGGCGTCATCACCAGCTACACGGCGATCGTCGATCCCGAGACCGTGGGGTTCGAGCTCCTGTGCCTCGTCGGCATCGCCATGACGCTCCACTCGCACGAGAACATCGCTCGAGCGCGCGCGGCGATCGTCGAGATGCCGGAGGTGCTCGAGTGCTACCACGTGACGGGCGACTTCGACTACATCCTCAAGGTCGCCGTCCGCAGCCGAGCCGACCTCCAGCGCTTCATCCTCGAGCGGCTTACGCCGGTCCCGGGGATCGCCCGGGTCAACACGAGCCTCGTGCTCGGGATCGAGAAGTCCACCACCGCGCTTCCACTGGAACCGCCCGCATGAAGGGAGCCGAGCCACGATGATCGAAGACCGGACCGCGATCGGGACCTCCCCCGGCGTCAGCGCGTGGGAGACGATCGGCGCGCACATGGCCGAGCGCGAGGGAGACCGCCGCGACGTCATGCGCCACATGAAGTTCGACACGATCGCCGTTCACGGCGTGTACGACGCGCAGGCGGCGCTCGCGAACCAGGGCAGCATCAACGAGCCGCTGTTCCTGTCCCCCGCCCAGCACTTCGCCGAGTCGGATCAGATGGAGACCGCGCTCGCGTACCGGATGCCCGCGTGGACCTACACGAGGATCGCCAACCCGACCGTCCACTACCTGGAGGAGACGCTCGCGCTGCTCGAGACCTACGGCTCGGACGTCCGCGCGAGCACCTGCGCGACCGCCTCCGGCATGGCGGCGGTCTTCATGGCGACCGAGCCGTTCCTGGCGCTCGACCCCTCGCTGCCGGCGCCGAACATCGTGGCGACCGCCAAGTGCTACGGCGGCACGTTCATGCTGTTCTCGGAGCGGTACGGCCGCGAGCGCGGCATCGACGTGCGCTGGGTGTGCGAGCCGCTCGACCTGGACGAATGGGCCCGGAACATCGACGGGGGGACCCGGCTGGTGTACGGCGAGATGCCCTCGAACCCGGCGGTGGCGGTGTTCGACATCCCGGCGGTCGCGGCGCTCGCACACGACGCCGGCGTGCCGCTGATCGTCGACAGCACCGTAGCCACGCCGGCGCTGCTCCGCCCGCTGGTGATGGGCGCCGACATCGTGGTGCAGTCCCTCAGCAAGAGCATCGCGGGCAGCGGCATGGCGATCGGCGGGGCGGTCGTCGCGCGCCACGACATCCCCAGCCGCGTCGGCCCCGACGAGATGCTCCACGACTTCGCGACCCACGTGAAGCTGCTGCCCTTCCGCGACCACGGGCCCGCGATGTCGCCGTTCAACGCGCTCGTGACGCTCTCGGATGCCCGCACGATCCGCTCGCGGATCGACCAGTGGAGCCGCGGCGCGATGGCGGTGGCCACGTGGCTCGCCGACCACCCGAGGGTCGAGTGCGTCCAGTACCCGGGCCTGCCGTCCTTCGCCGGCCACCAGATCGCGCGCCGGGACATGTGGCTCGTCGACGGCGACGAGCACGGCGCGCCCGTCAACCGCTTCGGGCCGCTGATGGCGTTCGACGTCCGCGGCGGACCCCTGGCGGCGCGCCGGGTCTTCGATGGGCTGAGCCTGATCTGGCGCGCGACGGACCTGGGCAGGATCAAGAGCGTGGCGACGATCCCCGCGATCAGCACCCACCAGCAGCAGGGCGAGGAGGGACGCAGGCTCGCGTGCGTGCCCTCGCACGAGATCCGGCTCTCGATCGGCGGGGAGCACCCGGACGACCTGATCGCCGACCTCGATCACGCGCTGTCGAGGATCTGAGGCCCGAGAACAACACGACGCCGCGCACCTCACGACCCGAGGTGGCGGCGTCGGTTCGACGTCAGCAGAGTGGGCTAGTTGGTCTTCCAGCCGGCGCCGGCCGCAAGGACCAGGGCGACGAGCCAGCCGAGCGAGTACGCGATACGGCGGATACGCACGGTCGGCCTCCTTTCTCCTGACGAGGAACCTGACGTCCCTCATGTTCGGCGAGAAGACGCCTACGGCACATCGGCCGGTCGGGCAAAATCCAGCGCCTGCCCGGGGGATAGACTCGCGCGGGCGCGGGGGATGCCGTTCGGACATCCGGGCTGGTCAGACGCGGCAGAAGGTCAGGCGCGCGGACCGGTGCGGTTGAAGCGGTCCTGCGTCGTCTGCAGGCCGTCGAGCACGAGCGACCGGACCGCGTCGGCCGCGTCGTCCACGAAGATCGCGACCTCCGCCTGCATCCGCTTCGGGAACGGCTCGAGCACGAAGTCCACGGGGTCCTGTCGCCCCGGGGGCCGACCGATGCCCATCCGCACGCGATGGAACCCGGGCGTGCGGAGCCCCGCGACGAGCGAGTCGAGACCGTGGTTGCCGGCGGTCGAGCCGCCCACCTTCACGCGCATCGCGCCGAACGGCAGGTCCAGGTCGTCGTGGACGGCGATCACGCTCGATGGCTCGAGGTGGTGCTTCTTCGCGAGCGACGCGTACACCGGCCCCGAGTCGTTGTAGAAGCGCTGTGACATCGCGAGCACGAGCCGCTCGTCGCCCTCGCGGATCTCGGCGGCCTCGACCGGGAGGAACCGCACCTTGCGGTAGCGCTCGCCCGCACGCCTCGCGAGCTCGGTCACCACCATCCGGCCGAGGTTGTGCCGGGTGCGCTCGTATCGCTCTCCCGGGTTGCCGAGCCCGGCGACCAGCCAGGTCATGCCGCCGGCGGCGGGCTACTCGCCCTCGCCGCCCTCCTCGGCGGACGGTGCCCCGGCTCCCGCCTCGGGCGCCTCGCCCTCCGCGGCGGCTTCGGCCTCCTCGCCCTCGACCTCCTCGGCGACCTCCTCGACCTCGCGCGCCTGCGGCGGGACGACGGCCAGCACCGTCTCGTCCTCGCCCGACAGGATCGTCACGCCCGAGGGTGCGACGAGGTCCGCGATCTTGATCGAGTCGCCGACCTCGAGCGCCGTGACGTCCGCGTCGATCGCGTCCGGCACGTCGCCGGGCAGACACTCGGCCTGGATCTCCCAGAGGTGGTGCTCGAGGACGCCGCCGGCCTTCACGCCGACGGACTCGCCGATCACCCGGACCGGGATGGCGATCGTGATCTTCTCGGTGCGGCTGACGGCCAGGAAGTCCACGTGGATGAAGCGGCCGTGGATGTGGTCGCGCTGCACGTCGCGCGCGAGCGCGAGCTGCGGCTTGCCGTCGAGGACCACGTCGAGCAGCACGTTCGCCCCGCCGGCGTGCATGACGTGGAAGAGCTCCTTCGCGTCGACCGACACGGCGGTCGACTCCAGGCCCTGCCCGTAGACCACGGCGGGCACGCGCCCCCCCGCGCGGAGCTTGCGGGCGACGCCCTTGCCGGTTCCCTCGCGTCGTTCGGCGATCAGCTTCAGTTCCATGGTTGGGACCTCTCGGAGATCTGGGATGCCCCCGCGGGCCGAGGAATGGTACCAAGGGACGTCGGCATCCGGCCCTCGACCTGGGGGAATGCGCCCGGGCGATACCGAACCCCGTCCTCCCGCGTCTTGGAGGGTGTGGGACCTATGGTGAGCACCGAGGTGGCGAGGAACTCCGCGACCGAGGGGCGCCTGACCGAGCTCTACGTTCGGCACGGGCCCGCCGCACAGCGTCTCGCGTTCCTCCTCACCGGCGATCGAGGGCAGGCCGAGGACCTGGTCCAGGAGGCCTTCGTGCGGGTCGTGGGCCGGTTCGGTCACCTGCGGGTCCCCGATGCGTTCGCTGCGTACCTGCGGCGCACGATCGTCAACCTGCACACGTCGCAGCTGCGGCGCAAGCGTCTGGAGCGCGCATGGTTCGCGCGCGAGCGCCATGCCGTCGCTCCGCCGCCCATCACGCCCGAGATCGGAGCCCGCGAGGAGCTCTGGCGCGCGGTGCTCGCGCTCCCGCCCAGACAACGCGCCGCCGTCGCGCTCCGCTTCTACGAGGACCTGTCCGAGCGCGAGACCGCCGAGGTCCTGCGCTGCTCCCCCGCCGCGGCGAAGGCGCTCGTGGCCCGCGCGATGGAGACCCTCCGAGCCGAGATCCGGGAGGACGTGCCGTGAGCGACCTCGAGCGGAACCTGCGGACGCTGCTGGACGAGAAGGCCTCGCGGGCTGGAGCCCCGGAGCTCGAGCCCCGACTGCTGCGCCGTGCCCGGCGGCGTCAGGCGGGCACGGCGCTCGCGGGCGCGCTCGGCATCGCCGCACTGATCGGCGGGGTGGCGCTCGCGATGTGGGCCTTCGGTCCCTCGCGCGAGGGAACGCCCGCGGACCGGTTGGAACCTCTCGTCGAGACCACCGTGAACGGCGTCACCGTCACGCACCCCGAGAGCTGGGGTGTCGTCGACCCGGTCGAGGCCGGCATCGAACCCGAGACCGAGACGCCCACCCGGCTCATCGTGCTGATGACGAACGCCGACGAGATCACGCCCGAGGCGATCTCGTGCCCGGGGCTCTCGGGAGACGCGGGTAACGGCGTCGTCATGACGATCCAGGAGGTGCCGCTCGCACTCGCGGGCGAGGGCGCTCGACCCTGGCCGGTCGAGCTCGTTACGCTGATCGAGCCCGGGCAGAACGGGGCCGGATCGTCGGGCTGCCTCCCCGGGTGGACGTTCCTGCGGGGGAGCTGGACCTCGAACGGGCGCGGGTTCGAGGCACGCGTGGGCTTCGGTCCGGACGTGAGCGGCGAAGAGCGCGACGCGCTCCAGCGTGCGTTCGACACCCTGCGGTTCGCACCGTCCGACGGCCCTCCCGAGGCCGTGGTGCTCGCGACGGGAACCGCCGGCGGGGAGGGATGGCAGCTCATCGCCCAGCGCGCGAGCGACGGCATGTATCTGGGGCTCGAATGGTCCTCGGGAGGGGCGGGGATGGGCGGCATGCTGGACGTGCCCGATCCGCTCCAGTACACGGCGCGGTTCCTCGGCTCGGGAGCCGATCGGGAGCTCGTCGTCTACGGGGTGACGAGGAGCCCGATCACGCGGCTCGAGTACGTGCCCTCGGATGGCGGCCCAGCGGTCTCGACCGAGGTGATCGACATCCCCGACACGATCGGCGGCGAGCTGGAGGGGTTCGTGCTGACCGCTCCCGGGTCCGGGACCGGATCTGGAATCCTGCGAGGGTACGACCGGCGCGACGAGGTCGTCGTGGAGATCGACGTCCCGACCCCAGATGAGTGACCGGCGCCGGCACCGTTCACCGACGGCACCGAGCTAGAGCTGGTTCTCGCCGCCGAAGATCTCGGACACGCTGGTGTCCTCGAACACCGCGCGGAGGGCGCTCGCGATCAGCGGCGCGATCGAGAGCACGCGGAGCTTGCTGAACTGCTTCTCCTCGGGGATCGGCATCGAGTTGGTGACGACGACCTCCTGGATCGGCGCCTCCTCGAGGAGCTGTACCGCCTTGCCCGAGAGCACGGGGTGGGTCGCCCCGACGAAGATCGGCCCCGCACCCATGGCGGCGAGCGCCACCGAGCCCTTCGAGACCGTCCCCGCCGTGTCGATCATGTCGTCCACGAGGACGCACGGCCGGCCCTCGACCTCGCCGACGACCGCCATCTCCTCGATCTTGTGCGCCTCGCGCCGGGACCGCCGCTTGTACAGGAACGCCAGGTCCGCATGGAGCGCCTCACGGAGCTTCTCTGCGGTCTTGATGCGGCCGGCGTCGGGGGCGACGACGACGAGGTCGTCCCCGTGCAGCCCGAGCTCGTCCCGCAGGTACCCCGAGAGGATCGGCAGCGCGGTGAGGTGGTCGAACGGGAAGTCGAAGTACCCCTGGATCTGGCCGCTGTGCAGATCGACCGACACCACGCGGTCGGCCCCGGCGACCGTGATCAGGTCGGCGACGAGCTTCGCGCTGATCGGCTCGCGCGCGAGCGCCTTCTTGTCCTGCCGCGAGTACCCGTAGTACGGGATGACCGCGGTGATGCGCTTGGCCGACGCTCGCTTCATCGCGTCGAGCATCACGAGCTGCTCCATGATCGACTCGTTGATCGGATCGGAGTGGCTCTGCACGACGAAGACGTCGGCGCCCCGCACGCTCTCCTCGGAACGGAAGTAGATCTCGCCCGAGGCGAACCGGGACATCCTCGCGCCCGAGACCTTGATGCCGAGGTTCGCCGCGATCTCGTCGGCCAGCGCGGGGTGCGTGGTCCCCGAGAACAGCAACATCTTCTTCTTCGTGACGATCTCCACCGGCGATCCGCCCCCTAGCGCGTGCGCTTCCCCTTCACCGAGGCGGTCCGCTTCGCCTCGGCGTCCCTGCGTTCACGGTACCCCTTCACGATCCGCTGCTCGGAGCGCTCGACCGCGAGCGCCCCGGGCGGGACGTCCTTCGTGATCACCGAGCCTGCACCCGTCACGGCGCCCTTGCCGACGCGGACCGGCGCGATCAGCATCGTATCCGAGCCGATCCGGACGTCGTCCTCGATCACGGTGCGGTGCTTCGCGTAGCCGTCGTAGTTCGCCGTCACGGTCGCGGCACCCACGTTCACACCCCTGCCGACGGTGGCGTCGCCCACGTACGACAGGTGCGGCACCTTCGAACCTTCGCCGACGGTCGCGCCCTTGATCTCGACGAACGAGCCGGCCTTCGTGCGCGGACCCAGCACCGTGCCCGGGCGGATGTGCGTGTACGGGCCGACCGTCGCGTCGCGTCCGATGCGGGCGCCCTTCACGACGGAGGCCTCGACCGTGGCGCCGTCCTCGACGCGCGAGTCCACGACCCGCGTCGAGGGCCCGAGCGAGCACCCGGCGCCGATCCGCGTGTCGCCCTCGAGGAACGTGAGCGGCTGGATCACCGTATCGGCCCCGATCCGGACGCCGACGTCGATGTACGTCAACGCGGGATCCACGATCGTGACGCCGTTCGCCAGGTGCGTCGCGTTGATCCTCGACCGCACGAGCGCGCCGAGCGCCGCCAGGTCCGCTCTCGAGTTCGAGCCCATCAGCCCGCCGGTGTCCACCTTCACGGCCGAGACCCGCTCGCCCTTGCCGAGCAGGATCGGGAAGACCTCGTTCAGGTAGTGCTCGCGCTGCCGGTTCTCGCGACCCACGAGCGGCAGGGCCGCGAACAGGTCCTTCCGGCGGAAGGCGAACACGAGTGCCGAGACCTCGCGCACCTTCCGGAGCTCGGGAGGTGCGTCGGAGCCCTCGACGATGTCGACCAGCCTGCTCCCCTCGCGAACGATGCGCGCGTAGCCCTTGGGCTCGTCCACGTCCGCGGTGAGCAGCGACGCGGCCGAGCCGGTCCGCCGGTGCACCCGCAGGAGCGCCCGGACGTCCGCCGGCACGACGGGGTCGTAGTCGCCGCCGACCACCAGGACCTCCTCCGCGCGACCGACCGCCTGCTCGGCCGCCAGCACCGCGTGGCCGGTCCCGAGCGGCTCCCCCTGGTCGACGAACACGACGGGGACCCGCAGTCCCCAGGACCCGACCTCTTGCCGGACCCGGTCGGAGCCGTTCGAGACGACGAACACCAGCCGGTCGGGACGGGCCGCCAGCGCGTTCTGGACCGCGTGCCACAGCAGCGGGCGCCCGCACAGCGGGTGGAGCACCTTCGGTACCGACGACTTCAGTCGCTTGCCCTTGCCGGCCGCGAGGACGACCGCGGCGAGCGATCGTCGGGTCTTCGACTTGGGCACCCGGGTCCTTCCGGTCAGTAGGCAAGCCCTTTCTACCGAGGGGACCGCACGGTGACAAGGCCCCCGCTCAAGGCGCCCTCAGGAGCTCGGTCACGTCCGGGCGCGCGAGGAAGGATGTCCGGAGGTCCTCCGGGATCGAGGCTGCGAACGTCTCGACCGATGCACGCGCCGACCGGAGGTGGTCGGCGGCCTCGTCGCCACGGCCGAGCGCCTCGGCGGCCAGCCACGCCACCCGCGATGCCCGCCATCGCACCCGCTCGAGCTTGGCACGGACGGCGCCCTCGACCGCCTCGAGGGCGCGGACGTACGCCTGCTCGTGATCCTCGCGCAGGAGCGCCGCGAGCGCCGTCCCGTACGTCCCCCAAAGCGTGAACGGCGGGGCGTCGCCCAACCTCGCGAGGCTCGCCGCGATGCCCTCGAGCCGCTCGGCGTCGCCCGAGACCTCCGCCGACAGGACCTCCGCCCGCGCCGGCCATCCGATGTCCACGTACATGTCGCCGGCGACGCGACGCGACTCGTCCAACGATCGCGACCCCTCCTCCAGGTCTCCCCGCAACACCGCGAGGAGGCCGGCGTTCCCCAGGACGGCCGACCGCATGAACCGGCTCGCGAGCTGGTCCGAGAGCTCGAGCGACGCGAGGACGTCGGACTCCAGGATCCGAGCGTCGAGCAGCTCGGCCAGGACGTCCGACCGCGCGATGTGCGCGATCATCTCGGCCCTCCGGATGCCGAGCTCCCGGGCCGTGTCGAGCGCGCGGGTGGCGTCGGCGAGTGCAAGGCCGAAGCTCCCCGCGCCGAGCAGGATCCCCGCGCGGTCGACGAGCGCGAACGCCTCGTCCCGCCTGTTGCCGACCTCGCGGCAGAGCTCGATGGACGTCTCCACGGACGTCCTCGCGGCGTCGGAGTCGCCCGTGAGCCACTCGAGCCACGACACCATGTACAGGTTGTGCGCGACCATCGGTCGCTGGCCGAGCGAGGAGAAGAGCCGGTGCGCGAGGCGTCCGTGCTCGAGCCCGAGCTGGACCGGCCCGTGGAAGTAGTACGTCTCGCACAGGCCGTGGTGGGCGAGCGCCTGGCCCTCGGTGTCCCCGCTGCGCTCGGCGATCGCGAGCGCCTCGGCGTGCAGCGGCAACGCCTCGTCGAAGGCTCCGCGACCGAACCGCATCGTTCCCGCCGTGTACAGGAGTCGCGCCTCCACGTCGACCGCGCCGACCTCCCGGGCCGCGGCGAGCGCGAGCGGGAGGAGCTCGTCGCCCTCGTCGTAGCGGTCGTGGAGCCACAGCACGTGGGCGATCGCCGCGAGCGCTCGGGCCTCGAGCACGGCGTCCCCGGCCTCGCGCGCGGACGACTCCGCGAGCCGGTAGTCGGCCTCGGCGTCCGCGAAGCTGCCGAGCTGCTCGTGCGCCGCGCCTCGGGCGAGCGCGATCCGCGACCGCATGCCCGCGTCGCGGGCGCCGAGCGCCTCCACCGCCCTGCCGTACCAGGCGATCGCCGCATCGGCCGCGAACACCCGACGCTGACGGTTCCCCGCGACGAAGGCGTAGCGCGCGCTCCGCTCGTCGTCGCCGGCCAGGCCGAAGTGGTGCGCGAGGATCTCGGCGAACTCCTCGTCCCGTCCCGTCGTGACCGCCTCGAGCCACCGCCCGACCGCTCCGTGCGCCTCCGCCCGCCGAACCCTGGGGATGCTGGCGTACGCGACGTCCCTGGTGAGGACGTGATGGAAGACGAGCTCCCGTTCGTCGGCGATCGACGAGGACGAGCCCTCCCGCACGAGCCCCTTCGCGACGAGCGCGTCCAGCCCGGCGTCGACCTCCCCGGCGCCGAGCGCCGAGACGGCGCCCGCCCAGAACACCCGGCCGACGACCGCGGCGTCCTGGATCGCTCGCTTCTCGGCCGGGGGAAGGAGGTCCAGGCGCGAGGCGATCACCCCCTGCACGGTGTCGGGCAGCGCCGTCGGGAGCGCGCGCTCCAGCCGCCAGCTGCCGTCGCTCCGCTCGAGCGTGCCGTCCTCGATCATCATCCGCACGAGCTCGCCGGCGAAGAACGGGTTCCCCTCGGAGCGCCGCAGGATCGGCTCGACGACATCGGCCGGAGGGTCCGCACCGAGCAGGTGTCCGACGAGCGCGGAGCTCTCGTCCGTCGTGAGCGGCGAGAGCGAGACCGTCGTCGCGTTCGACAGACCACCGGCCCAGTCCGGGCGGCGCTCGAACAGCTCGGGGCGTGCCGTGCACACGACGAGCGCCGTGCCGCTCGCCGCGCCGACGACGCGCTCGATCAGCGCGAGCAGGCTGGGGTCGCCCCAGTGGACGTCCTCGACGAGCGCGACGAGCGGCCCCTCGGCGCAGAGCGACTCGAGGTAGCGCTGCCACGCGCGCTCGATCGACCGACGCGCCGCGTCGGGGTCGGCTCCGGCGAGCGGATCGGACTCGACCTCGACGCCGATCGAGGACAGGAGGATGCCCGTCACCCCGAGCCCCTCCTCGCCGGGGAAGCGCCGGCCAAGGCGGACGTTGGCCTTGCGGAGTATCTCGACGTGCGGGTCGCTGTCGAGGATCGCGCAGTCGCCCTTGAGGATCTCGGCGAGCGGCCAGTAGGTGAGGCCGTCGCCGTACGGCAGGCATCGGCCGCGGACCACGCGGGCCCGTCCTGCCTCCTCGAGCGCGATCACCACCTCGCGCACGAGCCGGCTCTTCCCGATCCCGGGCGGGCCGACCACCGTCGCCAGGTTCGGACGGCGCTCGCGAACGGTCCGCTCGAACAGCAGCCGCAGCAGGTCGAGCTCGTGTCTGCGGCCGACGAAGCGACCCTCGGTCGTTGGGGCCCGCGGGACCGCGGTCTCGCGCTCGACGCGCCAGAGACGGAGCGCGCGGGCGATCCCCTTCACCTGCACGTCCCCGACGGACTGGTAGGCGAACGCCTCGCGCGTGTCTCGGTATGTGCGGTCGCCGACGACGACCGCCCCGGGGTCGGCGAGCGCCTGCAGCCGCGCGGCGATGTTCACCGCCTCCCCGGTGACGATGCCCTCGTCGATCCCGTGGGCGATCACCTCTCCGGTGTTCACCCCGATGCGCATCGTCAGGTCGCCGCCCGCGCGCTCGGCGACGTCGTCGTTCAGGGCTCGGAGGCGGCGATGCATCGCGAGCGCGCACCGGACGGCGCGCTCCGGGTCGTCCTCGTGCGCCACGGGCGCCCCGAACACCGCGACCACGGCGTCGCCGATGAACTTCTCGACGGTCCCGCCGTAGCGATCGATCTCCTCAACCATCGCATCGAAGAACGGCCGGAGCACCGCGCGGAGGTCCTCGGGGTCAAGGCGCGAGGCCATCTCGGTCGAGGCGGCGAGATCGGCGAACAGCGCCGTCACGACCTTCCGCTCCTCGCGATCGACATCGACGGTGGCACCCCCGCCGGTCGCGCCGTCGAGCGCGGTCCCGCAGGAGCCGCAGAAGCGGAACCCGGGCGGGTTGGGGCTCCCGCACCTCGGGCACACGACGTCGACCACGGCGTCCATCCTCCAGCTCGTCGTGCGGGCGTTCCGGGGGGAGGATAGGCCAAGCTTCCCACAGACGCTGACCCGCACGTTAAGGTGCACGCTCAGCCTTGTGCCCCAGCTCGACAGCGGTCATGCCTTGTGTCGGCCGCCCGCGGGGTTTCCGGGCGCTTACTGTCGCTTACCGGCCTTCTCCAGGCCGATGGGCGCCCTTCGGAGTGTCAAGCTCGCACTGGTCGGCACCTATCTCGTTCGTTGGACCGACTACTCGCCCCTCGACCAACCTGTAGTCGCCGCCGAGGTGGCCGAGTCCCTCCCTAGGCAATCGAGCAAGCATCTCCCGGTCAAGATGAGTCGACGCCCAGGGCACCCGACATCTCCGGTCTCGGCGTCTCACCGGGCCACTGGGCGCACCGGGAGCCAGCGCCGCACGGCACGCCGGTGCTCGCGTAGAGGCATGGCTGGATTCGGCTCCAAAGCCCTGTTTGGGTGGAGTCATCCGGCCCTTCAAGTCCTCGGCGACGGCAGGCGATGCTCTGTGTGTGACAGCCAGCCATGAGCGAGGGAGATATGCAAGGGCCGATCCTCTCACGTGCCGAGGAGCACTGGAGGCCAAGCACCCTCCGGCTCGTCCTCGCGGAGTGTCGTCTCCCGCCGCCGCCGCACCGAGGTCCAGCGCCGTTAGGTAGAGGGCATCCGTCGCCTGCAGTGGCTCTCCTTGTCATCCTTGCCCTTGCTGCGGTCGCTTGTGGAG
>DASTHN010000042.1:0-6049 GCA_035718185.1 Actinomycetota bacterium
CGGGACGGTACCGAGCGTGGACGCCGACGCCCCGGGCGCGACGGGTCCCGCCGCGGTCGTCGTGTCGATCGCGCCTCCCACGCCGTCCCCGACGACGATCGTGCCGACCATCCCCGGGTGCACGGTGCACACGTACGGGTACACGCCGGCCTCGGCGAACGCGTACGTCGCCTCGCGCCCACGCTTCAGCATGTCGTAACCGCCCCACGCGCCGTTCGCGCCGAGGACCGTGTGGGGCACGCGGTCCAGGTTCGCGAACGTCACCACGTCCCCCGGCTGGGCGCGCAGGATCGTCGGTGAGAAGCAGAACCCCTCGATGCCGACGC
This sequence comes from Actinomycetota bacterium, assembly GCA_035718185.1. GTDB lineage: Bacteria > Actinomycetota > UBA4738 > UBA4738 > HRBIN12 > HRBIN12. The sequence continues at coordinate 327 of DASTHN010000042.1, forward strand.
TCGTCCCGGCGGCGTCGGTCACCGCGTCGCCGCACCCGCCGCCGCCGCTGGCCGAAGCAGCGCTCGGGACCAGGACGAGGGCTGCGGCGACCACCACGACCCCGGCGGTGGCCGCCGCGCGGCTCCTCCACCGCTCCGTCATGACGCCCTCCCTTCCGTCGATGGGTGCATGACCGCTCCACGGCGCGCCTGGTTCCCCCCGCCTACACGCGGTGCGCTCGGAGGAGCCGGTACGCCGACAGCGGCGACCTGCAGATCGCCTATCGGGTCCTCGGCGACGGGAACCTCGACGTGGTCTTCGCGTTCGACCGGGCCATGACTTGCGTTCTCCTTGCGTTTGCGGAACGCTTGCGCTATCCTCGAGCCCATGGGGACGGCGACGTTGGCGCGGCTGGCGCCGGACGCGGTCGCGACGATCGAGAGGAGTCTCCCTCGCGCCCTCCGCGGGGACCACGTTGCCTGCCGCGAGTACGCCGAGGCGTGGCGGTCCCTCGTCGCCGGCCTCCTCGAGCCGTACGAGGTCCCGGCGTCGGCGATCGCCGTCCTCGAGCGGCTCGCGATCGTTGCCCCGTTCCACCCGGAGGGGCCGTTCCGGGCACTCGTGTCGGTGGCGGACGGCATCATCGCGGGCATGAGCGCCCCTACCGCCGCTCGCGTCGCCCCCGCGGAGCTCCCGCCGCCCGCCGAGCTCGAGCGCTTCACCCGACTCGTCCTCGCGGATCTGGCCGGCGCCGGCTCGGGTCTCCCACACCTCATGGCGGCGTGGGACCTGTCCGTCACCGACGTCGGCCGCCTGTTCCGCGTCCGACGCCAGGCGGTGCAGCAGTGGCTCGACCAGGACGTCCCGCCGGCGCGCCGGTCCAAGCTCGTCGCGATCCTCGAGATCGCCGACCTCCTCGAGCGCAACCTCCTGCCCGAGCGGATCCCGGGCATCGTCCGCGGCCCCAGTCCCGCCGACGACGGCCGCTCGATGCTCGACGCGATCGCGGACGACCGGCACGAGGAGTTGCTCGAGCGCACCCGGCGGTCCTTCGACTGGGCCTGGAGCGCCTGAGGCGTGCGGTTCCGGCACCTCCCCCGCGGCGGCCCGTACGTCCGGGTGGCGGACCCGGACTGGCGGCGGCCGCTCGACGGCTCGTACGCGGCCGAACGCGGCGGGCGCTGGAACCCTCCGGGCTCCTTCCCGGTGGTGTACCTGTGCTCGACGATCCCCGTGGCACGCGCGAACGTGCTGCGGCGCTTCGACGGGCTGCCGTACTCGGCGCTCGACCTGCTCCCGGACCGCCGCCCCGTCCTGATCGAGACCGACGTGCGGCAGCACCGCGCCGTCGACGTCGTGACCGACACCGGCGCTCGGGCCGCCGGCCTGCCGACGACCTATCCGCGCGACGCGGAGGGCGCCGAGGTCGGGTGGGACCGCTGCCAGCCGGTCGGCCGCACTGCATGGGACCAGGGTGAGACCTCGATCGTGTGCCGCAGCGCCGCCGCGCCCGTGGACCAGGGTGAGGAGCTCGCGTGGTTCGTCCGCGGCCGGCAGGACCGCCTCCGGGTCCGCCGGCGCCGCCTGTTCGACGAGTGGTTCGCGTAGCGAAGCCTGGATACGGATCCGATCCGGGCTCTCGACGGACCCGGAAACGTCCGGTCTCCGGCTCCGCCACGCCCTCATACTCATCGAGGATGCAGCGGGTCCTCATCACCGGCATGTCGGGGGTCGGGAAGTCGGCGGTCGCCGGGCGCCTCTCCGAGCTCGGCTACAAAGCGGTCGACATCGACTACGGGGGCTTCTCCTGGGTCGACGAGCGCGGCGATCAACACTGGGATGTCGATCGCGTCCGACAGCTCATGGCGACCGAGGACGTTGACGCGCTGTTCGTCATCGGCTCCGACGACTCCCAGGTCCTCTTCTACCCGGACTTCGACCACATCGTCCTGCTCAGCGCACCGCGTGCGGTCATGCTCGAACGTCTCGCGTCCCGGACCAACAACCCGTTCGGCAAGAGCCCCGACGAGCTGGCGAAGATCCTGGCCGACCTGCAGAGGTACGAACCTGCGATGCGGCGATCCGCGACCCACGAGATCGACACGAGCCAATCACTCGACCGCGTGGTCGAGGAGATCCTGCGTCTGGTCCGGCCACGGACTGAGCCCTCCGTTCGTCGTTAACCGAGTGTTCACACGCGGGAGGCGTCGTTCGCAACCTCGGTTGCTACCGTCGATGCATGCACGCGATCCCCGACATCGACCCGCGAGGCGACGGCTTCCTCGTCGCGCTCATCGCGCACGACGGGAAGAAGGACGACATCATGGACGTCGCCCGCGAGCACCGCTCGCTGCTCCGGCGTCTCCGACTGCTCGCGACCGGCACGACCGGCGGTCGTTTGGCCGAGGAGCTCGGCCTGGACGTCGAGCGCGTGGCGAGCGGCCCGCACGGCGGCGACGTCCAGATCGCCGCTCGGATCGCGCACGGCGAGGTCGACGCGGTCGTGTTCCTCCGCGACCCCCTCACCGCACACCCGCACGAGCCCGACATCCAGGCGTTGCTGAAGGTGTGCGACATCTACGGCGTCCCGGTCGCGACCAACGCCGCGGCGGCACGGATCCTGCTCTCGTACCTGGGCATCCTGCTGAGCACCCGAGAGGCGCTCGAGGACTCCCGCGCGTCCTGACGCGCGGGCCGGAATAGCGCGACCGATGGCGGCGTTCGGCGAGGGAGTGAGCACCTCGCCATCGGATCGCATGCCGGTCGGGTTCATCGGCCACGGCAACCCCATGAACGTCGTGATGGAGGAGCGCGCCGAGCCGTGGCGACAATGGGCGCGCTCGCTCCCGACGCCGAGGGCCGTCCTTGCCGTGAGCGCGCACTGGGAGGACGCGCCGGTCACGATCGGCCGCACCCGGGACCACACGGAACTCCTCTACGACTTCTGGGGCTTCCCCGAGTTCATGTATCGGATCGGGTACCCCGCCCCGGGCGCGCCGGCGCTCGCCGACCGCGTCGAGGAGCTCCTCGGCACGCACATGACGGTCGCGCGCGCGGACCGCGCGATCGATCACGGCGCATGGTGCCCGCTGATCCACCTCTTCCCTCAGGCCGACGTGCCGGTGCTCCAGATCTCGATGCCGATGCACATGACCGAGGAGGCGCTCGTCGCGCTCGGTGCCGAGCTGTCACCGCTCCGCGATGAGGGCGTGTTCATCCTGGCGACCGGCAACCTGGTGCACGATCTCCGGCACGCGAACCTGGCCGAGGATCCCGAGCCGCCCGCATACGTGCGTGCGTTCGACGCGTGGGTGGCCGCGGCGCTCGAGCGCCGGGACGGTGCCGCGCTCGAGTCCTGGCGCCAGGCGGCGCCCGATCCGCTCCTGTCCCACCCCAGCGCCGAGCACTACCGCCCGATCCTCGTCGCGGCCGGCGCCGCCCGGGGCGCCGAGGCCCGGTTCCCCGTCGAGGGTTTCGAGCACGGCACGATCTCACGACGCTGCGTGCTGCTGGACTGACAGGGCGACGCGAACAAGTTCGCCAAAACGTCGTCTTCGGCTTGACGACGCTCGACGGCGCCCCCTAGAGTGCGCCGTGAGAGACCGCTGGAGCCTTCGGGCCCCGGCGGTTTCTCACTTCCCGGGGACGCTCGGCCGGTGCTGACGCGTCCGTGCCCGACGGGTAGCGTCCCGGTTATGCGCTCCGCTATGCGCTCCGCGAACCGCGATCGGAGCCCGAGATGAGCCTCGACCGGTCCGGGCTACCGGCCGCGGTCCAACGCTTCCTCGAGGCCTCGTACCCCGAGGACGTGCCCGAGCCCGCCACGCTGGTCACGGACGCCACGGGCCGGCTCCGCCTCGGGCCGTGGCCGCGGCTCCCGATGCGGACCCGCGTCTCCCTGATCCCCGGCGCGCACCGAGTGATGGACATCGCGGTCCGGATCGGACCGGTCACGCTCCTGCACGGCCTCGACGCGTACGTCGACGGCCGCGGGTTCACGAAGGCGGTGGGCGCCGCGGACGTCGGCGAGGAGTTCGACCAGGGGGCGTTCCATGCACTCGTCCTCGAGTCGCTCGGCCTCCCGCACTCGTGGCCCCGACTGGGGTTCGCGTGGGAGTCGCTCGATGACGACACGGCGATCCTCCGGGTGCCGTTCAAGGACGGCGTCGAGACCCCGACCGTGCGGTTCGACCCCACGAGCGGCTTCCCCGCTACCTTCGAGGTTGCTCGGCACAAGGGTCGCGGCCCGAAGGTCGACTGGCGTGTGGACGTCGAAGGGTGGCGACGGTTCGGATCGGTCTGGGAGCCCGAGGTCCTCGCCGTGCGGTGGATGGACGAACCGGGGCCCTGGTTCACGCTCCAGACGCGGCAGGTGGTCGAGGACGCCGACGTCGGCGATGCCCTCGAACGAGCCCGCGTCGTCCTCGCCCGGACCGAGCGCGGCTGACGCCGTCCGGCTACGATGCGCCGATGATCGACGACGGGTGGACGCCCGTGATGACCCTCGAGGAGCTGCCCGAGGGACGGCCGACCCGCGCGAACCTGGAAGGAGCGCCCGTCCTGCTCTATCGGGCCGGGGACCGGTTCTTCGCCGTGGGTGCCCGGTGCACGCACCAGGGAGCCCCGCTCGACGCCGGGGTCGTGCGGCTGTCCGGCTCCGAGGCGACGGTCACCTGTCCCGCGCACGGCAGCGTCTTCCGGCTGGAGGACGGTCGGGTCGTCCGACCACCGGCAACCCAGCCCGTCCCTGCGTTCGACGTCCGCGTCAACGAGGGCGCGCTCGAGCTCCGCGCTCGCGCCTGATCGAGGGTTGCGCCGGCGAACAAGAGCGATCTCGTCTGATTTGCCCAACGGGGCCGGGCCGCCCATAATCGGCGCCTCGCGCCGCCTTCGGGCGGCCACAGGGAGCTCGATGGATCCGGTACGTCGAATCGATGCCCGCGTCCGGGCGGTCGTCGCCGCCGGATCCTCCTCGCGCCCATGCCGAACCCTTCGCCGACCACGCGCGTAAGGAAGGAGAGCGATGCTGCCCTCACGGTTCGAGTACCACCGGGCGGGAACGTTGGACGAGGCGCTGTCGCTGCTCGAGACCTACGGCGACGAGGCGAAGGTCCTCGCCGGCGGCCAGAGCCTGATTCCGATGATGAAGCTGCGGTTCGCGTATCCCGAGCACCTCGTCGACGTGAACCGCGTCGCCGGGCTCGACGGTCTCGACGAGCGGGACGGCGTGCTGCGCATCGGGGCGCTCGTGCGGCACGCGACCCTCGCGTCCTCCGAGCTGCTCCGCTCGCGCTACCCGACGATCGCAAGCGCGGCGCCGCAGATCGCCGACCCGCTCGTGCGGAACATGGGCACGATCGGCGGCTCGATCGCGCACGCAGACCCGGCCGGCGACCTCGCATCCGTGATGCTCTCGCTCGGCGCGACCATCGTGCTCCGGAACGCGTCCGGATCGCGCGAGCTGCCGATCCGCGAGTTCCTCGTCGACACGTTCACGACGGCCATCGAGCCGGACGAGCTGCTGACCGAGATCCGGGTCCCAGCCGCCGAGCCCCGGTCGGGCGGGACGTACCTGAAGCTCGAGCGCAAGGTGGGCGATTGGGCGACGGTGGGGGTCGCCGTGTCGCTCACCTTGCGCAACGGGTCGATCGGAAGGGCGGGGATCGCACTCACCGGCGTGGACCTCACGAACGTCCAGGCCTCCCAGGCGGAGGACGCCCTGGCCGGGGCCGAGCCCACCGAC
>DASTHN010000043.1:0-3202 GCA_035718185.1 Actinomycetota bacterium
GCGCGGCTCCACACGTCGATGCTGAAGGTGCTCGGCTCGTACCCCGGTTCGAAGGGTCCCGTGTAGCGGGGACGCCGGACCATGGCCCGCCGAGGACGTCACGCGACACCGGCGCGCATGCCGTCCGGCGCCGTCGCTGCCCTCCTCGCCCTCGTGGTGGTCGCGGCCGTTGGATGGTCGGTCATGGAGCGCAACGGACGCGTCGCCGAAGGCGCATCGCCGTCCCCCTCGCCCTCGCGGAGCGTGAGCGCCTCGGTCTCGCCCTCGCCGAGCCCGTCCAGGTCCCCGAGCCCGTCCACGTCCCCGAGCCTTATCGCTTCGCCCACGCCCGGGCCGATCAACACGGCGTTCGAGGGCATCACGACCTTCCGCGGCAACGCCACCCGGACCTACTACGGCGACGGCCCGGTCCCTCGGCGGACCCCCGAGATCCTGTGGCGCTACCCGCGATCCGGGAGCCTGTGCAGCGACTCCACCGTGGCGAACGAGACGAAGACCTGGTGCGGCACGGGATGGACCGGCCAGCCGAACGTGATCGTGGACCGGAAGGGCGGGATCGAGGTCCGCGTCAACGCCTACGACGGCGCGTACCACTTCCTGGACGGACGGACCGGCGAGCCGGTGCGCCACAGCCTGCAGACGGGTGATCTCGCGAAGGGCTCGGCGACCAGCGACCCGGACGGGTACCCGCTGTACTACGCGGGCTCGCGCGACGACTACCTGCGCGTGATCGCGCTCGACCGTCCGGAGCCGAAGGTGCTGTGGCAGGTGAACTCGCGGACCAGCGTGCCGAACCCGGTCTGGAACACCGACTGGGACGGGGCGCCGCTCGTGATCGACGATTACCTGCTCGAGGGCGGAGAGAACTCATGGTTCTACGTGGTCCGACTGAACCGCGACTACGACCGGAACGGCCGGGTGACCGTCGATCCGAAGATCGTGTTCACCGCGCCGGGCTTCGACCCGCAGCTGATGGCGGCCCTCCCGGACGGCGACGTGTCGATCGAGGGCTCCGTCGCCTTCTCGGACGGGGTCGCGTACTTCGCGAACTCGGGCGGGTTGGTCCAGGGGTGGGACGTCTCGCGGATCCTCAGCGGGCGGAGCCAGAAGGCGACGCGCGTGTTCCGGTTCTGGACCGGCGACGACACCGACGCCTCTGTCGTGATCGACGAGGAGGGGTTCCTGTACGTCGCGAGCGAGCTGCAGCGGTTCAACGCTCGGTCCGCGGTGGTCGGCCAGCTCATGAAGCTGGATCCCTCGAAACCGAAGGATCCGCTCGTGTGGTCGTTCCCGATCGAGGAGCGAGGCGGCGACGGGCTCGGCGGCGCGTGGGCCACGCCGGCGCTGTACGGGGACATGCTCTACATCGCGACGAACTACGGCGACCTCATCGGGATCGACCGGATGAGGGGGGAGGAGCGCTGGCGGATCCACCTGGCCGGCCCCACCTGGTCGTCGCCGGTGCCGGTCGACGGCGTCCTGCTCCAGGGCGACTGCGGCGGAACGCTCCATGCGTTCGACATCTCCGGGAACCCGCGGCGCGAGCCGCCGCAGCTCTGGGCGCTCAGCCTCGGGAGCTGCATCGAGTCCACGCCGTCCGTCCTGGACGGCACGATCTGGGTCGGTACGCGAGGCGGCGGCGTCTACGCCGTCGGTCGCCGCTGAGCGCCGCCATGATCAGAGCCCGAACATCGAGCGGAGGTCCGCCGTCCTCCACATGACCAGCGCGATCCCAACGACCAAGAGCCCGGCGAACCCCGCCACCGTCGCCGCCGTGCGGTGTGCGTGGTTCGGGAGCCCCTCGGCGGCCATCCCCGCGATCGCCCCAGCCACGAACCCCCCGACGTGCGCCCGCCAGTCGATCGCGCCCCACATGAACGCCAGGGCCGCGTTGATGAGGATGAGGGTCATCGCGAACCGGAGGTTCTGAGCCGCCATGGCGAGGTGCCGACGCCGGTAGTTGTACGCGACGAACGCGCCGAACACACCGAAGATCGCGCCTGAAGCACCGACGCTGGGAACGTTGACAGGGCCGAACGCGTACGACGCCGCACTGGCGACGAACCCGCTGATGAAGAAGATGGCGACGAATCGGGCTGTGCCGAAGTCACGCTCGACGACCGTCCCGAAGACCCAGAGCGCCCAGGCGTTGAACAGGATGTGGAACAGCCCGGCGTGGAGGAACATGGCCGTGAAGAGACGCCACCATTGCTCGCCGAACGCGATCGCAGGAGGGTACATCGCCCCCAGGTCGACAAGACGCTGTCCGCTGGCTCCCCTGCCGAGGCTCTGGGCACCCGCGAGGACGAGCTCGAGCACGAACACCGCGATGATCGCGACGAGCAGGACCTTCGTGGCGGTCACGCTCCGAACAGCGACGCGCCGGCCTGGGCCCTGGCGGAACTCGCGGCGTGCCTGCTGGACGCACTCCGGACACTGGTGTCCGACGGGCGCCGGGATCATGCACTCCGGGCAGATCGGGCGACCGCACCGCGTGCAGTGCACCATCGTGGCTACCGTCGGATGCCGGTAGCAGTACTCGACCGCGGGTGCGGGCGGCGGAGGGACCTGCGGTTCCCCGGGACGATCCATCCCGCCCATCCTACGGGCTGCCCGCGTTCAGTCCCGACGACGCGCGCCCTGCGGGCGCGTCACCTCGGCGGCAGCGCGGCCAGCTCGGCCGCGACCTCGTCCTCGCTCCAGAGCGAGCTCCAGCGGTCGACGATGACGCCGTCGGCGCCGATCAGGTAGAGCCACGGCTCGGTCACCTCGCCTGACGGCAGCTGCAGCCAGTCGGTGGCGGCCTCGTTCAACTCCTGCTTCTCGTAGTCCTTCCAGATCTCCACGTGGATGAACGTCACCCGTCGATCGGACCGGTCGGCGAGGTCCTGGACCATGTCGGTCATCGGGCCGCAGAACTGGCTCACGCAGTAGACGGGTGTCGCGAACACGACGAGCGTGGGCCGACCCTCGTCGAGCGCCTCCCCGATCGTCGAGCGGTGGAGCTCGGGATCCGGGATCGAGCCGTCGGCCGCGGCCCGGGAGTCGATCGCCGCGGCCGGCACGCCCTTCGAGTCGGCCGTGAGGTTCTCCGTCGGAAGGGCTCGGTCGCCCGGAGCCGGCAGGGCAGCCTCCTCGGCCACCGGGAAGGTCGCGAGCGCGGTCTGTGGGCCGGCATCCCGGACGTCGGCCGTCACCGTGA
>DASTHN010000044.1:0-12354 GCA_035718185.1 Actinomycetota bacterium
CCCTCATCCTCACCCGCACCGCGGCCAGGGCCACCCCGATGCCGCCGGGCGAGGAACTGTCCACATTGGCCGCCAGCCGCGCCACGATCGTGCTGCACCTGGCCGTGCAGCGCATCGAGGTCCTGGTCGAGGAGCTTGTCCCCTGGTACGGGGAGGACTGCCCGGTCGCGGTCGTCGCCAGGGCCAGCCGCGCCGACGAGGTGATCCTGCGCGGCACCCTCGCCGACATCGCCGGCCAGGTGCGGGAGGCCGGGATCCTGCGCACCGCGGTCGTCGTCGTCGGCCGGGTCCTCACCGCCGAGGAGTTCCCCGACAGCCACCTGTACTCAACCACCCGGCCCCGCTGACGTTCCCGCCGCGCGGCGGACGCGGGCGACGTGGCCGGCGGCGGCGCGGTCGAGCGCGTCGTCCCGGCACCACCGGCTCGCCAGGGACGGCAGGCCGGCCGCCGCGGCCCGCGCGGCCCGCTCGGGATCGTCCTCGTGCGCAGCGGGGACGCCGAAATAGGCGCAGATACCGTCGCCCATGTACGCCTGGATCGTGCCTCCAACGTCCTCGACGGCGCGCGCCATCCGGGAGACGCACTCACCGATCAGGACCTTGACCTCGTCGGGCCCGAGGCGTTCGCCGAGGCCGGTGGAGCCCACGATGTCGGCGAACAGGGCGGTGATCGGACGCAATTCGTCCGTGCGCGGGCCGGGCTTCTCTACCATCGCACCTCCGATGCTCGCGCACGGGGGACCCGTTGTCGAACCCCCGTGACGCACGTCACCGCGCGTCGGTACGCCACGGCACAGACCCCGGGGACCGGCCTCCCTACGCTCGAGGCGGGTCAAGAGGAAAGGAGGCGAGCGATGAGCGCGAACAGCGAGGTCCTGAGGGGACGGGCCCCGGTCCAGGTTCCCGCTTGGCTCGTCATCGGCGTGGCGCTGGCGCTCGCGGGAGCCCTTGCCGTCGTGACGACCTTCGAGCGCGAGACGGTGACGACCCGACCCCCTTCGGGCACCACGGTCTCCGGTGAGGCCGTCGCGCAGAGCGACGCGGCCGAGATGGCCGAGCTGAAGTCGGCCGTTGCGCTCCAGCTCTGGGCGGAGCAGCACGGGATCGTGACCGAGGGCTCCGGTGCGAGCGAGGCCGCACAGGTCGGCGCGCGCAAGCGGGCCACGGCCATGGAGTTCGGCGGAACCCCCCTGCCGAAGGTCCTGCACGGGGACAACACCGCCCCGGTCGTGATCGACGGTGAGATCTGCGGTCAGTGCCGGTGAGGCGACCTCGAGCCGGTACGGCGAGACCCGGTCCGCACCCGACCGGGTCTCGTCACATGCTCATGCAACCGCGCCGTGGCACTTCTTGTACTTCTTGCCGCTGCCGCATGGGCAGGGCGCGTTCCGCGGCACCTTGTCGCTCCTGGCCTGCGGAGCGGCACCCGTCTGCGAGGGCACCGGCTCGTCGCCGCGGTTCTCGCTCACCCGCTGCGGTCGGGGCCGCCCGGGCTCGTCCTGGCGGACGAGCTCGACCCGGTAGATGTACCGGACGAAGTCGTCGCGGATCGAGTCCGTGAGCTCCTCGAACATCGTGAAGGCCTCGCGCCGATACTCGGTGAGCGGGTCCTTCTGCGCGTACGCCCGCAGGTGGATGCCCTCCTGCAGGTAGTCCATCTCGTACAGGTGCTCGCGCCACTTCGTGTCGGTGATGTTGAGGAGGACCATCCGTTCGAGCTGGCGCATGTGCTCCGAGCCGATCGCGCGTTCCTTCTCCTCGTACAGCTCGAGCGCCTCGTCGACCGCACGTTCCTCCAGCTCGGCCGAGTTCACGACCTCCTCGAGGTCCTGGAGCGCGATCTTGGTGGGGTAGACCTCGGCGATGCCCGCGAGCACAGCCTCGGCGTCCCAATCCTCGGTGAACACGTCGTCGGGCGCCACGCGCTGGATCGTTCGGCGGACGACGTCCTCCACCATGTCGAGCGCCTCGTCCTTGAAGTCGGCGCCCTGGAGGATCTTCTGACGCTCGTCGTAGATCACCTCGCGCTGGGTGCTCATGACGTCGTCGTACTTGAGGATGTTCTTGCGGCGCTCGAAGTTCAGCTCCTCGATCTGCCGCTGGGCGCCCTCGACCGCGCGGGTCACCATCTTCGCCATGATCGGCTCGTCGTCCGGCCACTTCAGGCGCTCCATGATCGAGGCGACCCGATCCGAGGCGAACATCCGCATCAGGTCGTCGCCGAGCGAGAGGTAGAACCGGGACTCGCCGGGGTCCCCCTGACGGCCCGACCGGCCGCGGAGCTGATTGTCGATCCGGCGCGACTCGTGCCGCTCGGTGCCGAGCACGTACAGCCCGCCGAGCGTAACGACCTCTTCGTGCTCCGCGTCGGTCTGCTCCTTCAGCTTGCGGTGGATCGGCTCGTACTCGGTCTCGTACGTGGCGCGCTCCTCCTCGTCCATCTCGAACAAGAGGTAGCGGTCGTTGTCCCACTCTCGTGCGGCCATCTCCTGGCGCGCCAGGTACTCGGGGTTGCCGCCGAGCAGGATGTCGACGCCTCGGCCGGCCATGTTCGTCGCGACGGTCACCGCGCCCTTGCGGCCGGCCTGGGCGACGATCATCGCCTCCTTCTCGTGGTTCTTCGCGTTCAGGACGTGGTGCGGGACGCCGCGGCGGTTCAGCAGCGTGGATAGGCGCTCGGACTTCTCGATCGAGACCGTGCCGACGAGACACGGCTGGCCCGCCTCGTGGCGCTCGACCAGGTCCTCGACGACCGCGTTCCACTTCGCGTCCTCGGTCTTGTAGATCAGGTCCTGCTGGTCGTCGCGGATCATCGGCGCGTTCGTGGGGATCTCGGCCACGCCGAGCTTGTAGACCTGCTCGAACTCGGCCAGTTGGGTCTTCGCCGTCCCGGTCATCCCGGCGAGCTTCTCGTACATCTTGAAGTAGTTCTGGATCGTGATCGTGGCGAGGGTCTGGTTCTCCTCCTTGATCCGGACGCCCTCCTTGGCCTCGATCGCCTGGTGCAGACCCTCGGAGTAGCGGCGGCCCTCGAGAACGCGGCCGGTGAACTCGTCGACGATCTTCACCTCACCGTCCGTGACGATGTATTCGACGTCGCGGTGATAGTGCTCCTTGGCGCGCAACGCGTTCTGCAGGTGGTGGACGAGCGGCGTGTGGACGTGCTCGTAGAGGTTGTCGAGGCCGAGCGCCTCCTCCACCTTCGCGACCCCGGACTCGGTCACGGCGACGGTCTTCTTGGCCTCGTCGACCTCGTAGTCCTCGTCCTTCCTCAGCCGGGGCGCGAGCCGCGCGAACGTCTGGTACCACTTCGCGCTGTCGGCCACCATGCCGCTGATGATGAGGGGCGTCCGGGCCTCGTCGATCAGGATCGAGTCCACCTCGTCGACGATCGCGTAGGCGTGGCCGCGCTGAACCATGTCCTCCGCCCGCATCGCCATGTTGTCGCGGAGGTAGTCGAACCCGAACTCGTTGTTCGTGCCGTAGGTGATGTCCGCCGCGTAGGCGGGGCGGCGCTGCTCCGGCGTCATCTGCGCCTGGATCAGGCCGACCGTCGCCCCGAGCGCGCGGAAGATCGGGCCCATCCACTCCGAGTCGCGCTTGGCCAGGTAGTCGTTGACGGTGACGACGTGCACGCCATCGCCGCCCAGGGAGTTCAGGTACGCGGGCATCGTCGAGGTCAGCGTCTTGCCCTCGCCGGTCTTCATCTCGGCGATCTGCCCCTGGTGGAGCGCGACCGCGCCCATCACCTGGACGTCGAAATGCCGCTGGCCGATCCGGCGGCGGGCGGCCTCGCGCACGCACGCGAAGGCCTCGGGGAGGAGGTCGTCGAGGGTCTCGCCGTCCTGCGCGCGCCGCTTGAACTCCGCGGTCTTGCCGCGCAGCTCCTCGTCCGTGAGCTCCTCGACCTCGGGCTCGAAGGTGTTCACCAGCGCGACGAGCTGCTCGAGGCGCTTGAGCTTGCGACCCTCGCCGATCTGGCCGATCTTCTCGATGACCAACGCACCATCCCTTTCCGAGCGGGTCTGGGAGGGGGGTTCCGGCCTCCTATCGTACCGGAGCCCCTAACCGGGTCCTCCCTCGTTGGTTCGGCGCGGGATGGGCGGGGGTTCTCGCGGCGCCCTCGGCGTTCGTCCACGGTTGCCGTCGCGGCCGAGGGCTCGCGGATCGGATCACGCCGTCAGCTGATCTCGATCATCTTCTCGCGCACGGCGTACACGACGGCCTCCATGCGCGAGTGCAGGTGGAGCTTCTCCAAGATGTTCCGGATGTGGTTCTTCACGGTGTTCTCGGAGATGTACAGCGCCTTGGCGATGTCGCGGTTGTTCATCCCCTGCGCGACCAGGCGCAGGACCTCCATCTCGCGGTCCGTGAGCTTCGGGGTGGGCATCGCCGGCTTCTCGTCCGTGGCCTTGCTCATCGCCGCGAACTCCGTGAGCAGCTTCGACGCCATCGAGGGCGAGATCCGTGATTGCCCGGCCCAGACCGAGCGGATCGCGTCGGCCACCTCCTCGATCGGGATCTCCTTCAGCAGGTAGCCCGAGGCTCCCGCCTTGATCGCCTCGTACAGATCGGCCTCTTCGTCGCTGATCGTCAGCATGAGGATCTTCACGTGCGGCAGGATGTCCTTGATCTCAGCCGCGGCCTCGATCCCCGAGCGCTTCGGCATCCGGACGTCCATGAGGATGACGTCCGGCATCAGCTCCTGCGCCTTCTGGACGACCTCGACGCCGTCGGCGGCCTCCCCCACCAGCTCGAGGTCTTCCTCCGTGCCGAGGACCACCTCGAGCCCCCGGCGGAAGAGCGCGTGGTCGTCACAGACGAGGACGCGCAGCCGTTCGGATCCCTGCTCCTTCGTCGTCTCGCTCACCGGAACCCCCGGTGCGCCGCACTACCCTTCAGACGGCGCCTGCTCGTGGTTGTTTGCCGATTTTACGCGGGTGGCACCCGCGATGAGCTTCGTTCGCTTCTTCTTGTGATGGTCTCGGATCTGCCGCTCGAGCTTCTCGGCGATGACGTCGAGCGCCGAGTCGACATCGGACGCGGCGGCCGTCGCGCGGAAGCTCCGCCTTGGCGTGTCGAACGAGGCCTCGACGCGGTGGGCGCCGCCCAGCCTCGGGTTCTTCTCGGAGATGATCTCGATCTGCAGGCGCGTCACCTTCGGCTCCATGCGCTCGAGCCGCCCGAGCTTGTGCTCGGCCACCTCGCGCACGCGGTCGGTGATCCGGGTGCCGCGCCCGTTCAGCACGAGATCCATGCCGCCTCCTTCGGTCGGTTCCCATCGCTCAGTATCGCCCCGACGGGCGACCGACGCATCGGGGGTGGCGGGAGACGGGCTCGCGTCCGGCTGACCTGGTCTTTGGCCCCACACCCGCCTGCCGGGTGGATCGCCTGACGGCTTCGCCACCTCTCCCGGCGAGGTCTCCCCCGCCGGGGCAGGACTTACATCTAAACCGCGCCATGCTCGGCGACCAAGGGTCGCCTTACGTGGGTCGCTTCGCCCGCGGCTGGCATCGACTACCGGAGATCGGATCCCCGGGCAACCACAGACCCGGACGCGAGCCCGGCGCCGAGTATACCGGCGCCCCCCGGCCGGGGCGTGAACGCCCGGGCGGCCGTGAGCACGCACACGCGCTCGGCACCGCCGCGCACGAGGGCCGCGGCGCAGGCCGACGCGGTCGCCCCCGTCGTGAGCACGTCGTCCACGAGGAGCACGGTCCCGTTGACCGGGAGGCGCACGCGGAAGCGCCCCTGCATCGCGGCGAGCCTCCCGGCGCGGTCCCGCCGAGCCTGCGTGGACCGGTCGTCCGCATCGCGCGCGAGCAGGGCGACCGCGGGAAGCCCGAGCCCGGGCGCCACGACCCGCGCCAGCGCGCGGGCCTGGTCGAACCCCCGCTCGGCCCGGCGACGCGGGGAGAGCGGCACCCACGTCACCACATCGACGTCCGTCTGCGTCCACGACGCCACCATCGCCTCGCCCAGCGCCTGGGCCACCGGACGCCACCCGGCGAACTTGAGCCGGTGGACGGCCGAGCGGACCGGGCCGTGGAACCGGAACGGCGAGCGGGCCACCGCGATCGGGGCCGGCGGGCAGTCCGGGCACGTCGGGCGCTCGCCGAACGACGGGGAGCCGCAGCGCAGGCACCAGGGCGGGGCGAGCGGTTGCACCTGCGCGCGACACGAGCGGCAGAGCGGCCACGCCCCGCGCGCGCACCCGGCGCACCGACGGGGGAAGACGACGTCGAGCAGGTGCTCGAGCATCGCCCGACCCTACCTCTGGGTGGGGACAGTCAGTCGAGGGGGACGTCGACGGCGCCCTCGACGTCCCGCCCGCGGCCCTTGAGCTCGATCCGCAGCACGCCGTGGGCCCGCAGGAGCGGGTAGGCGGTGACGCGCGTCCTGCCCGTCGCCTCGTCCGCATCGATCTCGAGGATCTCCAGGCGCGAGCCGTCCGCCAACAGCCGCACCTGGACGGGGATCGACGGCTGGACCGCCAAGGCCAGCTTGATGGAGTCGCCACCGCAGTCCACGTGCTCCACCGTCGCCGTCGCGCGATCGCCGAGCGCCACGTCGCGATCGACCCGGATCTGGCCACGGCGCACCGTGGCCCGCGGCCACGGGACGGCGAACCGGCGGCCGCCGGGGAAGGTCGCGGCGTTCCCGTCGACCTCCAGGTCCAGCTCGAAGCCGTACCAGCCGGGGTCGAGATCGGCGACCATCACCTCGAAGGGCACGAACACGTCGCGGTGCGGTGCGGCGTCCAGCGTGGCCGAGCCGATCGGGACCTCGCGCCACGTCCGCCCCGCGACCGCGACCGCCCTGGCCTGCAGGACCCGGACCTGGTGCGGGTCCCGGTCCTCGCCGCGCAGGATGAAGGCGCCCTTCACGGTCGCGGGGAAGCGTTCGAACCGGGCGCGGACCGACAGGGGCTGGCTCACGCCGCTCCCCTCGACCGGGCCAGTCCCCGCAGCGCGGGACCGTACGGCGGACGGAGCACGCCCTGTTCCGTGACGAGCGCCGTGACGAGCTCGGCCGGTGTGACGTCGAACGCGGGGTTCGCCGCCGGCGTGCCCGACTCGGCCACGTCGATCCCGAGGGGCGAGGTGACCTCGGCCGGGTCTCGCTCCTCGATCGGGATGGCCGCGCCCGTCGGGGTCGCGGGATCGACGGTCGACACCGGCGCGGCGACGTAGAAGGGCACGTCGTGGTGCCGCGCGAGCACCGCGAGCGGGTACGTCCCCACCTTGTTCGCGACGTCGCCGTTCGCGGCGATGCGGTCGGCGCCTACGATCACCAGGTCGACGCGTCCGCTCGCCAACAGGGAGCCCGCCGCGACGTCCGCGACCAGCGTCCGGGGTATCCCCAGCCGGCCAAGCTCCCACGCCGTGAGCCGCGCGCCCTGCAGGACCGGCCGCGTCTCGTCGACCCAGACGTGCGGACGCTTGCCTCGGCGGTGGGCCGCGATCACGACGCCGAGCGCCGTGCCGATCCCCGCGGTGCACAACATCCCGGTATTGCAGTGCGTGAGCACGTTCGCGCCCTCGGGAACGAGGTCCTGCCCGTACGCGCCCATCGCCGAGCAGGCGTCTCGGTCCTCGGCCTCGATCCGCAGGGCCTCGGCCACCATCTCCTCGTGCACGCGCTGGAGCGTGCTGCCCACCTGACAGCACTGCCCGGTGGCAACGGCCATCATCCGGTCCACCGCCCACGCCAGGTTCACCGCGGTCGGGCGGGCGTCCCTGAGCGCGGCGGCCGCGCCCTCGAGCTCGGCGAGGAGCGCCCTCGACCGCCCCTGCGTCGAGACCGTCGCCGCGAGCGCCATCCCGTACGCCGCGGCGACGCCGATGATCGGCGCGCCGCGGACGGCGAGCGACCGGATCGCCTCCACCACGTCGTCTACCGTGCGGCACTCGAGCACGACCTCGCGATGCGGGAGGGCGCGCTGGTCCAAGATCGCGACGGCGTCGCCGCGCCACTCGACGGGGACGATGCCCGGGCCGGTCAACCGCGCTCCCGCGCCTCGCGCACCAGGCGGTCGACGGCGCCCTCGAGCGTGGCCGCGTGCGCGTAGGTCCCGTGCGCCTGACCCTCGACCCACCCCTCGGGGACGGTGCCGGGCGGATGGGCGTGCGCGATCGCGCCGGGCCCCTGCTTCCGGTACATCTCCACGTGCAGCGCCAGGTCCGATGACGATCCCGGCGGTGGCGCGCCGAGCGTGCCCTCGAGCACGTCGTCGTGTTCCAGCCGGGCGAGCTCGCTCCCCGTGCGCGTGATCACGAGGCGCTCGCCGTCGAACGAGGACAGGTTGCCCTCGCTCGCCTTCACGAGCCCGAGGGAGAACAGCGTGCGTCCCGCCGAGCGGAACGCCGTCAGGTCCCCTGCTCCCACGACCGCAGGTACTCCTTCTGCTCGGGCGTCAGCTCGTCGATCGCGATCCCCATCGCCTGGAGCTTGAGCCGCGCCACCTCCTGGTCGATGTCCTGCGGGACCGGGTAGACCTGCGGCCCGAGCCCGCCGTGGTGCCGCACGAGCCACTCGACCGACAGGGCCTGGTTCGCGAAGGACATGTCCATCACCGCCGCGGGGTGCCCCTCGGCGGCCGCCAGGTTGACCAGTCGGCCCTCGCCGAGCAGGTGCAGCCGACGCCCGTCCGCCAGTCGGTACTCGTCGACGAACCCGCGGATCCGCCGGGTGCTCTCCGCCAGGGACGCGAGGGCGGGCTTGTCGATCTCGACGTCGAAGTGCCCCGAGTTCGCCATGATCGCGCCGTCCTTCATGAGCTCCATGTGCTCGCGGCGGATCACCGCCTTGTCCCCCGTCACCGTGACGAAGACGTCGCCGATGCGCGCCGCGTCGCGGAGCGGCATGACCCGGTACCCCTCCATCGCGGCCTCGAGCGCCGGGAGCGGGTCGACCTCGGTCACGACGACCTGTGCGCCCATCCCCCGGGCGCGCAAGGCGACGCCGCGCCCGCACATCCCGTACCCGCACACGACGACGGTGCGTCCCGCGAGCAGCAGGTTCGTCGCGCGCATGATCGCGTCGATCGTCGACTGCCCGGTGCCGAACCGGTTGTCGAACAGGTGCTTCGTGTTCGCGTCGTTCACGCTCACGATCGGGTACCGGAGCGCGCCGTCGGCGGCCATCGCTCGCAGGCGGATGACGCCGGTCGTCGTCTCCTCCGTCCCGCCCATCACCTCGGGAACCTGGTCGCGACGGTCCTTGTGCAACAGGCTGACCATGTCGCACCCGTCGTCCATCGTGACCTGCGGCCGATGGTCGAGCACCGCCTCGATGTGGCGGAAGTACGTCTCGTTGTCCTCGCCCTTGATCGCCTGCGTCGGTACGCCGGCCTCGCAGAGCGCCGCGGCGACGTCGTCCTGCGTCGACAGCGGGTTCGAGGCGCAGAGCGCGACGTCCGCGCCGCCCGCCTGCAGCGTCAGCATCAGGTTCGCTGTCTCGGTCGTCACGTGCAGGCATGCGCCGATCCGGACGTCTTCGAGCGGGCGCTCCTTCTCCATGCGCTCGCGGATCAGCGCGAGGACCGGCATCTCGTTCGCCGCCCACGCCATCCGCTCCCGGCCGCGTTCGGCCAGGCCCAGGTCTTTCACGTCACCGTCCATCGGTCTCCTTTCGAGAGGACGTCCTCGATCACCGCGCCGAGCGCGCCGGCCATCGCATCCGAGGCGCGCACGACGTCCTCGTGCTCGACGGGGACGCCCACCTTGTTCGTTACGAAGAACAGCCCGAGCACCCGCATGCCGAGGGCTCGCGCGGGCACGGCCTCGGAGACGACCGACATCCCGACGACCGAGGCGCCCGCCCCGCGGAGGAACGCGATCTCGGCCGGCGTCTCGTACATCGGCCCGGGCATCGCCGCGTAGACCCCGCGCGAGACCGGGACTCCCTGACGCTCCGCCGCCGCGAACGCCAGGTCGGCGAGCGCCGAGTCGTAGGCGCTCACCATGTCGACGAACGGCGGCGAGCCGTCGGGGCGGCGCCATCCGCGGAGCGGGCTCTGGCCGAGGAAGTTGAGGTGGTCGGCGCCGACGACCAGATGGCCCGTGTCGAGGCCCTCGTCGATCCCGCCGGTCGCCGCCGTGAGGATCGCCGTCCCCGCCCCCAGCCCTCGCGCGAGCCTGATCGGCAACGCACATACGGACAGGTCGTTGCCCTCGTAGAAGTGGATCCGCCCCCGGAAGACCGCGACGGGCACGCCCGAGAGCTCGCCGAGCACGAGCGCGCCGGCGTGCCCGGGCACGGTGGGCCGCGGGAACCCCGGGAGCTCCTCGAACGAGAACGAGATCTCCTCGCGCACGTTCGCCACGGCCGCGCCGAGCCCGCTGCCGAGCACGATCGCGACCTGGGGTCGCGCCGCCGTCCGCTCGCGGACGAACTCGGCGGCCTCGTCGGCCAGCGTGTCGCCCGGCCCGGGGAGACCCGTCATGGTCGCGCCAGCGCGGACTTCAGTCGCGCGATCGCCTCGACCGGCGTCGGGTCGGCGCCGCGCGCGATCCCCAGGTACGTCGTGGTGAAGTCCCCGACGAGCACGAGCGAGAAGAACCGCGCGAGCGCCGAACGCCCGCGGGCCCGGACCTCGAGGGTCCGCGCGCCGGCGTCCTCGGCGATCCGCGCCGAGAGCTCGAACCGAGCGGCGACGTCCGGGTGCTCGCCGTCGTGGCGGAGCGCGACGACGAGATAGCCATGCCCGCGGTCCTGCGACCACCCCACGACCTCGTTGTGATCCAGCTCGGGGAGCGACGACGCGAACGCCGGCACCTTCGCGTTCTCGTTCATCTGCGTCTTCCAGCGCATGGCCGCCACGGCGCCCAGCCCCTCCGCGCCCCAGACCACGGGGACCGCCTCGCCGACCGCCTCCGCGACCTGCTTCGCGAGGTTGATGGTCGTGGGCACGCCCGGCGCGAGCTGGTCCACGAGCACGTCGAGCACGTGGACGCACTCGCCCAGGTCCGCACGGATCGACGGCAGGAGCCCGGCGGCCTCGACCGCGCCGAGCGCCCCGAGCGTGAGGAGCCCGACCGCCGCCCGCGGCTGGAGCCCACCCGGCAGGAGGACCCTGCCGAGCCCGAGGTCCTCCGCCTGCCGTGCGGCCTCCCCGCCCGAGGTCACGACGACGATGCGGCACCCGCGCCGGACCGCCTCCTCGAGGCACGAGACCGTCTCGGCGGTGTCGCCCGAGTAGCTCGAGATCACGACGAGCGTGTGCGGCTGGCACCACTCCGGGAGCTCGGGCGAGCGGACGACCTGGACCGGCACGCCGAGCCGCGTGGCCGCGAGGATCCGCAGGACGTCACCGGCGACGGCCGAGCCCCCCATCCCGCAGACGGCCACGTTCTCGACCCCCTGCCCCGCGGGGAGGTCGGGGGCCGACATCGCCAGCCCGTACCCCTCCGCGCACTGGCGCGGCAGACTCGCCACGGCCTCGAGCATGCCGGAGGGGTCGCCGGTCCGCAGCGTTCGCTCATCGTCGAGCGGGGTCACCGCCGCGACTTCCCGGTGGGCTTCTCCGCCTCGTCGATGAGCATCACCGGGATGCCGTCGCGGACGGGGTACCGGTAGCCGCACGTGGCACACACGATGACCTGCTCGGCCTCGAGGTACTCGACCTCACCACGGTCGTTCGGGCACACGAGGATCTCGAGCAGCTCGGGATCCAGGGTCACGACGCACCTCCTTCGCCTCCGATGATCGCGAGGACCTCCGCGGTCCGCTCCTCCAACGTCTCCGCGGTCCGGGCCTCGACGTTCAGGCGGAGCAGCGGCTCGGTGTTCGAGGGCCGGACGTTGAACCACCAGTCGTCGAACTCGACCGTGAGGCCGTCGGTGCGGTCCTGCCGACCCGAGCCGTACGCGGTCGCGATCTCCTCGATCTTCCCCATCTGGTCGTCCACGCGCGAGTTGATCTCGCCCGAGGCGCTGTACCGCTGGAAGGGCGCGAGGACCTCGGAGAGCGGTCGCCCCGCGAGCGAGAGCTGCTCGAGCACGACGACCGCCGCGATCAGGCCCGAGTCCGCCCGGTAGTTGTCGCGGAAGTAGTAGTGACCGGAGTGCTCGCCGCCGAAGATCGCCCCGGTCTCGGCCATCACCTGCTTGATGAACGAGTGACCGACGCGCGTGCGCACCGGCGTTCCGCCCGCCTCGCGGATGACCTCGGGAACCATCCACGAGCAGATCAGGTTGTAGACGACCGAGGACCCGGGGTGGTGCTTCAGCATCGATCGCGCCACGAGCGCGGTGACCTCCGACCCGCTCACCCCCTCCGCACGCTCGTCGACCAGGAAGACCCGGTCGGCGTCCCCGTCGAACGCGAGGCCCACGTCGGCGCCTCGATCGA
>DASTHN010000045.1:0-21435 GCA_035718185.1 Actinomycetota bacterium
ACCAGCTCTTCCACATGCGCCCGGCGCCCGGGTACGCCGACTTCCGCACGCCGATCAAGGGTCTGTACCACGGCTCGTGCGCTACCCATGGTGGCGGCGGCGTGAACGGCATCCCGGGCTGGCAGGCGTTCCGCATGGCCGTGAAGGACAGGGCCCTGCCGAAGAGGAAGTAGCCTCGGGCGCGTGACCGAACCGCAGGCGGACACCGGGGCGAGCCGCGGCGCGCTCGAGCGGATGCTCGAGGCTCGCTCGGTCGCGGTCATCGGCGCGAGCGGGCGCGAGGGCTCGGTCGGCCACGAGACGCTGCGCGAGCTCGTCGAGCTCGGCTGGTTCGAGGGTCCGGTGTACCCGGTCAACCCGCGCTACGAGGAGCTCTTCGGGCACCGCTGCTACGCCTCGATCGACGAGGTGCCCGAGCCCGTCGACCTGGCGGTGATCGCGCTCGCCAACGCCCAGCTCGAGGACACGCTCCGCGCGTGCGCGGACGTCGGCGTCGGCTCGGCGGTGATCTACGCGAGCGGCTTCGAGGAGCCGCGCCCCGGCACGTCTCCGCTCACCGATCGGCTGGCCCAGATCGCGCGGGAGGCCGGCATGGAGATCTGCGGCGGCAACTGCATGGGGTTCGTCAACGTCGAGCGCGGTCTGCGCGCGACCGGATGGGAGGAGCCGGCCGACCTGCCGCCCGGCGGGATCACGTTCGTCAGCCACTCGGGGTCGGCGTTCGCGGCGTTCATGCACAACGACCGGGACCTGCGCTTCAACCTGCTCGTGTCTTCGGGGCAGGAGTTCGTGACCACGACGTCCGACTACATGGCGTACGCGCTCGGGCTCGACAGCACGAAGGCGATCGGGCTGTTCATCGAGACGATCCGCGACCCCTCGGGCTTCCGCGCCGCGATGCGCGTGGCGCATGAGCGCGACGTGCCGGTCGTCGTGCTGAAGGTCGGGCGCGAGGCCCTCACGCGGGAGATGGTGACGGCGCACTCGGGCGCGCTCGCCGGGGAGGACGGGGCGTACGAGGCGTTGTTCGAGGCCGAGGGGGTGCACCGCGTCGAGTCCCTCGACGAGATGGCCGACGCGCTCGCGCTGTTCGTCGCCGGACGCCGAGCCGGGCCGGGGGCGCTCGCGACCGCCCACGACTCGGGCGGCGAGCGGGCGATGATGGTCGACGCCGCCGCGGCGGCCGGCGTGCCGCTCGCGACGCTCGGCCCCGAGGCCACCTCCACGCTGGAGTCGCTCCTCGACGAGGGCCTCCTGCCGATCAACCCGCTCGACTTCTGGGGGACGGGACGCGACGCCGGCGAGGTCATCACGGGCTCGCTCCGCGCGCTCGTGCGGGACCCGAACGTCGCCGCCCTCGCGTTCGCCGTCGACCTGGTGACCGACGACGCCGACGAGGAGGGCTACTTCTCCTGCTTCCTGAACGTGTGGCCCGAGACCGACAAGCCGATGGCGATGCTGAGCAACTTCGCTGGCGGGATCGATCGGAACGACGTCGCGCGCCTGTACGACGTGGGCGCGCCGGCGCTCGAGGGCACGCCGACCGGCCTGGCCGCGTTCCGGCATCTGTTCGACCACCGCGACCATCGCGCGCTCCCGCCGGTCGGGGGGCGGTCGCCCACCTCGGAGGACGTGCGGGAGCGATGGCGCGGGCGTCTGGCGAGCGGGGAGCCGGTCGGTGAGCTCGAGGGACTCGCCCTGCTGGCCGACTACGGCGTGCCGACGATCGACCTCCTCCCGGCGGCCACGCTCGAGGACGCGATGGCCGCTGCGCAACGTCTCGGGTTCCCCGTCGTGGTGAAGACGGCCGTCCCCGGCGTGCAGCACAAGTCGGACGTCGGCGGCGTCCGGCTGGGCATCGACGACTCCGCGTCGCTCGAGGACGCGTACTCGGATCTCGAGCGGCAGCTCGGACCGCAGGTCGTGGTCGCGCGGATGGCACCCGCGGGAGTCGAGGTGGCGCTCGGCGTCGTCCGAGATCCCGGGTTCGGGCCGCTCGTGCTCGTCGCGGCCGGCGGCGTCCTCGTCGAGGTCCTGCACGATCGGCGTCTCGCGCTCCCGCCACTGGACCAGGCGCGGGCGCTGCGGATGATCGACCGGCTGGAGGTTCGTCCGCTCCTCGACGGCGTCCGAGGGATGCCGCCGGTCGACGTCCGGGCGCTCGGCAGCGCGGTGGTCGGGCTCTCGTGGCTCGCGCACGACCTGGGCGCGCACCTCGAGGCCCTCGACGCGAACCCGGTGATCTGCGGTCCGGACGGGTGCGTGGCCGTCGACGCGCTCGTGATCACGCGGCGCTGACGCCGTCAGACGAAGTGGCTGGGGTCCGGCTCGGTCGCCGCGGGCCAGCCGGGGTAGTCCTGCCCGGGGAACTCCCAGGGCGTGCCGTAGCACGCGCCGTGCTTGCGGAGCGGCTCCGCGTCGGTCCGCGGGCTCCGGTCGAAGTCGAAGACGTGCTCGAAGTTGTGTGTGCGCTCGATGCGGTCGGTGAGGTACGGCAGGCCCCAGTTGTCCTCGATGAACTTCAGGGGGCTCGAGAACTCTCCCTCCGCGTCGTCGACGTAGCCCCGCTTCGCGTAGGGGCTGATGACCAGCGTCGGCACGCGGAACCCGAGGCCGATGTCGTCGACCTGGGGTGGCGGGACGTGGTCGTAGAACCCACCCCACTCGTCCCACGTGACGAACAGGGCCGTGTGCTCCCACCCGTCGCTCGTCATCACCGCGTTCACCACCTCGGTGAGCCAGTCGTGCGCGAAGCACGTGCTCTCCGGGGGGTGGTCCGAGAGCTCGAATCGCGGCGTGACCCACGTCACCGAGGGCAACCGGCCGGCCCGGATGTCGTCCGGCAGCTTGTCGACCGCGCGGATCCGCTCGGGACGCCACAGGTCGGTGTGGTAGACGTTCGAGATCCCGTTCAGCGCGTTCCAGAAGTAGCCGGTCTGGTACTTGCCGGCCGAGTAGTACGCCCACGAGACGCCCGCCCCCTCGAGCTGCTCGGGCACGGTTCGGAAGTTGAAGCACGTGTCGTGCTTCGCGAGGTTCCCCTGCGCGTCCTTCACGAGCACGAACACGTTCTCGCCGACGGCGTCGCAGCCCCAGGACTTGAACCGCTTGTCCCCGTCGTCGAACCGCACCTCGATGTTCTCGGGGTTGTCGAGCACCCCGCCCGACTGGCCGGCGACGAAGAAGAAGTGGTTCGGGTACGAGGGTCCGCCGACCGAAGCGAAGAAGTGGTCGCAGAGCACGTAGTCGCGGGCCCACCGCCAGTAGTTCGGGACCATCCGCCCGTCGAACTGCGTGTAGGCCCACGGGTCGCCGAACTGCCCGATCCCGAACCCGTCGTACGAGCCGCCGTTGATGTCGTTCAGGTGCGCCGCTCGATCGTGGGGGATGTCGCCCGGGAGCCAGTGCGGGCAGTCGAGCAGCGGGACCTCCCGACCGAGCTTCACGCCGACCCTGGCGCCGTTCGCGCCGGGGAACCGCCCGTACAGGTTGTCGAAGGACCGGTTCTCGAGCATCAGGTAGACCACGCGCTTGATCGGCCACCGCGTCTGGGCGGCCACGACCGACGCGGTCGCCGTCGGGGCCACGGGCTTGCGTCCCCCGCCCGTGCACGCGTACAGCGTCGCGCCCGCGAGCGCCAGCCCGGACGTGGCGAGGAACCCTCGACGCGAGAACGTGAGCCCCGGGGAACGGTCGTGCTCGAGTCGCCGGTAGGTCGGATCGGGCTCGACCTCGGGGCTGCGGTAGCCGAGCGGGCGGTCCTCGTCGCGCGGGCCGTTCATGGGTGCATCACGCTACCAAGGGGGAGGCCGGGCGGTATCCTGCCGAGGCCCGTCCGCCAGGAGACCCGGTGCACCCGCGTAGGTTCCGACCGCTCGCGCTCCTCGTCGCCCTCGCGCTCGGCGCGGCGCTCGTGGCCTGCGACGGAGGCGGGGACGGCGGCTCACCGAGCACCAGCACGCCGCCGCCCCCACTCACCCCCGCCGGATCCTCGAGCGTGACGCCCTCGGTGACGCCGCCCGCGTTGCCGGACCGGCCGCCGCCCAGGCGCGGCGAGGCGTCCCCGGAGTGCGTGAACGGGTGGGTCGCGCCGAAGGAGGGATCACCCGCGTACCTGCAGCCGCTCGGCATCGTGCGACGCACGACCGAGGTCAGGGGGCCGCTCACGGTCGTCGACATGCGGTACTTCCAGGGGCCCGAGTCGCCGCCCTCGGACAAGGGCTACCTCCTGGTCGTCGAGCGCTGGTACATCAAGCTGTTCGCCGAGCGTGAACCGGCGTTCCAGGGCCGCTTCCTGATCGAGGCCCGGCGCTTCGGGCGTGGGCTGGTGGCCGTCGCCGCGTACGACACCGAGGGCTTCTCCTCTCCGGATTGGGTCGCGTTCCAGTACGACAGCGCCGACACGGACACGAGGTCCTACCCGGGGCTACCGGGGCAGTGGTCGGGCGTCCCGTACGACTTCGTGCGAGGCGGGGGCGGCCCGGAAACCCCCGGCCCGGGGATCCCCGGCCTGCCCGACGAGGTCGTCGGCTGCCTCGACGGCACCTAGCGGGTCAGCCGCCGGCGAGCACGGCGGCGCCCACGGCGCCGGACAGGTCCATGAACCCGGTCGGCAGCAGCGTCGGCGGGCGGTCGGGGACGAACAGCAGCGGGGCCATCTCGGCAGCGATCCGGTCGATGAACGGCTGTCCGAGCCGGTCGCCGAGCCCGCCGCCGATCACCATCGCCTCCAGGTCGAGCAGGTTCTGCACCGACGACAGCGCCAGGCCCAGCGCCCAGACCGCCTCGTCGATCAGCATGGTGGCGATGCGGTCGCCCCTGCGCATCGCCTCGAGCCAGATCCCGCTGGTCACCCGGTCCTTGCCCTTCTTCTGCCGGAGCTTGAACAGGCTGGTCCGACGCCCCTTCTTCGCGAGCTCTCGGGCACGCACCTCCATCCGGCCGCGGCCCGCGTAGGACTCGAGGTGCCCGCGCCCGCCGCAGCCGCAGAGGCGGCCGGCGGGCTCGACGGTCATGTGGCCGATCTCGCCGGCCGCGCCCCGGCCCTCGAACGGCTCCCCGTCGAGGATCAACCCACCGCCGACCCCGGTGCCGATCCAGACCCCGAGGACGTTCCGGAAGCCGCGCCCGGCCCCGCGCCGGTACTCGCCGAGCATGGCCAGGCTCGCGTCGTTGCCGAGCGAGACCGGAACGCCTCCGAGCGTCTGCGACAGCGACGGTCCGATCGGCACCGGGGTCGGCGACTGGAACCCCGGCAGGTTCGGCGCGCTCCGGAGCGAGCCGGCCTGCCGGTCGACCGCTCCCGGCATCGCGAGCCCGACCGCGTCGAGCGCCCCGCGGTCCGCGCCCGCCTCCGCGAGCGCCCCGTCCACCGCGACGACGAGCGCCAGCCGGACGTCGCGTGCCCCGGTAGGGGGGGTCGGCGTTCGGAACGAGCCCGCCACCATCCCCTCCCGAACGGCGACGGCTTGGATCTTCGTGCCGCCGACGTCGAGCCCGACCACCACGCTCATCGGGTCCGTCCCTCCGGACGGAACCGCGCGGACGCGGGGGGCAGGACCGTCACGTCGGCCCCGGCCACGCGCCGCGGAGCGTCGATCGGGTGAGCAACAGCCGCACGGCGAGGCTGAGCAGCGACGTGGCCGTCACGATCGCGAGCGCCAGCAGCGGTCGGCCGAGCGCCGCGCACACCGCGATCTCGAGCAGGCGCGCGTCGCGCCCGCCCATCAGGAAGCTGATCCAGCGCTCGGGGGCGGGAGGGATGCCGAGCGCCGCGATCCGGTCCTTCGTGGCCATCGAGAGCATCGACCCGGCCGTGGCGGCCACCGCCAGGCTCACGGCCGCCGCATCGCTCGCGCCGTCCCCGAGGGCCCACACCGTGAGGCCGGCGATCACTGCGGCGTCCGCGGCGCGATCGAGGACGCCGTCGAGCAGCGCACCGCCGGCGCTCGTCCGCACCTGGAGCCGGGCGATCTCGCCGTCCACGCCGTCCAGGAGCGAGGACAGGAGCACGAGCAGGGCGCCCTCGACCCCGCGACCGACCCACAGCGCCCACGCGCCGGCGACGGCGACCAGGCATGCGATCACCGAGACGGCGTCGGGGTGGATCGGCAGGTGCGCGAGCGCCATCGAGATCCGGGTGGAGAGGGGGCGGTTGAGGTACCGCGAGACGGGGCCGTCGGCGTCCTTCGTCAGCGAGCGACGCAGCAGCCGAGAGACGCGTCGCAGGTCCTCGGGCGTGTCGACGTCCTGCCACCACGTCCCCGGCGGCAGCGCCACGGCGGTCAGCGGGACCCCGCGGGCGAGGCTCGTCACCGCCCCGGCGAGCGAGGTGTCGTGGTTCCCGAGCGCCCGCCGGTGGGCGGCGAACACCGCCGGTGGCAGCAGGAACGCCCCGCAGTCGATCGACGGGTCGCCGAGATCCTTCGAGAACGCGACCGCGTGCTCCTCGCGGAGTCGGACCCGGGTGCCCTCGGCCCAGGCGTCGGGGTCGGGCTCATGGTCGACGAGCACGCCGGGGCGGCCGGCGCGCAGGAGCGGCTCGAGCGCGCCCTCCCCGAAGACGTGGTCGGCCGTGATCACCACGAACAGCTCCTCACCGGCGACGAGCGGCTCGGCGGCCGCGAGCGACACGCCGTTGCCGAGCTCCCAGCCCTCGGCGTACACCGTCTGGACCCGCCCGGGCGCCGAGCGCCGGGCGACCGTCGCGACGGGGCCGGCCTGATGACCCACCACAACGACCACGCGCTCGATCCCCGCCGAGAGCAGCTTGCGGATCGCCCGCTCGAGCAGCGAGAGCCCGCCCACCCTGAGCACGGCCTTGGATCCGTGACCCGTGACGTCGGCAAGGCGGCTCGAGCGGCCGGCGGCGAGGATCACGCCCACCCGCGGATGCCCGCGGACGTCCCCCGACCGACCGGCGTCGAGGGTCTGCCGATGGATCGAGATCTCCATGCGTCCCCCCGCCGAGATGCCCATGCGTCCCCCCGCCGAGAGCATGGACGAGGGTCAGCGTTGCTGGCAAGCGACTACGCCGAGGGCCAGCCCGAGTAGGCGCCGGCGCCGCGTTTCCGCAGCTCGTTGGCGATGACCATGCGCTGGATCTCGGAGGTCCCCTCCCAGATCCGGTCGACCCGCAGCTCGCGGTACAGGCGCTCGACCGGCTGCTCGCGCATGTAGCCGCGACCCCCGTGGATCTGGACGGCCCGGTCCACGACCCGGCCGGCGGTCTCCGAGCATACGAGCTTGACGGCGCTCGCGAGCGCGTGGACCTCCTTGCGCGGGGTGCCGCCGCGGGCGGCCTGCCAGGCGACCCGGTAGAGCATCGCCTTAGCCGCCATCAGCTCGGCCGCCATGTCGGCGAGCATGAACCCGATCGCCTGATGCTCGACGATCGGCCGGCCGAACTGCACCCGCTCCGACGCGAACGCGAGCGAGAGGTCGAGGGCCCGGGTCGCCGCGCCGACCGTGCGGGCGCCGATCATGATCCGCTCCTCGACGAACCAATCCTTCGTGAGCTCGTACCCCTGCCCGACCTCGCCGAGGACCTTGTCCGGGCCCACCCGCACGTCCTCGAGCGCGAAGATCGGGTGCTCGAACACGAACGTGTGCATGTACCGGGGCGTCCGCACGACGCGCACGCCGGATAGGTCCTTGTCGACGATGAACACCGTCGCCTTGGCCGGGTCGGCGTCGACGTGTGCGTGCACGAGGAGGAAGTCGGCCACGTCGCCAGACGTCACGTGCCACTTCGTGCCGTTCAGGACCCATCCATCGCCGTCGCGTACCGCGGTGGTCCGCACCATCGTCGGGTCCGAGCCGGCACCCTCCTCGGTGATCGCGTAGCAGTCGCGGCGCTCGCCGCGGCACGCGGGCCGCAGGTACTCGTCCTTCTGCGCCTCGGTCGCGACGGCGAGCGGGATCGACGGGCGCCACGGGATGTCCCACAGCGCGCCGGTCGCCTTGCCCCACTCCTCCTCGACGAGCACCTGCTGGAAGACGTCCAGGCCCTGGCCGCCGTCCTCGGTCGCATGGTTGATCGCGGCGAAGCCGTGCTCGAGCACCTGCGCCTTGCCATGCTCGAGGCTCTCGGGCGTGAGGCCGTCGTGCTCTTCGCACTCGTCCTCGAGCGGCATCAGCACCTGCTCGCAGAAGGTGCGGGCGCGGGCCCGCAGCGCCGCATCCTCGGGCGTCAACCGGATATCCATGCGCGCGTCTCCCATCCTCGAACGGCGATCAGGGGCGGAGTGTAGGCTCGCGCCCGGTCGGCGCGCAGCCGGCGCCGTGGGCGAGGAGGGGTTGGATGACACGGACGGTGTTCACCGGTGGCCGGATCTTCGATGGGACGGGAGCGCCGCTCGCCGAGGCGGACCTCGCGACCCAGGACGGGAGGATCCTCGCGGTCGGGGTGGGCCTCGAGGGGGACGAGGCGATCGACTGTACGGGCAGGGCGCTCCTGCCCGGCCTGTTCGATGTCCACGTGCACGTCGCGTTCTCGTACGAGGACTTCGACGAGGTGCGCATCATGAACGAGCCGTTCTCGCTCCACTTCTACCGGGTGGCCGAGAACCTGCAGCGGACGATCGCGCTCGGCATCACGACGGTGCGCGACGCGAGTGGTGCCGACGCCGGGATGCGCGCCGCGGTCGAGCAGGGGATCCTCGTCGGGCCGAGGATGCAGATCTCGGTGAACATGCTCGGCATGACGGGCGGCCACAGCGACCCGTGGCTCCCGAGCGGCGCCCGGGGCGCGTGGGGAACGCCGTACCCAGGGATGCCAGACGGGGTGTGCGACGGCGTGGACGGCGTCGCGGCGAAGGTGCGCGAGATGATCCGCGCCGGCGCCGATGTGATCAAGATCGCATCGTCCGGCGGATTCCTTTCGCCGGCGGACGACCCTCGGCAGCCGAACTTCACCGAGGCCGAGGTGCGCTCGATCGTCGAGGCGGCGGCGGACCTGGATCGGTGGGTGATGTCCCACGCCCATGGCGCCGAGGGCATCAAGCGCGCGATCCGCGCCGGCGTTCGCTCGATCGATCACGGCACGTTCCTCGACGACGAAGGGATCGCCCTGATGCTGGACCGTGGGACCTGGCTCGTCCCCACGCTCACCGCCGGCGACACGACGGACGAGCTCGCGAACGACCCGAAGATCCCCGAGCCGGTGAGGGAGAAGCTGCGCACGCTCGGCCGTCCCGAGCTCGCCGCGTTCCGCCGGGCGGCCCAGGCCGGGGTGAAGGTGGCGATGGGGACGGACTGCCCGGTCGCGCCGCACGGGACGAACCTGCGTGAGCTCGAGCTGATGGCGACCCACGGTTTCACGCCCGAGCAGGCGCTCGTCGCGGCAACCTCGAGCGCCGCCGAGCTGATGGGCCTGGAGGACGAGCTCGGCACGCTCGAGCCGGGCAAGCGCGCGGACGTGGTCGTCGTGGATGGCGACCCGTTCGAGTTCTCGACGCTGAAGGAGCGCGTCGAGCAGGTCTGGAAGGACGGCGTCCGGGTGATCTAGGAGGGCGGTCCGCCCTCGAGCGCTCGACGCATCCCGGCGATGGCGTCCTTCGCGGTCCGGTCGAACCGTCCCCTCATGAACGGCTCGGCGAGCTTCAGCAGCCCCTTCAGTCGCAGGTCGGCCGAGTAGCGGACCCGCGTACCGCGCTCGGTCGCCTCGAAGCGGATGTCGTCCACAGCCGTCACCGTCGACCCTTGGCCCCGCAGGACCACGCGGTTCGGCGGGTCCCACGCCGTGATCTCGTAGGTCATCGGCAGCGTACGGCTCCCGAACAGGACGTCGACCGCGTACCGCGTGCCGACGCCGACCGGCCCATCCGTGACCTTCCTCGAGGAGGCGACGCCTGGGTCCCAGTCCTTCGTGTTCGCGAAGTCGCCGACGAACGCGAAGACCTCGTCGAGCGGCCTCCCGACCTCGAGCGTCTCCTGCAGCAACGGCATACCACCCAGGATAGGTGCATCGGTTGCGACCACGGTGCCCGAACCCATGCGTGCTACGGTGCCGGCGTCCGGAGGGAGCCCCCCCGGCGTCCGGAAGGAGCCCCGTGGAGAGCGGCATCGGTCTGATCCTGGTCTCGGCGGCGGTCGTGGCCGTCGCGATGGCGGCCGTCTGGCTGGTCTCGGTCGCGATCCGCAACGTGAGCATCGTCGACGTGGTGTGGGGGCCGGCGAGCTGGCTCGTCGCGATCGTGGCGCTCGCGCTCGGTCCCGGCGTGTTCGAGCGCCGACTGCTCGTGTTCGCGCTCGTCGGCGTGTGGGCGCTCCGGCTCGCCCTCCACATCGGACGACGGAACCGAGGCAGGGGCGAGGACTACCGATATGTCGCGTTCCGCGAGCGATACGGCCCCGGCTACTGGTGGATCAGCCTGTTCCAGGTGTTCTGGCTCCAGGGCGCGCTCGCGCTCGTGGTCTCGCTCCCCGTCCAGGCGGCCGGGGCGGGGCAGACGCCAGGAGCGCTCGGCGCGCTCGACTGGCTGGGGGCGGCCGTCTGGGCGATCGGTTTCGGGTTCGAGGCCGTGGGGGACGCCCAGCTCGCGCGGTTCAAGGCCGACCCCGCGAACCGGGGCAAGGTCATGGACCGGGGCCTGTGGCGCTACACGCGGCACCCGAACTACTTCGGTGACGCCGTCGTGTGGTGGGGGATCGGGATCGTCGGCCTGTCGACGCCGTGGGGGTGGGCGGCCCTTCTCGGCCCCGCGGTCATGACGTTCCTGCTCGTCCGCGTCTCGGGAGTCGCGATGCTCGAGAAGACGATCGGCGAGCGTCGACCTGGCTACGCCCAGTACGTCCGGCGCACGAGCGCGTTCGTCCCGCGCCCCCCGAAGCGGGCGGCAGACGCTAGCTGACGGTTGCGCGGATCTCGCGCTTCAGGACCTTGCCGAGCGCGTTCCGCGGCAGCGCTTCGACGACCACGAGCCTGCGTGGCTCCTTGTAACCGGCGACGCCTCTTCCGCGGAGGTGGTTCCGGACCTCGCCGAGCTCGATCGTCTCGCCCTCCTTGGGGACGACCACGGCGGTGACGATCTGCTCGCCCTCCATCCGCTCGTCGGCGATGCCGACGACCGCGACGTCCGCGATCTTCGGATGGTCGGCGAGGAGCGCCTCGACCTCCTCGGGTGCGATCTTCATCCCCCCGCGGACGATGAGGTCGCGCGCGCGACCGACGAACCGGAGGTGAGCCTCGTCCTCCAGCCGGAACAGGTCGCCGGTGCGGAAGAAGCCCTCCTCGTCGAAGGCAGCCGTCGTGAGGTCGTCACGGCGCCAGTAACCCGCGAAGACCGTTGGGCCGGCGATGAGGAGCTCGCCGGGCCGTCCGAGCTCGGTCACGGGCTCGCCCGTCTGCGGGTCGACGAGCTTGGTCCGCAGGCCGCGGGCCACCCGGTTCGACCACCGGAGACCCTCGGCGCCGAAGCGCGGGAACACGCGAGCGCGCTCCCTGGGGTCGGGGATGTCGGCGGGTCCGCCTACGAGCGCGATGCCTTCGTTCGAGCCGAAGAAGTTCACGACCTCGATCCCGTGCCGCTCCTTCCACCCCTCCACCATCGCTGGGGCGAGCGGGGCCGAGCCGGAGCCGATCGTCCGCAGCGACGAGAGGTCCACGCCCTCCAACGTGGTGGGATCGGCGAGCAGGAGGTTGAGCAGGACGGGCGGGGCGACCGTGTAGTTGACGCGCTCGGTGACGACCTGACGCAGGAAGACCGGCAGGCTCATCGGCTGGTGCAGCACGAGCGTTCCCGCGGTCTGGAGCCAGGGCACCAACATGCCGCCGATGCCCGACATGTTGACGAGCGGGAACGGCGTGAGGAGGACGTCACCGTCGCGCAGCCCGGCGCCGTCGGTCGTGCCGTACGCGATCGCGGTCCACAGGTCGTGGGTGCGAGGCACGCCCTTCGGCTCGGCCTCCGTGCCCGAGGTCCAGCAGACGGTGACGACGTCGGAGGCGTTGGTCCCGGCGGTGCGATGGTCTAGGCCGGAGACGTCCCCCGGAGTCTCCAGGATCTCTGCGAGCGAGCGCGTCCCCTCGCGCGGGCCCTCGCCGATGGCGAGCACCGTGCGGATCGAGGGGAGCTCGGCGCGTACGCGGTCGAGGAGCTCGACGTGGTCGATCCCCGCGGCGTTCGTCGTCGTGATCGCCAGGACGGGCTCGACCAGGGCGCCGGTCAGCCGGAGCTCGTGCGCGCGGAACTGGATCGGGAGCGGGCTCACGATCGCGCCGATGCGCGAGCTCGCGAGGTAGGTGAGTACGAGCTCGGCCACGTTCGGGAGCTGCACGAGGACCACGTCGCCCTGCCGGACGCCCTCGGAGACGAGGGCGGCGGCCAGCCGGTCGGCCCGTTCGCGCACCTGCGCGTAGGTCCACCGGACGGGCTCGCCGACGCAGAACTCGACGCGGTTCGGGGCGTCGGCGAGCGCGAGGCGCTCCGGCTCGCGGTCCGCGTTCCGGGCGAACAGGTCCCACAGGGTCACACCCTCCCACCAGCCCTTCGCTCGGAACCGGTCGGTGGCGTCGTGGCTCGCTGGGTGCATGGGGGCCCTCCCTCGAGATCGATCGGATCGCTCAGACTACGCCCCCGCACACCGCTCGGAGAGACCGGAACCTACGCGCCTGCGCAGGTCGTGCCGCGGATCGCGAAGGTCGTGCGGCCCCTCGGGCCGTCGCGGTAACCGACGGCGAGCACGGTGCCGTCGGGGACGGCGCTCACGGCGGTGAGGCTGATCGACCCGGCGACCCCCTGGCCGCGCAGGACCTCCCACCCCGTCCCGTCCCACCGCTGCACGAGCGGCTTCAGGATCGAGGCCTCGGTGGGCCGGTCGCCGACCGCCCAGACGTCGCTCGGTCCGACCGCCGCGACGGCGCGGAGCAGCCCCCGGGCCTTCACCGTCCCGGCCTGCGTCCAGCCCTTGCCGTCCCACCGCTGCACGCGTTCTCCGACCGCCCACGCGTCCTCCACCGCGAGCGCCGTCACCCCGAGCGCGTCCCCCGGCACCTGGCTCATCGAGAGCGCCCACGCGCGGCCGTCGAAGTGGAGGATGACCGGCTCGTTGCGCCGGTAGCCCACGGCCCACGCGTCCGTGCGGGAGGTCGCGGCCACGGCGAGCAGCGCCGTGCGTCCGCCGCGGAGCGCAGGCAGCACCGGCGCCGACCTCCACTCCCTGCCGTCCCAGCGCAGCGCGACCGCGCGCTCCGTGCCGGCCTCGACGTCGCCCTGGTAGCCGACCGCCCACACGTCGTCGGTCTGGATCGCGGCGACGCCCATGAGGGCGCCCTCGGTCATCTCGGGCGGGAGCGACAGGAGCGTCCAGTCGCCCCCGTCCCATCGCGCGGCGATCGGATGGTCGACGGCACCGTCCGAGGCGCGTCCGACCGCCCAGGCCGCGTCTGCGGATAGGGCCGCGACGGCCTCGAACCGGTTCGCGGTCGACCCAGGGTTCGGGCTCGGGACGACGTCCCACTCCTGACCGTTCCATCGGATCGTGAGGGTCGCGGTCGGGTCGACCGGGTCCCCGGCGCCGCCGACGGCCCATGCGTCCTCCGGCCCGACGGCGGCCACGCCGAGGAGCAGGCTCCCGCCGTCCTCGGGGTCGGGGCTGTCGACGGGCTCCCACCGTGGCTCGCACGCGACCGAGGGGCTCGGTGACGACGACGGGGACGCCGGCGCCGCGGCCTCGCGTCCCCCCGGCATCAGCTGCACGACGACCAGGCCGACCAAGGCCGTCAGGCCCGCGGTCACTGCCGCGTTCGTGAGGGCGCGCTGCTGCCTGGGGCTGAGGGCCATCCGTCACCATGCCCGGCGGGCATCCGGGGGGGAGCCTATCGCGACATCCGTGCGCGGCCCGCTTGTTCGTCGCGGGATCGACCGATACGCTCGCGGACCGATGGACCCCGACGCGCGGACCCGGCCGTGACCCTCGCCGAGCTCTCGGGCGCGGTGCGCGCGCGCCGGGCGTCGGCGGTCGAAGTGGCCCGTACCTCGCTCGAGCGCATCGAGCGCCTCGACCCCGACCTGAACGCGGTGATCGCGATCCGTTCCGACCAGGCACTGGCCGAGGCCGAGGCGCTCGACGCCCGGATCTCGGCGGGGGAGGATCCGGGTCCGCTGGCCGGCGTGCCGCTCCTCGTGAAGGACAATGAGCGGCTGGCGGGGATGCGCACGACCCACGGCTCCGAGCTCCGCCGGAACCTGCCGCCGGAGGAGACCGACGGGCTCGTCCCGGGACGGCTCCGTGCGGCCGGGGCGATCGCCGTCGGCAAGACGAACGTCCCCGAGTTCACGTTCGCCGGGTACACCACGAACACGCTGTTCGGCACAACGGTGAACCCGTGGAACCCGGCGTTCTCGCCGGGCGGGTCCTCGGGCGGCTCGGCCGCGGCGATGGCGGCCGGGATCGCGCCGCTCGCGACCGCGACCGACGGCGGCGGCTCGATCCGGATCCCGGCCTCGTTCTGCGGGCTCGCGGGTCTGAAGCCGACGAACGGCGTGGTCGCCCGCGACCCGATCCCGGCGTGGATCGACCTGTCGACCTATGGACCGCTCGGCCACACGATCGACGACGTGCGACTGCTTCTCGAGATCGAGCGCGGACCGGCCCCCGGCGACCCGTCGG
The DNA here is from genome assembly GCA_035718185.1 of Actinomycetota bacterium. Taxonomy (GTDB): domain Bacteria; phylum Actinomycetota; class UBA4738; order UBA4738; family HRBIN12; genus HRBIN12. The sequence continues at coordinate 14,614 of DASTHN010000045.1, forward strand.
CGCTGCCGGTGCCGCTCCCGCTCCAGGGGCCGATGCCGTCCCGCGTGCTCGCGGCGGGCCGGATCGTCGCGTACGAGCCGCTGCCGACCGCGATCGAGGAGCGCTTCGCCGCGGCGCTCGCGAGCGTCGAGCGCGACCTGGGCCTACCCGTCGAGCGGCTCGACCATGTCCTCACCACGGGCGACCCGTACAACGAGTGGTTCGTCCAGTGCGCGTACGAGCACCTGTACCTGCTCGGGCGCGAGACCGTGGTGGCCGTGATGGATCGGTTCTCGCCGGACTTCCGCGACGCGATGGAGTCCGCGCTCCGCATCGAGCCCCAGACCTACATGGAGGCGCGCCGCCGCCGGTTCGACCACTGCCGCGAGCTGGACGTGCTCCTCGGCGAGGACGCCGTGCTGCTCACCCCGACGATGACGCTCGAGGGCTGGGCCCCCGACGGCATCGTCCCGGGGACCGGTCGCATCGCCGACGGCGCCGAGGGCTACAACTGCGAGCCGTTCAACCTCACCGGCCATCCGGCGCTCTCGGTCCCGGCCGGTGTGAGCCCGAACGGCGTGCCCTTCGGGCTGCAGATCGTCGCCCCTCGTTTCCGCGACGACCTGGTCCTCACGTTCGGGCAGGCGTGGGAGCGAGAGAACCCGTGGCCGATGGCGGCGCCGGGGTACGAGCCGTTCCCGCTGCCGTAGCGCTCAGGCGGCCAGGTCGCGCCGCTCGAACAGCACGACCGCCGCGACGAAGGCGACGGCCGCGATCCCCGCGAGCACGAGCGAGTTGCCGACGTCGAGCCCACGCATCATCGGCTCGGCGCCCAGGTAGTAGTGGAACGGCGAGAGCAGCTGGAGGAACTCGATCGAGTCGATCGCCGGGACCAGCAGGTCGAGCAGGTACGCGCCGGCCGCGATCCCCGCGGTCACGCCGACCGCGAGCGCCCGCCGCCCCGTCGCCGCGCCGATCGCGAGGGCGATCGCACCGAAGGCCATCGCGAGCAGGAAGCACATGAACACCGCGGCGGTGAGGTCCACGAGGCTCGGGTTCAGATCGAACGGCGGCCCGGTCAGCGGGACCGAGAGCCACAGCAGCACCGACAGGAGCGCGCCGGCCACGAGCATCGCCCCGAACTTGTGGATCACCACGCGCCGCCGGGGGATCGGCGTCGAGAGCAGGATGTCGAGCGTCTGCCGTTCCTCCTCGCCGGCGATCGCCCGCGCCCCCGCACCGATGGCGAACAGCAGCAGCAGCAGCGGCGCGAAGAAGTTGAACAGCTCGGTGTTGAGGTAGCCGGCCGGAGAGGTGAAGTCCGCGCTCGCGCCCAGGAACGCCTCCTTGAGGAAGTCCGGCATGCTGTTCATGTACTGCTCGAGCGTCTTCGCGTTCTCGAGGATGCTCGGGTAGAAGGGCGCGTACGACGCCCCCGCGAGGAACAGCCCGATCCCCCACCACAGGAGCGAGCGCCGCTGCTCGCTGAGCGTCTTGCCGAGGACCGTCCGCAGCATCGGGCGCGGCCGGAGCGCCTCAGTCGCCATGGCCGTCACCCCCGTAGAAGGCGAGGAAGATCTCCTCGAGGCTGAGCTCGTGGCTCCGCAGGTCGACGATCTCGAACGCGGCCGCCCGCTTGATCACGGCGTCCATCGGGCCGCCGACCGTGATCCGGGCCGCGTCGCCGACCACCGCGGCCTCGTGGACGCCCGGCACGCCCTCGAAGGCGTCGGGACGGATCGGGGCCGCGAAGTGGATGTCGAGCGTCCGGATCTCCTTCGCCCGCAGGTCGCCGATGTCCTCCACCGCGACCAGCCGCCCCTCGCGGATGATCCCGACGCGATCGCACACGCGCTCGATCTCGGGGAGCACGTGCGAGGACAGGAACACCGTCCGCCCATCGGCGCGGGTCTCCGCGACCAGCTCGTAGAACACCTGCTGGATCAGCGGGTCCAGGCCCTGGGTCGGCTCGTCCAGGATCAGCAGCTCCGGCCGGTGCATGAACGCCTGGACCAAGCCGAGCTTCTGGCGGTTCCCGTGGCTGAGCGTCTTGATGCGGGTGCCGAGCTCCAGGTCCAGGCGCTCGGCCAGATCGCGGACCTGATCGAGCGGCACGCCACCCCGGAGGTTCCCGAGATAGGTCAGGTACTCGCCCCCGGTCATCCGCTCGTAGAGCGTGAACTCGCCGGGCAGGTATCCGACACGGGTGTGGATCTGCACGCCGTCCCGGTGGGAGTCCAGGCCGAAGATCGTCGCGCTGCCGCTGGTCGGCCGCAGGAAGTCCAGGAGGGTGCGGATCGTCGTGGTCTTGCCGGCGCCGTTCGGTCCGAGGTACCCGAACACCTCGCCCGGCGCGACCGAGTACGTGAGCTCGATCACGCCTCGCCGGGTCCCGTAGGACTTCGTGAGGTTGTCGACGACGATGACGTCGGCCACGGCGATCCTCCCCAACCTCCAGCCTACGACGGTGGCACCCGCGCGCCGGGAGCGGGGGGGCCGAGCGCCCCTTTGCCGCAGGGCGCTACGGGCCGAGGTGGTAGCCCATCCGTCGCGGCAGCCGCGCGGTGAGGTCGATCAGCCAGCCCGGGCGCCGGCCCTCGTCCTCGGCCTCGTCCTTGCGGACGATCGCCTCCTGCGCGATCGCGGCGCCCACCGAGCGGATCGCCCCCGGCGGGAACGGCTTCGGCAGGAGGCCGACGAGCGGGAGCGACGTGTGCTCGTCCTCGACGCCCAGCGCCAGGCCGGCCAGGATCTTGCCGCCCAGACGGCACGGGCCGACGCCGCCGCCGGTGTAGCCGAGCCCGTAATGGACGCCGCCGCCGGGCAGGGAGCCGAAGAACGGGATGTGCAGGCCGGTCACGTCCATCGGCCCGCCCCACGCGCACTCGAACCGGACATCGGCAAGGGTGGGGAACCAGCGCGCGAAGTCGTGCAGCAGCCGGCGGACGCTCCGCTCGTCGTACCGCAGCCGGGGTCCGAGCCCCGTCCCCAGGCCCGCGCGCGAGGACGCCGCGCCGAACGCGATCCGGCCGTCCCGGGTGGTGCGCACGTAGTGGAGCGCGGTGCGCAGGTCGTAGACCCCCTCGCCACCGGTCCAGCCGAGCTCCTCCAGGCGGTCGGGGATCGGCTCGGTGAGCACGATGTACGTCCCACGCGGGAGGACCGTGCGGCGGAACGGGTCTAGCGGGGCCGCGTAGGCCCCCAGCCCGAGCACCCCGGACCCGGCGCGCACGGTTCCGCCCGGCGTGTCCACCTGGACCGCGCCGCGGCGCCCGCGGAACCGTGTCACCGGCGTCCCCTCGAAGACCCGGACGCCCCGCTCGACCAGGACCCGGCGCAGTCCGCGCGCGAGGCGCGCAGGCTGGACGATCGCGGCGCCCGGCGTGAGGACGCCGGCGCGGAAGACCGGCGATCCGCATCGCTCGCGGACCTCGGCCGGCGTGAGCTCGACGTACCAGCTCGAGCCCAGGCTCTGGGCGGCCTCGACCGTCGGCCGCCACGCCCCGTCCTGTGCCGCCGAGGTCGACACCCCCAGGTGCCCGACAACGTCGAACCAGGCGTCGACGGCGTGCTCCTCGCACCATGCGCCGATCTCGGCGATGCACGCCTCGGCCGCGAGCGCGGTCCGCTGGGCACCCTCGGGTCCGAGCTCGGCGATCAGCAGGTCGGCCTCCTCCCACAGGCCGTTGCAGAAGCCACCGTTGCGTCCGCTCGGGCCGCCGCCGCAGATCCCCTGCTCGAGCAGCACGACGTCGACCCCGGGCTCGCGCTCGAGGAGCGACCACGCCGTCCACATCCCCGTGTAGCCGCCGCCCATGATCACGACGTCCGCGGTCGTGTCGCGAACGAGCGGCGGGGTCCGCGGGCCGGCGAACTCGGGGAGCGCCAGGCACTCCTCCAGCCACCACGAGCCGTCGGCCTGGCGAGGGAGGTCGAGTCGCGATCGTTCGGGACTCATCGCGGACCCAGGTTGAAGCCCATCCGGCGCGGCAGCCGAGCGACGAAGCCCGTGAGCGGATCGACCCGCCTGCGTGCGTCCTCCAGATCGTCCTTTCGTCGGATCGCCGCGTTCGCCACCATCATGCCGGGTGAGCGGATCGGCTCGGGCGGGAAGCGCTTCGGCTCGCGGCTCACGACGGCCAGGCGTGTGAAGCCGTCCTCCGCGTGGGTGGCGAGCGCCGCGAGGATCTTCCCGCCCAGATGGCTCGGCCCCACGCCGTTGCCCGTGTACCCCAGGCCGTAGTGGACGTTGCCGGCCGTGCCCATCGAGCCGAAGAAGGGCATGGTGAACCCGCTCACGTTGATCGGGCCGCCCCACGCGGCCTCGATGGGCACCTCGGCGAACGCCGGGAACATCCGCGCGACGTCTTGCGCGACGCGCGCCGCGTACCGCTCCTCGTAGTCGTAGCGACGGTCGATGCGCCGCGCCAGGTCGGGCTGGAGCCCCCCCAGGCCGAGCGCGATCCGCCCGTCCGGGGTCGTGCGCGTGTAGTGGATCGAGGACCGCGCGTCGCGTATCTGCTCCCCGCCGGTCCAGCGCATCTCCTCGAGCCGCTCCGGCTCCGGCGCCGTGATCACCATGTACGAGCCTCGGACCGTGAGACGCGGCTTGAAGGTCCTCCACCACGTGGCCCAGGCGCCGAGTCCGATCACCGCCTCACCGGCGCGGACGGTGCCGCCGGGCGTCTCGGCGATCGCCGGCTTCGAGGCGCGGAACCGGGTGGCCGGCGTCCCCTCGAAGATCCGGACCCCGCGCGCGAGCAGGACGTTGCGCAGGCCCCGCGCCAGCCGGGCCGGCTGGACGTTCGCGGCGTCGGCGATCAGCATCCCCCCGCCGAACACCGGCGACGCGCATCGCTCCTGCACCTCTTCGGGCGTGAGCGCCCGGTACTCGTCCTCGACGCCGAGTCGCCGCGCCGCCTCGATCGTGCCCGCCCACCGGCCCTCGGCGCTCGGGCTCGTCGCGACGGCGAGGTCGCCCCCCTGCGTGAACCACGCGTCGACCCCGTGGCGCCCGCACCACGCGCCGATCTCGGCCGGCGAGCGCCCGCAGGTCATGAGCAGCTCCAGCGCGTCGGCCTCGCCGTAGGTCCCCACCATGTCGGCGACGTGGCCCCACCACCCGTCGCAGAACCCGCCGTTGCGCCCGCTCGGGCCGCCGCCGCAGATGTCGGCCTCGAGCAGGACGACGTCCAGGCCCGGCTCGCGCTCCGTGAGGAACCACGCGGTCCACAACCCCGTGTAGCCACCACCCAGGATCACGACGTCGGCGGTCGTGTCGCCTCGGAGCGAGGGCGCATCGGGCCCCGCGAACCCGGGGTGCCCGAGCGCCTCCTCGAGCCACCACGAGCGCTTCGCGGGACGAGGCATGGCGGGCATCGGAGCATCACTCCCTCGCATCGGGACCCGCCCATCCTGCCCTATCGCCCGAGCGGCGTCACCGGGGGCAGCGCTCCTGCCCTCGGTCCCGACCGATCCGGAACCGGGGACGGACACCGGCGCGTCCCAGGCTGGGAAGCTCATACGGAAAGGACGCCCCGATGCGGATCCTCCGGCCCGCCCTCACGATCGCGATCGCCACCCTGGTGCTCGCCGCGTGCGCCGACGAGCCGTCGGCGGGAGGCCCCGCCCGAGAGCTCGAGGGGGTCACCTGGATCCTCGACGCGAGCTCGGTCGGTGCCCTCGAGCCCGATGCTCCCCGCGATGTCCGCGCCACGCTCCGGCTCGAGGCCGGTGAGGCGGGCGGGACCGCCGCCTGCAACCTCTATGGCGGGACGTACCAGCTTGGCGACGACGGAGCCGTCTCTATCAGCGTCGAGGGCATGACCGAGATGGCCTGCGACGAGCCGGTCATGGCGCTCGAGGCGGCGTTCGTGGACGCGCTCGGCCGCGTCTCGTCGTACCGCTTCGAGAGCGAGGACCTGGTCCTGCGGGGCGGCGGTCCGGCGTTGCGGTTCTCGGCCGAGCGGGCGCTGCCGCTCGAGGGCACCGCGTGGCGACTCGACGGGATCGCGGGCGACGGCGACACGGTGTCCTCGATCCTGGCCGGGACCGAGATCACGGCGACGTTCGACAGCGAGGGCAAGGTAGCCGGGCGCGGGGGCTGCAACGGCTACGGCGCGACGTACACGGCCGACGGCGACGCGATCCAGATCGGCGAGATCGCCGCCACGCAGATGGCGTGCGCCCCCGACGTGAGCGCACAGGAGACCGCCTTCTTCGACGCCCTGGGCCGGGCGGCGACGTTCGGGATCGAGGGTTCGACGCTGACCCTGCACGACGCGGCCGGCGGATTCCTCCTGTCGTTCGTCGCCGCCTGAGTCGCCGGCTCCGGCGGGCGCGGCATCGCTGCTATCGTGCGGTCACCCGTCCCCCTTCGACAGGAGGTCACGCGCGATGAGCCCGGACAGCAGGCCGCGGAGCTGGTTGGTCACCGAGGGTCCGAGGAGCGCCCCCGCTCGCGCGATGCTCCGGGCGGTCGGGTTCGGCGAGGACGACTTCGGCAAGCCGCAGGTCGGCGTCGCGTCGAGCTGGAACGAGGTGACCCCGTGCAACTACCACCTCGACAAGCTCGCGGCGCTCGCGAAGGAGGGCGTGCGGCAGGGCGCCGCCGTGCCGATCGAGTTCACGACGATCGCGGTGAGCGACGCCATCTCGATGGGGCACGAGGGCATGAAGGCCTCGCTGATGTCGCGCGACCTCATCGCCGACTCGGTCGAGCTCGTGATGCACGCCGAGCGGATGGATGCGCTCGTCGGGATCGCCGGGTGCGACAAGTCCGAGCCGGGGATGCTCATGGCGATGGCCCGACTGAACCTGCCGAGCGTGTACCTGTACGGCGGC
>DASTHN010000046.1:0-3151 GCA_035718185.1 Actinomycetota bacterium
ACGCGCACCGCCAGGAGTTCATCCTGTGGTCGGACACGCTCGGCCTCTCGATGCTCGTGGACGCCCTCGCGAACCCGTCGCGGGGAGCGACCGAGTCGACCGTGCTCGGCCCGTTCTACGTGCCGGACGCGCCGATGCGCGAGTACGGCGCCGCGATCTCCGAGGAACCCGCCGGCGAGCCCGCCTGGGTTCACGGCGTCGTCTCCGGGGTCGACGGCATGCCTATCGCGGGCGCCGAGGTGGACGTCTGGCAGAACGGCGACAACCGGCTGTACGCGGTGCAGGACCCGAGCGCGCTGGAGGAGCACCTCCGCGGCCGCTTCTCGACCCGCGAGGACGGGACCTACGCGTTCCTCGCCGTGCGCCCGGTGCCGTACACGATCCCGGACGACGGGCCGGTCGGCGCGATGCTCGCCGCGACGGGCCGCCATCCCTGGCGGCCGGCGCACATCCACCTGATCGTGCGGGCCGCGGGCTACGCGCCCGTGACGACCCACATCTTCGACCGGGAGAGCGCGTACCTCGACTCCGACGCCGTGTTCGCCGTCAAGCCGTCGCTGCTCCGCGAGTTCGTGCCGCACGAGGCCGACGACCCCGAGACCCCGCCCGGTGTCGCGGGGCGTTGGTGTTCGGTGCGGAACGACCTCGTGCTCGCTTCTGTCGAACCATCGGTCGTGTCGGGCGAGAGCGGTGCAAGCGCGACCCGTCCCACCTGAGCAGGTCGGCGCCCGTACCGAAGAGCCCGGGCTCGTCCGGCCCGCGCATGAGGGTCATCGATCGAGCGACGCGCCCGAGAGCCAGGCGGCGCCGCTGCGGTAGAGCCCCTCGACCTCCGGTCCCTTGAGCCCGGGCATGTCGCGCTTGACGTCGTAGCCGATCCGGGTCTGGAGGTACGCGAGATGCCGGTACCCCTCGGGGAACCGCGCGAGAAGGTCGGCGTCGAGCTCGAGCCGCGCCGCCGGGTCGACGGGGTCCATCCGATCCTGCTCGTAGATCGGCTGGCGCAACACGAGGCCCCAGCGGCCGTCGCGCTTCTCGAGGAAGTCGTAGAAGCGCCCCGTGCAGGTGACGTCGACCTCGACGCCGTCGACGAGCGCGCGCTGGTGGATCTCCATCTTCACCTGGGAGACCGCACGGGCCGCGGCGACGTCGATCGACTGCCCACCCAGGAAGTGGTGGATCTTGACGCCCTTCTCCCAGCCGGCCTTGCTCATCGCGACGAACTCGTCCGCCGTCCCCTGCGTCCAGGTCGCCATCATGCGGCCGTCGTCGAACCAGACCGTCCGGAAGCGGTCCCAGTCGCCGGCGTCGCGCCAGACGACCCAGCTCTCGACGAGCTCCCGGATCTCGAGCCGGTCTTGCAGCTCGTCGTTCACGGCGTCACACCTGTGCCGCTCGCCAGCTGTCGGGTGCGTACGCGCGGCGCACGGTCTCGACGTAGGGCACCGGGCTGACGATCGCCCGAAGCTCCGTCTGCACGTGCGGCTCGACCGTCGGCTTCGTGGTGCCGCCGCCCTCCTCGCCCCACACGAGCGTGACCTCGGTCCCCGGCTCTGCGTGCTCGGCGTCGACCACTGCGAGGGTCAGCATCCTGCCCTCGTTGGCGCTGTAGCCGATCCACGTCGACACGCCGACGGTCTCGCCGTCGACCGTGACCCGATCGTAGGGATGCATCGAGTAGACGGCGGACGGCCAGTCGATGAACTTCGCGCGGTCGGTCTTGCGCAGCATGGTCCCGACCGTGCGGACGACGTCCTCGTCGTCGAGCGCGAGCGTGACCTTGTGGCGATGCTCGCCGTCCGCCATCCGCTCGAGCGCCTCTCGTCCGATGAAGTCGTGATCGAACTTGACGTAGCTCCCGTAGCCGAGGTCCCAGGGCGTGAAGTAGTAGTCCTCGATGCTGTCGGAGACGAAGCTGCCGCCGATCGACGCCGACCCCTCGTAGCCCGTTGCCGGCAGCCACTCGCGGTAGGCCTTCAACGCCTCACCCGTGTAGACGGCGGGCAGCGGCGAGGGGATCCAGCCCGACTCGAGCGTGTTCGAGGAGTAGGCTCGCCCGCCGACCTGGCGCAGCCCGTGCTCCCGGCCGGCCTCGACGATCGCCTCGCGCACGCGAGCCTCGTCCTCCCACGGCCCGAAGAGCTCCCAGCCCGGCTGGCCCGCCATGCCGTGACGGAGGGCGCGGACGGTCGTCCCGGCAATCGTCACCTCCGTCATGTGGAAGAACTTGAGCTCGGGCGGCACGCCGCCGAGCAGATCCTCGATCACCCGCATCGCGTTCGTGCCTTGCACCTGGAAGCGGTAGGACCTGCGGCGCCCGTCCGTGCGCAGCGCCCACCGCTGGTCGAGCTCCACCTGCACGTCGTAGTCGCCGGTCTCGGCGTGGAAGGTGATCCAGTTCAGCGCGGGCGCGCGGCCGACGAGGTTGAAACGGCTCTCCTCGAGGTGGAAGAGGATCACGTCGCCGATCACGTAGCCCTCGGGCGTGCAGGGCACGAAGTGCTTCGCCCGGTCGACGCCGAAGCCCTCGAAGCTGTTGACCGCGAGGCGGGAGAGCAGCCTCAGGGCGTCCGGGCCCTCCACCGCGAGGTCGGCCATGTGGTACGACTGGTTGTAGAGGACGCAGGTCTGCTGCCAAGCCTGCTGCTCGTCGCGCCAGTTCGTGTACTCGGCCGGTACCCCCGGGTACACGTTCGGCCCGGCCTGCGAGTTGCGGAGCATCGCGACCGGGCTCTCGACCGATCGAAGCAGGGCTTCGAGGCTTCTCTCGCTCACGTCGGTCCCTCCTCGCGCCGAAGCGCGTTCATCGTGCGGAAACGCCGGAAGGCGCCCTCCCACGCACCGTGCTAGACACCGCCGCCCTGAATGACACCGCGGCTCGCGCTGTCGATGCGGGTGAGCGATCCAGCCTGCAGCGCCTCGGCGACGTTGAACAGGTGGCGGCGCATCGCCGCTTCAGCCTTCTCCGGCTGACGTGCGATGACCGCCTCGACGATGGCCGCGTGCTCCGCCTGCGACGCCTGCGGCCGCCCCGCGATGAGGATCGTGCGGTACTGGTAGCGCACCGTCTGCGAGTTCAACCCGTGGATCAGGCGCTGGGCCGTGCTGTGCCCGGACAGCTCGAGGAGCGCGGCATGCAGATCCGCGTTCG
>DASTHN010000047.1:0-10963 GCA_035718185.1 Actinomycetota bacterium
CTCGAGCACCACCTTCTGGCCCACCGGCAGGGGGAAGTACGGGTTGTCGATCTCGGCGCTGAACCCCCCCGCCTCCGGATCGCAGACGCCCACGTCCATGAGGCTCTCGGCGCTATTCGCCTCCCCGCACGCCGGCGCCAGAGTCACGAGCACGGCGAACGCGCATGCCGCGATCCCTCTCGACGGTACGCGGCGAACGACGGGAAAGGGGGAAGGGTCGGCTGCAGCCATCGCGTGACGGTAGCAGCTGGTCCTGAAGATCTGCTGAACGCCGGGTACGACGAGCCTGCTGTTGCCGGACGGCCCCGCCGGGCCCCAGGGCGTGCTCAAGTCTGGAGCTGCTCCGCCGGCGGCGTCTGGCCCCAGGAGCCCTCGGCGCGACGATACCCGTTCGCGTCGAGCTCGAGGGCCAGCTCGCGGATCTCCGCCATCTCCTCCTCGTTCAGGTGGATGACGTCGATGAGCACCAGGGTCTCCTGCTCCTCCTCGTTGCGGCCCCGCCAGCCGACCCGCACGTTCCCCACGCCGGGTGCGTAGTACTTCAGCTGGAAGGCGCCGGGCTTCGTCCGCTCGAACTCCTCCGTCACGAGCACCCCGTCGAAGCAGTCGTAGGGGACGCAGGTCTCCTGATCCACCTGGTACACCCTCGCGCGGTCGACCCAGTTGAGCGGCGGGGGCGCGTATCCCTGCGAGTAGCTCGGGCCATCCGGATGGGGCTCGGCCTTGACCGTGATCCCGGTCCTGGCGCCCTCGAAGCCGGCGACCCACGCGGGTGCCTTCACGAACTTCCTACCGTCGTACTCCTCTGGGTACTGCCCGAAGTGCCACACGTTCCCCGCCGTGTCCTGGGCGAACATTGCGAGCTCGGTCTCCTCCAGCTCGCCGTCGGTGTAGTCACGGTCCCAGATGATGACGGTGCGGACGCCGTCGATCACCTTCGAGAGGTCCGTGACCGTGAAGACCACCTTGTGCGGGATGCGCTCCTTCCCGTCCAGGGTGGAGCCCCGATACACGTACTGCGTACCCGGCTCGAGAGGGAGCCACTGGTTGTCGACGGTGGCCGAGGTCTCGTCGAAGAACGCCGGATCGTAGTCCGACGCCTCGACGTCGGCGGGCACCACCGCCGCAGGAACCTCGTCTGGCGTCGCGCTCGCGGACGGCGACGAGGGGGCCGTGGTGGCCCCGCTCGCCTCCGGCTCGGTTTCGTCCCCCTGGCACGCCGCGGCCGAGAGCAGCACGACCGCGCACAGCGCCATGGCGGGCAGTCGCCGCACGTTCATCAACCCGCCGCCTCCGGTAGCTCCGCGGCCCCCTTGAGCGACTTGCCGAACGCCAGGTACAGGACCGGGACGACGAACAGGTTCAGCAGGGTCGCCGTGATCAGTCCGCCCATGATGACGACCGCCATCGGGTGCTCGACCTCGTTGCCGGGCACCTGGCCGACCCACACGAGCGGGATCAGCGCCAGGCCGGTCGTGAAGACGGTCATCATGATCGGCACGACGCGCTCGCGGGCACCGCGGATGATCAGGCCGGGGCCGAACGGCTCGCCCTCGAAGCGCTCGAGGTGCTGGTAGTGGCTGATCAGCATGATCCCGTTCCGCGCCACGATGCCGAGGACCGTCAGGAACCCGACGAGCGAGCCGAGCGAGAGGATCCTGCCGCCCAGGTACGCGGCGATCACCCCGCCGATCAGCGCGATCGGCAGGGTGAAGAACGCGATCGAGGCCAACCGCCAGCTGCCGAACGAGGCCTGCAGCAGGAGGAAGATGCCGATCGCGGCGCCGATCGCGAAGATGAACAGCCGGTTCTGGGCCGCCTGGCGCTCGGCGAACTCCCCGAGCAGCTCGGCGTGGAACTCCGGCGGCCACTCCACCTGCTCGAGACGGTCGTCCAGCTCGCTCACGGCCGAGCCGAGGTCGCGACCGCGCACGTTCGCGCTGACGTCGATGCTCCGGAACAGGCCCTCGTGGTGGATGTCGTTGGGCGTCGGGATGACCTGGATGTCGGCCACGTCCTCGAGGTGGACGTACTCGCCGGTCGGCGTGTCGATCAGGAGCTCCTCGATGTCCGTCAGGTTCTGACGCGTCTCGGGTGTGCTCCACACGTTGACGTCATACGTCTGCCCGTCCCGGAAGAGGTCACCCACCTCCTCGCCCATGATCAGCGTCGCGGCGGAGCGGCGCACGTCACCCGGCTTGAGCCCGTACCGCTGAGCCGCCTCCAGATCTACCTCGATCTGGATCTGCGGGATGTCCTCGACGGTGTCGACGAACGGGTCGACGACGCCATCGATGTCGTCGAGGATCGCCTGGACCTCGAGCGCCTTCTCCTGCAGGAGCCCCAGGTCGTGCCCGAAGATCCGGACGACGATCGCGTCGCTGGAGCCCGTCAGGACCTCGCGGATCCGCTCCTTGAGGTACGTCTGGACATCGCGGTAGATGCCCGGGTACCCCTGCACCGTCTCCTGGATCTTCGCGAGCGTCTGGTCGTAGTCCACCGACGGATCGACGCTGACCCAGTTCTCGCCGAAGTAGATGCCGTACGGCTCGTCGGAGTTCATCGCCTGCCCGATGTGCGAGCCGGCGTTCCTGACCCCTGGGATGGTCAGGAGCTCGGCGTTGACGCGCATCGTGGTGCGGACCTCCTCGGGCCGCGAGGTGCCGGGCTTCGCGAGCCAGTGCATCAGGAAGTCCCGCTCCTTGAACGAGGGCAGCAGGTCCTGCCCGAGCATCGGGACGAGGCCGATCCCGATCAGCGCCGTCAGGCCGACGGCCACGTAGGCACGCCGCGGCTTCAGGACGATCTTCGAGAGCAGGAACACGTACCCGCGCTGAAGCGGTGGCACGAGCGGCGAGGTCCGGTGCTGCAGCGACTTCCCGCTCCGGAAGAAGATCAGGCTCAGGGCGGGCGTCACCGTCAGCGCCACGACCATCGAGGCGAGCAGCGCGAGCGCGTACGACAGCGCGAGCGGTCGGAAGAAGGCGCCGGAGAGCCCCTCGAGCGTGAATATCGGGATCACGGCGACGACCTCGATCAGCGTCGCGTAGACGATCGCGCTGCGGACCTCGAGCGAGGCATCGAGGATCACCCTGGCGGTCGGTTTCGTCCCGCCGGCCTTCCGGTGCTCGCGGAGACGCCGCACGACGTTCTCGATGTCGATGATCGCGTCGTCCACGATGTCGCCGAGCGCGATCACCAGTCCGGCCAGCACCATCGTGTTGATCGTGACGCCCTGCCACTTCAGGACCAGACCGGCCGCGATCAGCGACAAGGGGATCGCCGTCACGCTGATGAGGGCGGTCCGCCACTCGAACAGGAACGCCCCGAGCATCAGGATCATCAGGATCGCCCCGAGGATCATGGCGCCGCCGAGGTTGTCGATCGCGTTCTCGATGAACGTCGCCGGCCGGAAGATCGTCGGGTCCATCTCGATCCCCGGGAGCGCCTGCTCCAGCTCGCCGATCGCCTCGTCGAGCCCGGCCGTCACGTCCGCCGTATTCGCCCACGGGAGCTTCTGGACCACGAGCAAGAGGCCCTCGCGGTCGTTCACCACGCCATCCCCCATGAGCGGCGGCGTATCGATCGTCACGTCCGCGACGTCCTCGAGCCGAAGGACCTCGCCGTCGCGCTCCACGATCGGCAGGCGGGCGAGGTCGTGGTCGGTGAAGATCGGGATGTCGTGCTGCATCTGCAGCCGGGTCCCGTTCGTGTCGAGGAAGCCGCCCGTGCCGATGAAACCGCCATCGGAGAACCGCAGCAGCCCGGAGTCGATCGCGTCCGCGGTCACCGTCATGACCTGCTCGAGCGTCAGGTCGTGCTCACGCAGCCGCTCGGGGTCCACCTGGACCGTCGGCATCTTGATGCGCTCGCCCCAGATCAGCACGTTCGCGACGCCGGGGACGCGGAGCAGTCGTGCGCGTACCTTCCAGTACGCGGTCATCGACAGGTCGAGCAGCGAGTACTCGTCCGACGTCATCCCGATCTTCATGACGCGGCTCGTCGCCGACAGCGGCTGGATCATCACGGGTGGCGCCGCCCACCTGGGCAGCGTCGGCCCGATCGCCGCGACCCGCTCGGCGACGAGCTGACGCGCGGTGAGGAGGTCCTGCCCGCGCTCGAAGATCAGCTCGATCTGCGAGAGCTGCTCGACGGACTTCGACCGGATCTCGTCGAGCCCCGGCACGCCGTTGAGCGTCTGCTCCATCGGCACCGTGATCAGCGACTCCACCTCGGTTGCCGAGAGGCCGAGGGCAAGGGTCTGGATCTCGACGCGCGGCGGCGCGAACTCGGGGAAGACGTCCACGGGCATGCCGCGCATCTGCTGGACGCCGAAGAACATCAGGCCGGCCGCGGCCGCCGCCACGACGTAGCGGAACTTCAGGCTCGATCCGACGATCCAGCGCATCATCTCCGGGTTCGTCCTTTCACGCTCGACTCCACCGTCACCCTCAGATCCCGAACTCGGAGCCGATCAGCTCCGGAACCCCCACCGACACGACCTCGGTCCCCGCCGGCAGACCGTCCGCCAACTCGGCCACCCCGTCCTCGTACCGATCGACCTCCACCTGCTCGCGGACGAACCTGCCGGGCGCTGGGTTCGTGTACACCCACTCGATCCCCTCGACGTCGATCCAGATCGCGGACTCCGGGACGGTGCTCCCGTCCACCGTCGTCGTCTCCAGACCGATCCGCTCCATCCCCTCGGCGGTCAAGATCACGGCGACCTGGTCGGTCCCCTCGATCTCCTCGAGCGTGTAGGGCTCGGCCTCGCTGGACTCCTCGGTGGCCGCCTCCTTGCATGCGGGCAACACGAGGAGGCCGAGCACCATCGCCACCACGACCCAACGACGTTCGCGCTTCACCCGATCCACCTTCCTCATGTCCCGGGGACCGTCGCGACGTCCGACTCCGCCTCGGGGATGACGACCAGCAGGTCCTCCGCCACGGTGTCCCGCTTCGCCACGAACCCATGACGCCGGTACAGGGACGGCAGCACGACCACCGCGAGGACGGTCGAGGTGAAGGCCCCTCCCAGCATCACGACGGCCATCGGACGGACGATCTCGAGCCCCGCGACATCACCGGCGAACGCGAGCGGGATCATCGTCGCGATGAGCGCGACGGCCGAGGTGACGACGGCGGCGAGCCGCTCGCGCGTCCCCAGCGCGACGAGCTCGTCACCGAACTCGAGCCCCTCGCGCTCCAAGCTCTGGTACCGGCGGATCATCAAGATCCCGTTCCGTGCGGCGATCCCCAGGACCGCCGCCAGTCCCGCGTACGACCCCAGCGAGAGCGTGCCGCCGGCGACGAGCGCCGCCACGAGGCCGCCGACGAGCGCGATCGGGAGCGTCACGAACGCGAGCACGGCCAGCCGCCAGCTGGTGAAGGCGGCCTGCAGCAGCAGGAACACCGCGATCGCGGCAGCGATCACGACGCCCAGCTGGCGCGAGCGGGAGGCCTGCTCCGCCGCGAACGAACCGCGGATCTCGGCGTGGTGCTCCAGCGGGAACTCGACCCCGTCGACCGCAGCCTCGACGTCGTCCACGACGGCCCCGACGTCACGCCCCGCGATCGTCGCGCTGACGTCGAGGTAGTTCGACACGGCCTCGTGTCGGATCACCGTGAGGTTGTCCTCTATGGTCACATCGGCCACGTCGCCCAGGCGAACGTGCTCACCCGTCGGCGTGTCGATCAGCAGGTTCTCGACGTCCGTCGCGTCCTCCCGGATCTCGGGCGTCCCCCAGACGACGACGTCGAACACCTTCTGCTCCTCGAAGAGGTTCCCGACCGCCAGGCCCGAGAGCAGGATCGCGGCCGAGCGGCGCACGTCGCCCGGCTTCACCCCGAACTCGGCCGCCTTGTCCAGATCCACCTCGATCGCCAGCGTGGGCTCGGTCGGCGCGAGCTCGACGGTCGGATCCTGGATGCCGTCGATGCTCGCTAGGAGCGTCTGCACCTCCTCGGCCTTGCCGCGCAGGATCTCGTGATCCGCGCCGTAGATCCGCACGACCACGTCCTCGTCCGTCCCCTGCAGCACGTCGGTGGTGCGCTCCTCCGTGTACGTGAGGACGTCGTGCGAGATCTCCGGGTAGCCGGAGAGCACCCGCTCCATGGATGCGATCGCGCCCTCGTGATCCGCCGCGGGGTCGAGGCTGACCCAGATCTCGCCGCTGTTGACGTTGACCACCTGGTCGGAGTGCACGGCCCGGCCCACGTGCGCGCTGACGTTCCGGACGCCCGCGACCTGCCCGAGTTCGTCGACCGCAGCGGCGGTGACCTCGTTCATCGCGGGCAGGGACGTCCCGGGTGGCGCGTCGAAGTGGATCAGCA
The DNA here is from genome assembly GCA_035718185.1 of Actinomycetota bacterium. Taxonomy (GTDB): domain Bacteria; phylum Actinomycetota; class UBA4738; order UBA4738; family HRBIN12; genus HRBIN12. The sequence goes on from DASTHN010000047.1 coordinate 6,334, forward strand.
GGTCCGACTCCCTCAGGGTGACGGCCGACGACGCGTCGAGGAACGGCAGCGTCAGGAGACCCACGAGCACCGCGACGCCGGCGACCCCGTATCCCCAGCGGACGTTCCGCACCGGGTGACCGAGCGACCCGTCGAACCGGCCCTGGAGCCACCGGACCACGGGGGATCCGCGACCGTCCGAGGACCCGCCCGGCAGCAGGATCATGCCGAGCGCGGGCGTAACCGTCAGCGCCACGAGCATCGACGCGACGATCGCGAGGATGTAGGAGGCGGCCATGTCCGGCAGGAACGCGCCGGGCTGGCCCTCGAGGAAGAAGGCAGGCACGAGCGTGGCGAGCACGACCAGAGTCGCGAACAAGAGCGCGCTCCGCATCTCCATCGAGGCATCGAGGACGCTCCGCCAAGCGGGCGTCCCCTTGCCGTCCTCGCGGTGCTGCCGCAGCCGCTCCTTGAGGTTGGTGACATCGACGATCGCGTCGTCGATCACGATCCCGAGCCCGAGCACGAGACCCGCGAGGATCATCAGGTTCGCCGGCGTGTCGCGGACGTACAGCACCGCGCCGGCCACGACGAGCGCCACCGCGATGGCTGCTGCGCTCGTCACGATCGCGCGCCACTCGAAGAGCATGAGCACGAGCGCGAGCAGCAGCAGGATGCCGCCGATCGCCAGCGCGCCGAATAGGTTGTTCGTCGAATGCTCGATGTAGTCGGCGGGCCGGAACAGCGACGTGTCGGTCCGGATCCCCGGCAGTCCGGGCTCCAACGCCGTGAGCGCCTCCTCGATGCCCTCCGTGACCTCGGCCGTATGGGCGCCGGGGAACTTCTCGACAACCAGCAGCAGGCCAGTGCCGTTCTGGAACAGGGCGTCGCCTATCAGCGGCTGGTGATCCTCGACGACATCCGTGACGTCGCCGAGCTGGAGGGACTGGCCGCTTGCGCCGCTCTCGGCGCCGTCGATCGGGATCTGCGCGAGGTCCCCGGCGGTCTTGATCGGGAGCTCGTGCCGGATGCCCAGCCGCTGGGTCGGCGTGTCGATGAAGCCGGCCGTGCCGGGCGTGGACGCCTCGAGGAACGTGAGCGGCGAGACCCAGAGCCCGTTCCCCGTCGTGCTGATGATCTGCTGCAGCGTGACGTCGGCGTCCTGCAGCCGCTTCGGATCGACGAGGACCTGCAGCTGCCGGTCCCGCTGCCCCCAGATCGACACGTTCGCGACTCCCGGGACACCCAGGAGGCGAGGCGCGATCACCCACCGAGCCTTCACCGACATGTCGATCGCCGAAACCTCGTCCGACGAGAGCCGCACGGTCAGGACGCGGCCGGTCGACGAGTACGGCTGGAGCATCTGCGGCGGAGCGGAGACGCCGGGTAGCGCGACCGCGGCCTCGGCGACCTTCTCGGCCACCAGCTGGCGCGCATCCAGGAGCGGCGTTCCCGGCTCGAACATCAGGACCACCGAGGACATGCCCGGCAGCGACTCGGAGTGGATCGACTCGACGAACGCGATCCCGTTCAGGAGATCCTGCTCGAGCGGAACGGTGATCAGCTGCTCGACCTCGACGGCCGAGAGTCCGAGCGCCTCCGTCCGGACCTCGACCATCGTCGGGCCGAATTCGGGGAGCTGGTCGACCGGAGTGTGGGGGAGCTGTGTGACGCCGAAGACCAGCAGACCGGCCGCTACGGCGACGATCAGCCGTCGGAACTTCAGACTGGAAGCGACGATACTCCGCATCATCGGCGGAACCCTCCCTGCGCTCGGCCAACTCTTCCGTCGTTCAGGGAGTGCGGACGTGGGTGTGAGCGGAAACGCTCCACACGCTCGACGACGCGGGTCCCAGGGTGCGACGCCGAGCGTTCCATGGCGATGGTTGCCCCCGCCATGCCCCTCTCCCACGGCGAATCCTCGTCGCCGACGATCGTTGGTGCATGCTGCGGTTGCAGTAGTGCGCATACCCTTTCGCCCGAATGGGGGATACGGACCTTCGTGGCACGGGTCGCCCGGGACCATCGCCCCTTGGATCGCCCACGGGGGAGCGCGAACCTGCGGCCGAGGGGCGAGATCCGCCCCGACGGGAGAGAGACATGCCTCCGCACTGCGATTCCCTGGACGGCCCGGTCGTGCAGGCCGCCGTGCGGGCGCTCGAGGCCGAGGACGTCGACCTCGTGCTGCCGTACGTGAAGGCCGACGGCGAGGACGAGATCCGCGCGGCGTTCGAGCGCACGACGGCGGCCCGCCGGGACCCGGCCGCGCGCGAGGTCGCCGACCTGTACTTCTTCGAGACCGTCGTCCGCATCCACCGCCGAGGCGAGGGAGCCCCCTACACCGGGCTCAAGCCGGCGGGACTGGACGTCGGCCCGGTGATCCCGGTCGCAGAGCACGCGATCCAGACCGGCTCGGACGAGGAGCTCGTCGCGATCCTGACCGACACGCTCCACCATCAGGTCAAGAAGCGGTTCGACCGTGTCATGGCGCTCGAGGGCAAGGCGATCGGCTCGGTCCCCGAGGCGCGCGAGTACGTGGAGGCCGTGCTCGGCCTGCAGGTCTGGGCGCACGGCCTGTACCTCGCGATGCGAGCGGCCCCGCACGGCGAGTCCGCCGATCACGAGCACTGACGCCGGGTGGCACATCGGCCCCGCGTCCGTCATGCTCTGCCGACGGTCGGACGGTCCGGCCGGCGACAGGAAGGGGGCCGATGTCCATCAAGCTGCGACACACGTCGCCGACGGGTGAGACCCGGATGTGGACGCTGGTCGAGCTCGCGCAGGGCAAGCCGATCGAGCGCCCGATCCACCCGATGCTCGTCCACTTCCCGATCGCGTTCACGTACGGAGCGCTCGGGCTCGACGTCCTGTCACGCCTGGGTGACTTCCCCGCGGCGCCGATCGCGGCCACGTGGCTCGTCGTCCTCGCGGTCCTCGGCTACGCCGGCGCCGCGCTCGTCGGGTTCGCCGATCGCGCGGCGATGTCTCCGGGCGTGAAGATCCGCCGGTTCGCGACGCGCCACGCGCTCGTCCAGATCGCAGCCGCGGTCCTCGTCCTGGTCAACCTCGCCGTGCGCTGGTCCGACCGCCACGCCGCCGAGTCCGACGTCCTGTGGATCGTCCTCGGCGCGATCGCCACGGTCGTGGTGACCGTCGGCTCGGACATCGGCGGCCGGATGGTCTACGCGATGGGGTGGCGGCCGAGCCGCGATTGACCGCGCCCGCTCAGAGCACGTCGGCCAGATCCACCTCGTCGAACGGCGCCGTGCACGGGGTGCCCAGGGCCACCCACATCCTCGGCGTCTCGAGATCACACACCATCGAGAACAGGACGGCGTCGGACTCCTCGCCGTCGTCCGCGTCGGGGTGCAGGCAGATGCGCTGCGACCCGGCGCCGTGATCGGCGAGGATGCCCATGACGTCCTGCGGCGTCGCGGGCGTGCGCTCCTCGAGCAGGACCCGCAGCCGGTCCAGACGGCCGCCGCTGCCGGGTGACGGCGGGTGGCCGACCGTCGCGAGGTCCGGGTCCAGATAGTGGTTCGTGTGCCCGCCCGGGCCGTCGATGATCGCGGCGCGCGTGCCGGAGGTCTCGACCGTGAAGGCGTCGCCGCCGCGGAACGCGTAGCCGTACGCGTACCCCCCCGAGCGCGGTGTGATCGAGGTCCGGCGGAACGCGTCCTCACGCCCGCTCGCTTCGAGCGCGTGTCGCGAGACCAGCACGCGCGGCACGCCGACCCCGTCGTCCGAGGCCGTCAGCGACATGACCGCCTGCGCCCCGCCGCGCGAATTCATCCCCACGGCCGGTCGCCACGTCGCCACGGTCGGCGAGACGATCGCGGTGCCGTCGGGCCCGTTCGTGATCTCGATCACCACGGCGGCGCATCCGGCGTCGCCTGCCAACCACTGCTCGTCGTGTCCGAGCAAGGTCACGCCCGGCGCGACCACCGTGAACGCCGTGCACCGCTCGACCGCGGCTCGGGTGGGGGCGTCGGCGGGCTCGGGCATCAGCGGGTCGAGCTCCTCGAACGCGTTCGGCGCGAACAGGTCGAGGAACGAGACGTCGGCGCCCTCGGCGGTGCCGCGGATCGCCTCGACCTCGTGCGGGAGGACGTCCTCGGCGGCCGCCACGAGCGGGCGCAGGTTCTCCGCTACGCGGGCGCGGTCGAACCCCCGTCGCTCGAAGTACCGGCGGTAGAAGCCGAGCGAGCGGTGGATCTCCTCGGCGAGCTCCCGGCCGATCACCCGGCCGCGCTCTCGGGGCTCGCCCTTCGCGACGACGATCCTCACGGCGGTGGAGCGTAGCAGCGCGGTCGGGGCGGCTCCTCTCGGCACCGATCGATACCGATCCCTGTATGGGGCGACCGTCGGGGGCCTGGTCCGGTCAGGTCTGGTCGGCGACCGAGCGCCGCCCGTCACGCTCCGGCGACGAGCGCACCTGCCGCGGTCCGGCACCGGACCGCGTCGTGCGGGCGCTCGGCGTCCGAGAACCGATCGGCGGCCTCGAGCCACACGCCGCCGCCTTCGTCGGCTCGCCCTGCGCGAGCCGGAGCTCCGCTCGCGCCTCCCACACCGCTGCAGCCCACGGACCGCCCTGCACATCCCCGCGATCCGGTCCGCGACCTCGAGCCGCGCGGCCGACCGCGAGGCCCAC
>DASTHN010000048.1:0-9837 GCA_035718185.1 Actinomycetota bacterium
GAGCCTTCGCGACGAACCCCTCGTTCGCCAGCTTCCCCCGCACCCGCGCGAGGTCCGCGTCCAGCTCCGCGCGCTCCTTCGACAGGCGGACGCGCTCGGCCTCGACGTCGAAGAGCCCCGGCGGCAGGTACATCGCTCCCACCGTCAAGGTCACCGTCGTCTCGCCCGCCGGCTTCCCGGCGGGCGGCTCCACGAACGCGAGCCCGTCGAGCCCGGCGAGCCGTTCGATCCGCTCGGCCAGGGGCTCGACCTCTCGCGCCAGGTCGGCGGGGATCCCCAGGCGGGCGGGGAACCTCCGGCTCGGTGTGATCCGGTGGCGAGCCCGGAACCGGCGGACCGCCGTCACGATCTCCTGCAGCGCGAGCATGACGCGCTCGGCGTCGGCGTCGGCGTGCTCGGGGTGCGGGTCGGGCCACGACGAGACCGAGATCGATCCGCCCCGCGCGAAGCGCTGCCAGATCTCCTCGGTCACGAACGGCATGATCGGGTGCAGCAGGCGCAGCGTCCGCTCGAGCACCCACGCGAGCAGCGCCGCCGCGTCGGCCCGCTCCGGTTCGCCGGCGTCGAGCCGCCCCTTCTCGATCTCCAGTCCCCAGTCGCAGAACTCGGACCACAGGAACCGGAACATGGCTTGGGCTGCATCGGCGAACAGGTACTCGTCGAGCGCCGCGTCCACCTCGGCGGCGCAGACCTGGTGGCGCGACAGGAGCCAGCGCTCGGGCAGCGTCCGGCGCTCGGCGGCGGGGAGCTGGGGGAGGTCGCCCTCGAACGCGCCGAGGACCAGACGCGCCGCGTTCCAGATCTTGTTCGCGAAGTTACGTGCACCCTCGATCGAGTCCTCGGCGAGCGGGATGTCCTGCTGCCCGCCGGTCGCGGCGCGAGCGAGCGAGAACCGCAGCGCGTCGGCGCCGTACCGGTCGATCATCTCGATCGGGTCGATCACGTTGCCGAGCGACTTCGACATCTTCCGACCATGCGCATCACGGACCAGGCCGTGGATCACGACGTCGCGGAACGGCACGTCGCCGGCGAGGGACAGCCCCGACATGATCATCCGCGCGACCCAGAGGTAGAGGATCTCGTACCCGGTCACGAGCACGGCGTTCGGGTAGAAGGTGCGGAGGTCCTCGGTGTCGTCCGGCCAGCCGAGCGTCGAGAACGGCCACAGCTGCGACGAGAACCAGGTGTCGAGGACGTCGGGATCCTGCTCCAGCTCCGCGCTCGCGCACGTCGAGCACTCGGTCGGGGGCTGGATCGCGACCGTGACGTGGCCGTCGGGGCAGTACCACGCGGGGATCCGGTGCCCCCACCAGAGCTGGCGCGAGATGTTCCAGTCGCGCAGGTTGTCGAGCCACGTGACGTAGGCGCGGGTCCAGCGCTCGGGGGTGAAGCGCACGCGCCCGTCGAGCGCCGCCCGCTTCGCCGCCTCCTTCAGCCCCTCGACCTTCACGAACCACTGCAGCCCCGAGATCCATGGCTCGATCTCGCTGTGGCACCGATAGCAGTGTCCGACGGCGTGACGGAACGGACGCTCCTCTCGCACGAGCAGGTCGAGCTTCACGAGCTCCTCCCGCACGGCCTCGCGCGCGTCGTAGCGCCCGAGCCCGTAGAACTCCTCGGCGGCGTTCGCGTTCACGCGCGCCTCGGCATCGAAGATGTTGAGCAGCGGCAGCCCGGTCCGGTGGGCGATGTCGAAGTCCGTCTGATCGTGCGCGGGCGTCACCTTCACGGCGCCGGTGCCGAACGCGGGATCGACCGCGTCGTCGGCGACGATCGGGATCTCCCGCCCATCGAACGGATGCCGCACCTTCGTGCCCACCAGGTCGCGGTAACGCTCGTCGTCGGGGTGCACGGCGATGCCCGTGTCGCCGAGCATGGTCTCGAGCCGCGTGGTGGCGACCTCGACGGACCCGCTCCCATCCGAGAGCGGATACCGGAACGTGACGAGCTCGCCGTCCACCTCCTCGTGCTCGACCTCCGAGTCCGACAGGCCGGTCTGGTCGGTCGGACACCAGTTCACGAGCCGCTCGCCGCGGTAGATGAACCCCTGCTCGTACCAACGCACGAACGCCGTGCGAACCGCGAGCGAGAGCCCCTCGTCCATCGTGAAGCGCTCGCGCTCCCAGTCCAGCGAGGCGCCCATGCGCTTGATCTGGTCGACGATCTCCCCTCCGTACTGCTCCTTCCACGACCAGACCCGCTCGATGAACGCCTCGCGGCCGAGCTCGCGACGGTCGATCCCCTCCTTGCGGAGCTCGCGCTCGACGACCACCTGGGTCGCGATCCCGGCGTGATCCATCCCCGGGACCCACAGCGCCTCCTTGCCCTGCATCCGCGCGCGACGGATCAAGGCGTCCTCGAGCGTGCGGCCGAGGGCGTGTCCGACGTGGAGGCGTCCGGTGACGTTCGGGGGCGGGATGACGATGCAGTAGGGCTCTCGGTCCGTGGGCGCCTGGGCGTGGAAGTACCCGCCGTCGACCCACGCCGTCGCCCAGTGTGGCTCGACGGCGGCCGGGTCGTATCGCGGCGGCAGATCCCTCGTTCGCTCAGGCATGCGGCCGAGTCTACGAGATGCCAACCCCGCGCCCTCCTGAGTGCGGCGCCGGTCTCGAGCCGCGACCGAGCAGCCAACGGCCGCGGCTACACTGCCTCGGGTGGGGGTCTGTCCTGACTGCGGCGCCGAGAACCCGGAGGGCGCGCGCTTCTGCGTCTCGTGCGGTGCGTCGCTCGTGCCGGCCTGCGCCGCATGCGGCGCCGAGCTCCCGATGGACGCCCGCTTCTGCCCTGCATGCGGGACGCCCGTCGTCGAGCTGCCGCCGGCGCCCGAGGGCAAGGAGCGCCGCCTCGTCACGATCGTCTTCGCGGACCTCACGGGCTCGACGAGCCTGGGCGAACGCCTGGACCCGGAGGCGCTGCGGGACGTCCTCGATACCTACTTCGCCGCCATGCGCGACGCGATCGACACCGAGGGCGGCACCGTGGAGAAGTTCATCGGGGACGCAGTCGTCGCGGCGTTCGGGACGCCGGTCGCCCACGAGGACGACCCGGCGCGTGCGCTGCGAGCGGCGCTCGGCATGCGGGCTCGCCTGGAGGCCCTGAACGCCGAGCTGCGGAGGACGCGCGACCTGACGCTCCAGATCCGGATCGGCGTCAACACCGGTGAGGTGCTCGCGACCATCAACCCGGCGCCGGGCGAGCCGATGGTCACGGGCGACGCGGTGAACGTCGCCGCGCGCCTCGAGCAGGTCGCCGAGCCCGGCCAGGTCATCGTCGCCGAGCGCACCGCGCGCGCCGTGCGGACGTTCCGGTTCCGCGAGCTCGGGGCGCTCGACCTGCGGGGCAAGGAGCGTGCGGTCGAGGCCGTCCTGCTCCTCGAGGAGCGCCCCGAGGCCGCGCGCCGAGGGATCCCGGGGCTCGATACGCCGTTCGTCGGCCGAGGACGTGAGCTGGAGCTGCTCCGCGCGCTCCTGGATCGCGTGACCGGCGAAGGCCGTCCGCACCTCGTGACGATCTACGGCGAACCGGGCGTGGGCAAGAGCCGGCTCGTGAAGGAGTTCCTCGACGAGGCGGTCGAGCGGACGCCGGCGCTCGTCGTCCTTCGGGGACGGTGTCTCCCGTACGGGGACGGCATCACGTGGTGGCCGCTCGCCGAGATCCTGAAGACGCACGCACGGATCCTCGACACCGATCCGGCCGAGACCGTCCTCGCGAAGACCCGCGGTGCGTGCGACGCGATCGCGTGCGGTGACGCGGACACCTGTGCCGCGCTCGCGTACACGGTCGGCGTCGAAGACCCGGACGCGCCGATGCCGAGCGACCCCCGTCGGGTCCGATCGGACATGCATGCCGCCTGGCGTGGCTTCTTCACCGCGCTGGCCGGGACCAAGCCGGCCGTCGTGGTCGTCGAGGACATCCACTGGGCGGACGGGGCGCTGCTCGACCTGCTCGAGGACGTGGCCGGACGCGCCGAGGGGCCGGTGCTGTTCGTGTGCCCATCGCGACCCGAGCTCGCAGACCGCAGACCGACGTGGGGCGGCGGCCGCCGCAACGCATCCAGCATCGGGCTCGATCCGCTCTCGAGCGGGGACGCGGACCGGCTGGTCAACCTGCTGCTCTCGGTCGAGGATCTCCCGGTCCGCACGCACCAGCAGATCCTCGCGCGCGCCGAGGGGAACCCGTTCTTCCTCGAAGAGATCGTCCGTCACCTGATCGACGAGGGCCAGATCGTGCGCAGCGACGGAGCCTGGCGCGCGACGGAGACGCTGGCCGACGTGCGGATCCCCGACACGGTCCAGGGGGTGCTCGCCGCCCGGATCGACCTCCTCGACGCGGCCGAGCGCCGAGCGCTCCAGCTTGCCGCGGTCGTGGGTCGCGTCTTCTGGCCCTCCCCCGTCGGGATCCTGCTGAACGGTGAGCGCGACCGCCTCGACCAGATCCTCGGCCACCTGGAGGAGCGGGACCTCGTGCGCTCGCGCGTCGCCTCGTCGCTCGCGGGCGAGCCCGAGTTCATCTTCAAGCACGTGCTCACGCGCGACGTGGCCTACGAGACGCTCCCGCGCCGGGACCGCGCACGGGCGCACGCGGCCGTCGCAGACTGGATGGAGGGCTTCGCCGCGGGACGGTCCGGCGAGTTCATCGAGCTCCTCGCCTACCATGCGCTCGAGGCGTACCGAGGGGCGGTCGAGGATCCGTCCTCCGATCCCGGCACCCGCGAGGCGCAGCGCGCGCGCTCGTTCCAGATCCTGCTCGACGCGGCGGAGCAGGCGCGTCGCCGGTTCGCGATCGACAAGGCGCTCCGCCTGATCCGGCAGGCAGAGGCGATCGCGAGTGGGCCGGTCGAGCGAGCGAATGCGCTCGCGCAGCTGGGGATCGCGGCGATCAACTCGTACCAGGGAGACCTGGCGTGGCGGAGCCTCCGTGAAGCCGCCGACCTGCGGATCCGGCATGCTCCGGACGACCGCGCCGCGATCGCGTGGGTCTGCGCGATCGCCGTCCAGACCCCGACCCGGTGGCCCGGCTCGATGCGCGAGGTGCCCTCCGAGGAGGAGATCGTCCGGTACATCGACGAGGGGTTCGCGGCAGCGGACGCGGAGGGCGGGTCGATGGTGCGGTTGCTCACCGCCCGCGCCTTCGGGCCCTTCTCGTTCGGCGCGGGTCGAGAGCTCCGACCCGGAGAGTACGAGGCGTCCCGAGAGGATGGACGCCGCGCCGCCGAGATCGCGATGAGGATCGGCAGGCCGGACCTCGCGTCCGCGGCGCTCGACGCGATCGGGTCGGCCGGGATCACGCTCGGTCTGTACGGCCCCAACGCGGACATCGTCGAGCGCCGACTGGAGCTGGCTAGGTCCCTGGACGACCCCTGGGAGGTCGGCGACATCTATGCGATGGGAGCGTGGTTCGCGACGCACCTGGGCGACTACGCGCGGGCCGCGGAGCTTGCGAGCGAAGGTGTCCGGCGACTCGAGGACGTCGACGCCGCGACGGGGATCCACATCCACAACCTGTGCTGGCTGGCGCTCGCTCGGTTCTCGATGGGCGACTGGGACTCCGTCGCGGACGAGGTCCTGCCGGAGGTCATGCGCCTCCTCGCCGATCGCCGGGATCAGCCCCCGTACTTCGCAGCGCCGCTGCTCGGCCCGGCCGCGTTCGTGAAGACGGCACGGGACGACGACGACGCGGGCTGGCTCGTCGACCTGATCGGTGGGATGGGCACGGAGCGTCACAACCGCTCGGTCGCCCTCGGTGCGTGGTGGGCCTGGATCCAGCTCAGGCGCGACGGCCGCGTCGATGCCCTCGACGAGTTCCGCCGGATCGACGGACTCCCCGCGAGCCCGGCTCGACCGCTGATGCTGCAGATCTGGGCGGAGGCGATGGCGGACGCAGGTCGGTTCGACGACGCGCCCACGCTCCTGGAGACCGGCCGCGCCTTCGCGCACGCGGGCGGCCTGGCACCGCTCGTCGCGCACCTGGACGCCCTCGAAGGCCGGATGCTGCTGGCGTCGGGCGATCGGGTGGGCGCGATCGAGGTGCTCCGGCGGGCACGTGCAGACCTGGCCGGGCGGGACGCGCGGTGGGACGTCGCACGGATCGACCTGACGCTCGCGGAGGCGCTCCTCGAGGACCGGCCCGAGGAGGCACGCGAACGCCTGGACGACGCAACCCTCGAGTTCGCTCGCGTCGGCTCGGCGCTGGAGCTCGACCGGGCCGGCGCCCTGCGCCGGCGTCTGGGCTAGCCGCCGCCGACCGTGGACGCGGGGGCCGCCGAAGCGCCGATCCGGTAGACGAGCAGTTCGAGGACGCCGATCACGATCGCCAGGACCAGGAAGCCGACGATCGAGACGTCCCAGAACAACAGCACCAGCACCCCGAGCAGCGCGATGCCCATCATCAGGGGGTCCCGATGGGCGGCGATCCACTCGGTCGCCGGCGTACGCTCGCCCGGCTTCAGCATGCCGCCGAGCGCTCGGCCGAGGTCGACCACCCAGCCGCGGAACCGGACGGCCCACGGGTAGGGACCGGTGATCAGCGCGATGATCAACGTGACGAGCGCGGCCGCCAGGAACCAGCCCGTATACCGGAGGAGGCTCCCGAGGAACGCGTCCATGACCGCCCGCGCCGCGGCCTGGTTCTCGGGCTTCGCGCCGTCCACCACGGCGTTCGCCGCGGCGATCGCGAACCGACGCTCGAGCACCAGCACGGCGGCCAGCGCGGTCATGAGCTGCAGGAGCGTGCGGCGCCTGCGCGGAGAGACCCACATGGCCGCCACGAACAGGACGACGAACAGGATCGCCAGCAAGAAGACGGTCTTGTTGAAGAGGTCGACCGCCTGCTGGACCGCAGCGAGCTCCTCGCTGTCGTAGACCACGATCGTCGCGAAGTCGCTCGGCAGGTCGATCCCAAGGGCCTGCTCGAGCTTCGCGATGGCCTCGTCGGGGATGGTTTGCGGGGTGATCTCGGGAAGCGTGACGGGGTGGCCGATCAGCTCACCCACGACGCCCGAGACGCCCTTCAGGACCTCGTTCGCGATCGGGATGAGGTTGAGGACCGCCTTCCCCTCCTGGATCGTCACGACCTCGGTGTCGCCCTCGAGCAGCTTGACGGCCTGCTCCTGCGCGAGTCGATTGACCTCGGTCCACAGTCGGGCGAACTGCTCGCTCGCGACGACCTTCTCGACCTGATCCTGCACGAACCCCTGGACCGAGTCGGCGATCGGGCCGGCGAGGAACACCAGCCGGTCGGCGCGCTCCTGCAGGACGTCCTCGAGCCGACCCTGCACGTCGAGCGCGAGGAACACCTGGTTCGTGATCGTCCTCGCGAGGTACTCCTGGACGGCCGGGTCCTCTGCCAGCGGCCCCACCGTGGCCACGTAGCGATCCGTGTCGAGCACCGTGCGGCGCGCCCAGGCACCGGCAACGCCGGCGGCGAACACGATGACCGTGAGGACGACCAGGACCAGTGCGCCGACCCGCCGGAGACGGCTTCGCTTGGCGGGTCGAGCCTCGAGCCTCTCGACCTTCTTCTCCAGCTCCTCGCGCTGTCGGCGCAGACGCTCGACCTCGGACCCAGGATCGTTCTCGTTCGAGCTCATGGTCATCTCCTTCCCGCGTCGCAGGGTGAGAACCGAGTCGTATCTTCCCTGTCGCGTCCGGCGGTGGCATCACGCCATGAGGACGAAAGGCTCGGCGGTTCAGGCTCGGGCGTGCCTACACGGGCCTTCGTGAGCGCGGCGGACGCGCGGTCTAGGCCGTCTTCTCCTGGCGCTCAGCGCGCTTCTTCGGCTCCTTCACCGGTACGAGGGTCGGGTTCACGCCGGTCAGCACGACGTCGTTGTCGATCAGGCACTTCGTGACGTCCTGGCGAGAGGGCAGCTCGTACATCACGCCGAGCAGGACCTCCTCCATGATTGCCCGCAGACCGCGAGCGCCGGCGCTGCGCAGGATCGCCTGGTCCGCGATCGCGCCGAGCGCGTCGTCAGTGAACTCGAGCTCGACGCCGTCGAACTCGAAGAACCGCCGGTACTGCTTCACGAGCGCGTTCTTCGGCTTCGTCAGGATCTCGACGAGCGCATCCTTGTCCAGGTTGTGGACGTTCGTGATGACCGGCAGGCGCCCGACGAACTCGGGGATCAGCCCGTACTTCAACAGATCCTCCGGCAGGGTCTGGCCGAGGATCGCGCCGAGGTCCTTCTCGTCGACCCGACGGACGTCGGCGCCGAAGCCGATCCCGCGGCTGCCGATCCGGCTCTCGACGATCTTCTCCAGCCCCGCGAACGCTCCACCACAGATGAACAGGATGTTCGTCGTGTCGATCTGGATGAACTCCTGGTGCGGGTGCTTGCGGCCTCCCTGCGGCGGGACGCTCGCGGTGGTGCCCTCGAGGATCTTCAGGAGCGCCTGCTGCACGCCCTCGCCGGACACGTCGCGCGTGATCGAGGGGTTCTCCGACTTGCGCGCGATCTTGTCGACCTCGTCGATGTAGATGATCCCGGTCTCGGCCTTCTTCACGTCGTAGTCGGCCGCCTGGATCAGCTTCAGCAGGATGTTCTCGACATCCTCGCCGACGTACCCGGCCTCCGTGAGCGCCGTGGCGTCCGCGATCGCGAACGGGACGTTCAGCATCTTCGCGAGCGTCTGCGCGAGGAGGGTCTTCCCGCACCCCGTCGGCCCGAGGATCATGATGTTCGACTTCTGGAGCTCGACGTCCGAGTCCTTCGCGCCGACCTGGATCCGCTTGTAGTGGTTGTAGACGGCGACCGACAGGACCTTCTTCGCCTGCTCCTGTCCGATCACGTACTCGTCGAGGAACGCGTGGATCTCGGCCGGCTTCGGGAGCTCCTCGAGCTTCAGCTCGGAGGTCTCGGCGAGCTCCTCCTCGATGATCTCGTTACACAGATCGATGCACTCGTCGCAGATGTACACGCCGGGGCCGGCGATGAGCTTCTTCACCTGCTTCTGGCTCTTCCCGCAGAACGAGCACTTCAGCAGGTCCGACTCGCCGATCCTCGCCATGGCTCGAGCCCCCCTGAGCCGAGCGGCCGGGTGGATCCCGGCCGTCCGATCAGAATCCTACGACGCCCCCGCGGCTGCCGCTGCGAGTTCGGGTGCGATCTTCCGGCTGGTGAAGACCTCGTCGACGATCCCGTACTCGACCGCCTCCTCCGCCGTGAGGATGTAGTCGCGGTCCGTGTCCTTCGCCACCTTCTCGAGCGCCTGCCCCGTGTGCTCCGCGATGATCTTCTCGAGGAGCTTGCGGTACCGGGTGATCTCCTTGGCCTGGATCTCGATGTCGACCGCCTGGCCCTGGGCTCCGCCGTGCGGCTGGTGCAGGAGCACGCGGGAGTGCGGCAGCGCGTAGCGTTTGCCCTTCTTGCCGGCCAGCAGGAGCACGGCGGCCGCCGAGGCCGCCTGACCCATCACGATCGTGGACACGTCGGGCTTCACGTACTGCATCGTGTCGTAGATCGCGAACAGCGCGGTGATGTCACCGCCCGGCGAGTTGATGTACAGGTTGATGTCCTTGTCGGGGTCCTCGGACTCCAGGTGCAGGAGCTGCGCCATGATGAGGTTCCCGACCGCGTCGTCGATCGCCGTGCCGAGGAACACGATGCGGTCCTTCAGCAGGCGCGAGTAGATGTCGAACGAGCGCTCGCCGCGGCTGGTCTGCTCGATCACGACGGGAACGAGGTAGTTCTTCATGATGCGTCCTCCGGCTTGTCCTCGGGGGTGTCGGATGGCGCCTCCGGAGCCCTCGTCTCTGGGGCTGCGCCGTCCTCCGGTGTGACGTCCGCGTGCTCGACGAGCACGTCGAGCGCCTTCGAGCGGATGATATCACCGGCCA
>DASTHN010000049.1:0-22082 GCA_035718185.1 Actinomycetota bacterium
GGGTCGGTCGAGATGCCGAAGGGGCCGCTCGGGAACCGCAGGAGTCCTTTCTCCGTGAAGATGTGCGTCGGAGCCGGCGCCGGTGCGACGAGCTCGTCGCCGAGGCCCAACTCTCGGCACAGCTCCACCGCCCAGGGCTTGCGAGCGAGGAGCGAGTCCGGCCCGGCCTCGAGCTCGAGACCACCGACGACCGCCGAGCGCACCTTGCCGCCGACCGAGTCGTCGGACTCGAGGACCAGCACGTCGGGCGGATCGTCGGCCCGGCAGAGGCGGTACGCCGTCGCGAGGCCGGCGACGCCGGCCCCGACGACCACCACCCGCTGCTTCACGACGTCTCCGAGAGGTGCTCGCGGACCACTGCCGCGAGCATCCGCGTGTACGCGGGATCGGCGTTCGGCATCTCCGTCCGCGCGAAATGGATCCCCGCGTCTTCCGCGATCCGCCGGCACTCCACGTCCAGGTCGTACAGGGTCTCGAGGTGATCGGCGACGAACCCCGCCGAGCACACGACGACCGCGCGGTGACCTTCCTCCGCGAGCCGCGGGATCACGTCCTCGATCGGCGGTCCCCACCACGGATCGGCCGTGCGGCCGGCGCTCTGCCAGGCGGTGGTCCAGTGGGACAAGCCCAGCGCCTCCGCGACGACCTCCCCCGTCTGGCGCAGGCCGGCCTCGTACCGACACCCCTCGGAACACACGTCGCAGAGCTTGCAGCGCAACGTTCCATCGTCGAGGGTCCGCACCGGCAGGCTGTGCGCCGAGAACACGACGGTCGCGTCCTCACGCTCCGCCGGCCCGAGCGTTCCCAGCGCGTGCGCCACCCGACCCTCGAGCAGATCGACGAACAGCGGGTGGTCGTGGAACGACTCGACGAACGAGAAGGTCGGACCGCCGCGTTCGGCCAGGGCGCGCTCGACGCGCTCGCCGTAGGACCCGACCGACATCGCCGACCAGTGCGGTGCCATCACGATGCCGACCGCTCGCTGGATGCCGTCCGCGCGCATCCGTTCGAGCGCGTCGCCGATCCACGGCGGCGAGTGCTTCATACCGAGGTATGTGCGGTACCGACCCGGCTCGGCCTCCTTCAGATCCCGCTCGAGCCCCTCGGCCTGGGCGCGCGTGATCTCGAGGAGCGGGAACCGGTTGCCGATCACCGCGTACCGCTCCCGCAGCTCCTCGAGGAGCTCGGGCGACGGCGCTCGGCCGCCGCGGATGTCCGTGTAGTAACGCTCGATGTCGTCGGGTCCGCTCGCGGTCCCGTAGGCCATCACGAGCACGCCGATCGTTCCGCTCTCGCTCATGCCGACAGGATACGGACGGCACCGCCCCGGTAGTCGGTGAGGAGGCGGAAAGGGGGCCCTCCCGCTCGGGGTCGACCGCCCCTCAACGACCATCGTGGGCCGACCTACGGTCGTCGTGTCCGTTCGTATCCGAGGGTGCAGGCTCCCGCCGAACGGAGCGCACCCCCACGAGAGAGGCGGTGGGGACGGTGCGGAGAACGGTTGTGCTGGTGGGAGCTCTCGCGGTGCTATCGGTGAGCGCGTGGACCTTCGAGACATCGGCGCTCGCCGCGGGTGGCGACCTCGATCCCACGTTCGGCGACGGCGGCCTCGTTGCGAGCACGGAGTTCTTCGAGGGGCTCGCGGGTGGCAACAGGATCGCCTTCCAGCCCGACGGCAGGATCGTGGTGGCCGGCTACCTGTATCCGGGAGAGGAACACACGGTCTTCGCCGTCGCACGGTTCGAGGTCAGCGGCCTCCCCGATCCCACCTTCTCCGGCGATGGCATCGCCACAACGACCTTCCACGCCGACGAGGGCTGCGATGAGGAGGCGAGATCCGTCGTCGTCCAGGCGGACGGCCGGATCGTGGCGGTCGGTGTCTCGTCGTGCCCGTCGCCAGGTGGCGGAGACGGGACGTTCGCCATCGCCCGGTACGGGGAGGACGGGGCACCCGATCCCACGTTCGGCGACAACGGCACGGTCATGACCGGCTTCGGCGATCCGGAG
This sequence comes from Actinomycetota bacterium, assembly GCA_035718185.1. GTDB lineage: Bacteria > Actinomycetota > UBA4738 > UBA4738 > HRBIN12 > HRBIN12. The sequence goes on from DASTHN010000049.1 coordinate 2,008, forward strand.
GACTGCTCGGCGCACGCCGAGAGCGTCGCACTCGACCCGCAGGGCGCGATCGTGGTCGCCGGCACGATGGACTGCACGAAGGCCGGGATCGACTCCCGCTTCGCGATCGCCCGGTACGCGACGGACGGGTCGCTCGACTCGTCGTTCAGCGATGACGGCAGGGTCACGACGAACTTCACACCGCAGTACGACAAGGCGTCGGACGTCGCGGTCCAGTCCGACGGGAAGGTCGTGGTCTCGGGCACCGCCGCCTACTGGATCGTCGAGATCCCCGACGCCCTCCCGTCACGTGCGGCGCTGGTCCGGTACGAGCTCGATGGGACGCTCGATCCGACGTTCGGCGGCGATGGTCGCGTGATGACCTCCTTCCGGAGCCGGCGCTGTCCGGGCTCGAACGAGTCGTACGGCCTGGCGATCCAGCCCGACGGGATGATCGTCGAGGGTGGCAGCGCGGCCTGCGCCGCCGAGGCCAGGGGTGTCCCCCACCCGAGGTGGGCGCTCGCGCGGTACCGGCCGGACGGGACGCTCGATCCGGCGTTCGGCGGCGACGGGCGGGTGGTGTCCATCTTCAGCGACATCACCTGGGGCGACTGGATGAGCGCGGGCATCGCGATCCAGTCCGACGGCAAGATCGTCGCGGCGGGCAGCACCTGCCGGTCGAACCCACGGTTCGCGCTCGCGCGGTACCGGCCGAGCGGTCGGCTGGACCGGGCATTCGGGGACGACGGTCGGGTTCGGACGGTCTTCGGCACCGGCCGGGGGTGTGCCCAGGGAGGATGGGGCGGCCTGGGGATCCAGGGAGACGGCAAGATCGTCGTGTCGGGCGGCGGAGGGTGCCTCAAGGCCTTCGCCATGGCCCGCTTCCTGCCATCGTGAGGGGGTCCGGCGGGAGGGGTGGGATTCGAACCCACGCGCGGGTCGCCCCGCGAACGGTTTTCAAGACCGTCGCCTTCGTCCGCTCGGCCACCCTCCCGCAGGGAGTCTAGAGCGCCGGGATCCACGCATCGCGCGATCGGCCCACTCGCCCATCGCCCCGGGTCCGTACGATGGGAGCGATGGCGAACCGCGTCCCGAGCGACCCGCGGCTCCAGGGCTGGAGCGAGCAGCTCTACCGCAGCCTCGTCGAGCGGGTGCCGGCGGTCGTCTACATCGACTCGGACGACCAGCGTCCCGACTCGCTGTACCTCAGCCCGCAGATCCGCGATGTGCTCGGCCATCCGCCGGAGGCCTTCCTCGCCGACCCGTCGCTCTGGTACCGGCTGGTCCACCCGGAGGACGCGCCGAGGATCGCCGATGCCTGGCGCGCCTCGCGCGCCAGCGGTCAGTCCTTCGAGTGCGAGTATCGGATGATCCGAGTCGACGGCGCCGAGGTCTGGATCCGCGACGGCGCCGTCCCCGTGCGCGACGCGGACGGGGGCGTCGTCTTCTGGCAGGGCGTCCTCTACGACATCACCGCCGGCAAGCGCCACGAGCAACAGCTCGAGGAGGCACGCGAGCGGTACCGCGCGCTCGTCGAGAACCTCCCCGCCGTGGTCTACCTCGTGGCGCCGGACGACGACCGCAGGACCCTGTGGGTGAGCCCGCAGGTCGAGCACGCGCTCGGCTACGCGCGCGAGGAGTGGCTCGACCAGCCCGACATCTGGATGGAGCTGCTCCACCCCGATGACCGAGAGCCGGCCCTCGCGGCGCTCGACGCGCACAACGAATCCGGGGAGCCGTGGAGCCGCGAGTACCGCCTGATCGCGAGCGACGGTCGTGCGGTCTGGTTCCGCGACGTCGCCAGGCTCGTGCGCGACGCGGAGGGGCGCCCACGGTACTGGCAGGGGGTGCAGCTCGACATCACCGAGCTCAAGGAGGCGGAGGCCGAGCTGCGGCGCGCCCACGACGAGCTCGAGCGACGTGTCGAGGCCCGCACCGGCGACCTGGCGGAGGCGAACGAGCTCATGGCGCTCGAGATCGCCGAACGGCGACGAGCCGAGACCGACCTGGCCGAGGCCGAGCGCAAGTATCGCCTTCTCGCCGAGCAGATCCCGGCCGTGACGTACACGTGGGGCGTCGGCGCGGCGATCGGCGAGGCGTACACGAGTCCGCGGATCGAGGGACTGCTCGGGTACACCGTCGAGGAGTGGCACCGCGACCCCGATTTCTGGATCGACCGGATCCACCCGGACGACCGTCGAGCGGTCCTCGCCGCCACGATCCGCTCGGAGACGACCGGCGAGCCGTTCAGCATGGAGTACCGCTACCTGCACAAGGATGGCCACATCGTGTGGGTGCAGGACGAGTCGGTGCTCATGAGCCGGGGACCGGATGGCGCCCCCAGCCTGCTCCAGGGCGTCATGCTCGACATCACCGCCCGTAAGGAGGCCGAGGCCAAGGCGGTCGAGTCCGAGCATCGGTACCGCGACCTCACCGAGCAGGTGCCCGGGATCATCTACGTCGCGCAGTCGCGACCGGGGACGGCCGACTCCCTCTTCACGTACGTCGGCCCCCAGATCCGCGAGATCCTCGGTCTCGAGCCGGAGGCCTGGCAGACGGAGAGGGACTGGCTCGCGAGCGTCCACCCCGACGACCGCGAGCGGATGGTCGCGCTGTCGGCCGAGATCGCCGCCCACGGCGACCCGTGGGTCGCCGAGTACCGCATGCTCCGCGCCGACGGCTCCAGCGTGTGGATCCGGGATCGCGGACGGGTGCTGGAGCGAGATGCGGCCGGACACCCGCGCGTCTACCAGGGTCTGGCCGTGGACATCTCCGACGAGAGGGCGACGGCCAGAACCGTCAGCGAGGCGCAGGATCGGTACCGCACGCTCGTCGAGCAGATCCCGGCCATCGTGTACATCCAGGCCCCCACGCAGCGGCGGGGCGAGGCGGCCCTCCTCTACCTATCACCGCAGACCGAGGAGATCATCGGGTACTCGGCCGACGAGCTGATCGCCGATCCCTCCCACTTCGATCGGCTGCTGCACCCCGACGACCACGACCGGGTCGTGGAGGCGGACCTGCGCGCCGAGCGGACCGGGGAGCCTTTCGACGAGGAGTACCGCGTCATCGCCAAGGACGGGAGGGTCGTCTGGCTCCACAGCCACGCCGTGCTCGTCACCGACGCCGGCGGGCGTCCGCGGTACTGGCACGGGGTCGCGCTCGACGTGACCGAGCGCCGGGCCGCCCAGGAGCGGTTGCGCGCACTCGAGGAGCGCTACGAGCGTCTGGCGGGACAGGCGTTCCGGGCGCTCGGGATGGACGCGGACGCCTAGGCTCGCACCTCGTCGCGCGGCCGCAGCTCGCGGATCGTCGGCGGGAGGTACGGATGGAGCGCCGCCGGCAGCGCCACCGAGCCGTCCTCGCGCTGGTGGTTCTCCATGATCGCGATCAGCGTCCGCGACATCGCCGTGGCCGTCCCGTTCAGGGTGTGGAGAGGCTCGACGGTCCCGTCGACCCGCCGTACGCGCGTCTGCATGCGGCGGGCCTGGTAGTCGGTGCAGTTCGAGCACGACGTCAGCTCCCGGTACCTCGCCTGCCCCGGCAGCCAGACCTCGATGTCGTACTTCTTCGCGGCGGCGGCCCCCAGATCCCCAGCCGCCGTGTTCACCACGCGGTAGGGCACCTCGAGGTTGCCGACGATCTCCTCCTCGATGCCGACCATGAACTCGTGCTCGTCCCAGGACTCCTCGGGCCGACAGAAGCTGAACATCTCGATCTTGTCGAACTGGTGGACCCGGAACATGCCGCCCATGTCCCTGCCGTACGTGCCGGCCTCGCGCCGGAAGCAGGTCGAGTAGCCCGCGTACCGCAGCGGGAGATCGGACTCGTCGAGGATCTCGCCCATCCGATACGCGGCGAGCGAGACCTCGGACGTTCCGACCAGATAGAGCTGGTCCTCGGTGGTGACGTACAGGTTCACCTCGTCCGTGGGCAGGAAGCCCGTGCCGTACATCGCGTCCTCGCGCACGAGGACCGGCGGGAGGACGGGCAGGAAGCCGTTCGTCACGACGATGTCCAGGGCATGCCGCGCCAACGCGAACTGGACATGGACGATGTCACCCAGCAGGTACACGAACCGAGACCCGCTCGTCCGCGCGCCGCGCTCCGTGTCGAGGATGCCGAGCAGCTCGCCCAGCGCGACGTGGTCGCGCGGTTCGAACCCCAACGAGGCCGGCTCGCCCTGGCGGCGGATCTCGACCGCGTCCTCCTCCGTGAACCCGTCGGGGGCGCTCTCGTGCGGGACGTTGGGCGTCTCGGCCAGGAGCGCGGCGAGCGCCGCGTCCGCTTCCGCGAGCTCGGGCTCCAGGCCCTTCAGCTCTGCCGAGGCGGCGGCGGCCTCCGCGATCAGCGCCTTCTTCTCGTCGCCCTGCGCCCGCCCGATCGACTTCGACGTCCGGTTCTGCACGGCGCGGAGCTCCTCGACGCGAGCGGTGAGCGTGCGCCGACGCTGGTCCGCCTCGAGGATCCGGTCGACCGCGTCGGCGAGGTCCCGCCTGGCCAGACCGCGTCGGAAGGGCTCGGGATCCTCCCGGATCGCCCTGACATCGAGCACTAGCCGACCTTTTCGGGCTCCGCGCGGGACTCGGGCTTCGCCGGCGCCGCCGGCGCCTGCCCCGACTGGGGCTGGTCCATGACGCTCTGACCCTGGAACGTCGCGCCCTCCTCGACGACGAGGGTCTTCGACGTGATGTTGCCGTCGACCCGGCCGCCACGGGAGATCTCGGCACGCCCCTTCACGACGATGCTGCCCTTGAAGCGTCCCGCGACGACCACGTTCTGGGCGCGGATGTCCGCCTCCACCTGGCTCTGCGGTGACAAAGCGACATCGCCGTCCGCGTTGATCTGGCCCTTCACCTGCCCGTCGATCCGGAGCGATCCGGCCGAGACGACCGTGCCCTCGAGCTTGGCTCCCTGACCGACGATCGTGACCTCAGCGTCGTGTTGCTCCGCCATGCGTCGTCCCCCTGTCTCCGGTCGTGCCTCCGCCTCCGTTGCGGCCTCGGCGTCCTCGCGCCGCCAGATCACGTCGCCTGCACCGCCTCCCGGGGTCTCGCGAGCGCCTGTCGGATCGCCTCCTCCTCCTCGGTTGACAGGTTGTAGCTGCTTCGCCCACCCATGATGGGCTTGGCGTAGACCCGGGTGTCCTGCCGCCCGTTGATCGAGGTGACGACGACGCCGTTGCCGTGATCGTCCAACAGCGCGCACGAGAAGGACAAGCGTCCGCCCACGTCCTCGAACGCGTCGTACCGGACCAGGCCGACCTTGCGCACCGCCCCCTCGATCTGCTGCTGCTGTCCCTGATCGGTAGCGTGGAGCGAGCGGACGGCGGCCTCCAGCCGCTTGATCCCGCGGGCGTGTCCTTCCAGGATCCCCCGCAGCGCGTCGTCGAGCTGGATCGGGCCGGCGGGCTCCGTCCGTCGCCGCCCCTGACCGAGGGCGCTCAGCACGAGCGCGAACGCACCGAGGGCGAGCGAGATGAGCACCAGCAGGGTCAGCGTCTTGTCCGAGAACGTCACGGTGCGAACTCCCCCGAGGATTTCGGGCATCTACCTGGGGTTCTGCGAGGTCCTAGACTATACGACCTCAAGGGGGGCCGGGCGTGAGGACCGCGTACTTCGACTGCATCGCCGGCATCTCGGGCGACATGGCGCTCGGGGCGCTCGTCGACGCCGGCGCCGACTTCGGGGAGGTACGCGCGCATCTCGACAAGCTGCAGCTGGAGCCGTTCGAGATCGAGGTCACCGAGGTCGATGAGCAGGGCATCCGCGCGCTCCGCGTCGGCGTGCGGAGCTCATCCGTCGGCGTGATCCGCACGTACGGCAGCATCCGAGCGCTGCTGGACGGCGCCGACCTGCCGCCGGAGGCGCTCCGGCTGTCGCAGAGGATCTTCCGCGCGCTCGCCGAGGCAGAGGCGAAGGTCCACCGCAAAGACGTCGAGGCCGTCACGTTCCACGAGGCCGACGCGATCGACTCGCTCGTGGACGTCGTCGGCACCGCGCTCGCCCTCACGCTCCTCGGCGTCGAGCGCGTGCTGGCCTCGGCCGTGCCGACGGGCTTGGGCATGGCCCGGACCGAGCACGGCGCGATGCCGATCCCGTCCCCCGTGGTCATCGAGCTGCTGAAGGGGGCACCCGTGTACTCGAAGGGTGCCGCGGCCGAGCTGACCACGACGACCGGGGCGGCCATCCTGGCCGGAACCGCCGAGAGCTACGGCGACCTCCCGCCGATGGTCGTCGACGCGGTCGGCTACGGAGCGGGCACCCACCGGCTGGACTTCCCGGACGTCCTGCGGGTGCTGCTCGGGCACGAGGAGCCGTTCGAGCCCGCCGTTCCGTTGCGCCCGGTCACCTGAGGGGACGGCAGATCGCCCGGGAGAGCCATTGGCACGCTCCGGCCCGCGTGTCATAAAGGGGCCAGGATGGTCCGGCTCTTGCTCGTCGTGTTCGTGGGCGCCATCGCGATCGGCCTGCTCGCCGGCGGTCGGCTCGCAAATCTCGCGGAGCACCGGTTCCGCCTGGGATGGCTGGGCGTGATCGGGGTCGCGCTCCAGTTCCTCCCGGTCCACGGCGACGCCGGGGACCTGGTCCTCACGGCCTCGTTCCTGTGCCTGTTCGTCGTGTGCGGGGCGAACTGGCGTCTCCCGGGGTTCGTGCTGATCCTCGCGGGCCTGCTCCTGAACTTCGTCGTGATCACCGTGAACGAGGGGATGCCGGTCTCGCGAGAGGCCGTGGTCGCCTCGGGGCAGGCGGCCACGCTCTCGGAGCTTCGCGAGCTCGACAGCCCGAAGCACCACCTCGAGCGCCCCGACGACCGGCTGACGGCCCTCGGGGACGTCATCCCGGTCGGGCCGCCGATCCGTCAGGTGGTGAGCGTCGGGGACATCGCGGTGCTCCTCGGCGTGGCCTGGTTCCTGATCGTCGCGATGCGCCGGGGCCCCCACCGGATCGGCTCCGGCCGCCCAGACGAGCCGGAGGATCAGCAGCCCGAGCCGGTCGGGCCGTCGCCGGGTGAGGAGGGACCGTCGGCATGACGCCCGAGACCGAGCCGGCCCGCCCGAGGCCCGAGCGCGACAACTGGCGCTCGGCCCTGTTCCAGGTTCTGTACATCGTGCCCGTCGTCGTCTACCTGGTGGTCTCGCTCCCGGACGAGCGCGATGAGCTGTTCCAGAGCTCGGTCCTCCTCTTCATCGTCACGGTCGCGGTGGTCGACCTGATCCCCGTCCCGGCGTGGGGCGGGATGCAGCTCTCGCTCAGTTTCCCGATCCTGCTCGGCGTGGCGATCATCTATCCGCCGCCGGTCGCCGCCGTCATCGCGTTCCTCGGATCGTTCGACCCCCGAGAGCTGCGGCTGCAGATGCCGCCGTTGCGGGCCGTGTTCAACCGCGCGCAGATGGCGGCCTCCACGGCGGCGAGCAGCTACCTGTTCCACCTGGTGGCCGAGCCCCAGGGGCAGGTCCTGGTGGCCGAGCCCGACGGCCAGGTCGGTCGGCTCGTCGTCGGCGTCGTCATCGCGGCGATCGCCGCGTACGTGATCAACGCGCTCAGTGTCGCGACGCACCAGGCGCTGTTCCGCGGGATCGGCGTGGGACGGGTCCTGCGGATGATGCACGGCGCGGCGCCCTACGAGTTCCTCCTGTCCTACATCGGGCTCGGGCTGTTCGGGGCAGTCATCGCGCACTTCTTCCTGGTCGACGGGTTCTGGTCGGTCATCGTGTTCCTCGGGCCGCTCGTGTTCGCCCGGCAGATGTACTTCCGGAGCCGCGGCCTCGCCGACCGGCTGGCCGAGCAGAACGAGATCCTCGCGAACCAGGCGGAGCGGCTCGAGGAGCTGCTCGAGAAGGAACACCACACGGTCGACGAGCTCCGGGAGCTCAACCGGATGAAGGGCGAGTTCGTCGCGGTGGTCTCGCACGAGCTCCGGACGCCGGTCACCGCCCTGATCGGCTACGCGAAGACCCTCCGGCAGCCGGAGTTCGCGAACGACGCCGTGATGCGCGAGGAGTTCCTCGAACGCATGGAACGCCAGGGCGACCGGTTGCAGCGCCTGGTCGAGAACCTCCTCACGGCCTCCCGGATCGAGAGCCGGCAGCTGCCGCTCGCGCTCGGGCGCGTGCTGTTCGAGGACCTCGTGCGTGAGGTCATCGAGAGCCTCGGCGCCGAGGCGTCGAGGGTCCAGGTCCGCCTCGCCGACGACCTGCCGGTCCTCACGACCGACCGGCAGCTCCTGTCGCAGGTCCTGCAGAACCTCGTCGACAACGCGATGAAGTACTCCCCCGACGGGTCGCCCTGCGAGCTCGAGGCGATCTCGCGCGACGGCGCGATCGTGTTCTGGGTGCAGGACCACGGGATCGGCATCCCCGCCGACGAGCTGCCGAGGATCTTCGAGCGCTTCTACCAGGTGGACCAGTCGAGCACGCGGACGTTCCGCGGCGCGGGACTCGGCCTGTCACTCGTGCAGGACTTGCTCGAACACCTCGGCGGGACGATCGAGGTCCACAGCGTCGAGGGCGAGGGCAGCCGCTTCACCGTGACGCTGCCCGCCAAGCACCCGAACCTGGACCAGCCCACCACCGCCGTTCCCGAGGGACTGCGCGCGGGCCCCTGAGCGCTGCTCAGCCCGCGGGGCGTTCCTCGGCGAGCTTCCGCAGGTTCACGACGTGCTCGAGCGGCTCCTTCGCGTGCTCGCACGCCAAGGGGTCCGCGCACGGGGGGTTCCCCTCCATCGTGAAGAAGTTGAACCGACACCACGGGCAGAACACGTCGAGCTCCTCGGGCAGGTAGGGACACTCGCCCCACGAGCACGAACGAACCCCCTCCCCCGTGAAGATGTCGTACCCGCAGCCGGGACACTGCTCGAACCCTTGCCACGCGGCCATGCCGTACCTCCCGACACCAAGTGGTACGCCCTGGGACCGGCGCATCGGAGGGTCGAACGACCCGCGCGTGAGGCCCCGTTCGGCCCGGAGGGAGCAGAACGGATCGCGTTCAGCGTCCCGAGCTGCGCGCGCTGCCGGCTCGGGGGCGGTGTCCCCGGGTCGGAGCGGGGACGACGACCTCGCCTCCGGCGAGGCGCCGGTCGACGGCCGCGACATCGGCCAGGCTCGTCCGCTGCAGCGTCGAGCGGATGGCCTCGGAGGCCTTGACCCAGGTGGGGTGGAGCGCACAGACGTCGTCCCAGTGGCATGGCCCGCCGCGCATCGGACAACGCCGAGAGCTCAGGTAGCCCTCGGCCGCCTCGATGACCTCGAGCACCGTGATCGAGTCGGGGTCGCGGATCAGGCGGTACCCACCGACGCGCCCGGCCTTCGCCTCGGCGAGCCCCGCCTTCGCGAGCACGCCGAGCAACTGCGGCGTGTACGAGCGCGGGAGCGCCATCGCGTCGGCGACCTCCCGGATCTTGCTGTACCCGCCGCTCCCGTCCCTCGTCCTGGCCAGGTAGATCGCGGCTCGCAGGACGTAGTCGCCCCGTTTGGAGAGCGTGAGATCCACGGTGGCAGTCTACCCCGGACGTTGAGGTTGCGCTCCCACGTTGACAACGCTACTCGACATTCGCGTCCGGTACGTCGTCCGGATCCGTGTCCGGACGAGCCGGCAGGTCTCTCCGAGCGGCCGAGGACGGTTGACGTCCTCGTGGCGGTCCCGCACCATGGCCCGCGATGTCTTGACTCCCTCCACGAGCACCCTCGGACCCGTGCGCGAGCTCCGCTCGCGTGGTGCTCGTCCCCCGTCCGGACGGACGTGACGCCGCGTCCCGAGCCGTGGAGGAAGATCGATGACCGGCCACACCAAGCTGCCCGCGTCGACCGTCTACCTGTGGACCGAGGCAGTGAGCGGTTTCCTGTTCACCCTCATGGGCACGGTCTTCTCCGTCTACCTCATCGTGGAGGCGGGACTTGGGCCGTTCCGGCTGCTGATCCTCGGCACGGTGCTCGAGGGCACGGTCTTGCTGTCCGAGGTCCCGACCGGCGTGGTGGCCGACACGGTGAGCCGGCGCCTGTCGATCCAGATCGGAGGCGCCCTCACCGGCATCGGCTACGTGATCACCGGCGCGGTCACGAGCTTCCCGTTCCTCGTGCTCGGGCAGGCGCTCTGGGGCGTCGGCGCGGCGTTCGCGAGCGGCGCCTATGAGGCCTGGATCACGGACGAGGTCGGCGAGGAGGCCGCGGCGAAGCTGTACGTGCGCGGGGCACAGTGGTGGCAGCTCGGCGCGCTGGTCGGCATCCCCACGGCCGTCGGCCTCGGCGCCCTGGGCCTCGGGGTGCCGTTCGTAGCGAGCGGGATCGGGTTCCTCCTGCTCACGGGTTACCTGGTGCTACGGATGCCCGAGGACCACTTCCACCGCGCCGCCAAGGGACAGCGGACGCGGATGCGCGAGACCTTCCGCACCTCCGTCCGCGCGGTCCAGCGGAGCCACTTCCTGATCCTGGTGTTCGCCGTCGCCATCCTGCACGGCGCGGCGACCGAGGGGTTCGACCGCCTGTGGACGCTCCATCTGCTCGAGGGCACGTCGTTCCCCGAGACCGGGCGCCTCGGCCTCGTCGTCTGGTTCGGGGTGATCGAGGCCGTCGGCCTCGGGCTCGCGTTCGTCGCGGCCGAGTTGCTGAAGCGGCGCGCGGACCTGGCGGATCGCGCCGAGGCGACGAAGGTCCTCGCCGGCATCGAGGTGCTGCTCGTCGCGGCGGTCGTCGCGTTCGGCCTGGCCCACGGGTTCTGGCTCGCGCTCGGCGCGTTCTGGGTCGTCTCGCTCCTGCGCGAGGTCCGGGGGCCGGTGTTCACGGCCTGGCTGAACCGGGGGCTGGAGCCCTCGACCCGGGCGACCGTGAACTCGATGGCCGGCCAGATGGACGCGATCGGTCAGATCGCCGGTGGGCCGGCGATCGGGTTGGCCGCCGTCGCATGGGGCGTTCCCGCCGCCATCGTGATCGCCGGCGTGCTCCGCGTGCCGTCGCTGACCCTGTTCGCCCGGGTGCTCCGGCGTCCGCTGGCGCCGCCCGTCCCGGTCGAGGTGGGCGTGCCCGAGATCACCGGCATGCCCCAGCCGAGCTCGGAGCCGTAGCGCGCGCGGCCGCCGGAACCGGACGGGATCGGTGGGCGAGGGGGGACTTGAACCCCCACGAGGTTGCCCTCACAGGAACCTGAATCCTGCGCGTCTGCCATATTCCGCCACTCGCCCGCGCGTTGCGCATGGTAGCAGTCGGCCGTCGGATGGACGGTGCGCGTACGGGTCTCCGAGGGGGGCCGTGGACGCAGGGTACGATAGGCCGTCGACGGGCAAGCCCCCCGCGACCACTCGCCGCCGTGCCGATCCTGCGCGAATTCGAACGCCGACTCGGGAACCTCGTCGAGGGGTTCTTCGCGAGCACGTTCCGTTCGGGGCTGCAGCCGGTGGAGCTCGCGAAGCGCGTGATGCGCGAGATGGACTCGGGCAAGACGGTCGGCGTGCGGGACGTCTGGGCGCCGAACCGCTTCGTGTTCTCGCTGTCCGAGGAGGACGGCGGCCGCTTCGAGCAGGCCGAGCAGGCGATCGTGGCCGAGCTCGAGCGCGTGGTCCGCGAGACAGCGCTCGAGCGGGGGTGGGGGCTCGTCGGCCCACCCACGGTGGAGCTCGAGGTGGACCCCGACCTCGGGCGGGGCCGGTTCCGGTGCTCGGCGACCTTCGTCGAGGGCGAGGGCGAGATGCCCCCGGCCGTGCCCGCCGCCGGCGACGCCGGGCTCGTGCTGCTGGATGGTGATCGGGTGACCGATACCTTCCGCCTTCGCGCGACGACGACGATCGGTCGGCTGGCCGAGTGCGAGATCGTCCTGACCGACCCCGGCGCCTCGCGTCGGCACGCGCAGATCGTCCGCCGCGACGACGGCTTCGTCGTGGCCGACCTGGGCTCGACGAACGGGACGCTCGTGAACGGCGAACCCGTCCGCGAGCGGGCCCTCGCCGACCGCGATCGCATCACGATCGGCAGCACGGTGCTCGAGTTCCGGAGGGGCTGAGGTGTCGCCGTTCGTGCTGTCCGTCCTGAAGTACGCCCTCGTCGCGCTGCTGTACTTCTTCATCTACCGCGCCGTGCGCTCGGTCGGTGCCGACCTGGCGGGACGGCGGGCGCCCGCCGGGCAGACGGCGGCGCCGAGGGCCCAGAAGGCGAAGGCGAAACCACCGCGCGGCGGGCGGGCGCCGACCGCGCTCGTGGTGCACGCGCCGGAGGCGCGCAAGCCGCGGACGTTCCGCCTCTCGGACGGCCTGGAGATCGGGCGGGCCGAGGCCTGCCAGGTGCGCCTGGAGGACACGTATGCGAGCCAGCGCCACGCGAAGCTCTCCGCGCGAGACGGTGCCTGGATGCTGGAGGACCTCGGCTCCACGAACGGGACGTACCTGAACGATCGGCGGGTCGGTGCCCCCGTCGAGGTCCACGCCGGCGACGTGGTGAAGATCGGCAAGACCGTCCTGGAGCTCCGTCGATGAGGGACGTGCCGTGAGGGTCGTCGCCGCCGCCGCGACCGACATCGGTCAGGTCCGCGACGGCAACGAGGACACGTACGTCGCCGACACGCCGCTCTTCGCGCTCGCCGACGGGATGGGCGGCCACCGCGGCGGGGAGGTCGCCTCGCGGATCGCGATCGAGACGGTCGAGCGCCTGTTCCCGACCGGCGAGGGGACGCTGGCCGAGCTCGTGCGCGAGGCGAACCGAGCGGTCTTCGAGCGCTCGATGGCCGATCGGGCGGTCTCGGGCATGGGGACGACGCTCACCGTCGCCGCCCTCGAGGGCGACCGCGTGCACCTGGCCCACGTCGGCGACTCGCGGGCGTACCTCCTGCGCGACGGCGAGCTCCGCCAGCTCACCGAGGACCACACGCTCGTCCAGCGCATGGTCTCCGAGGGCGAGCTCACCCCCGCCGAAGCCGAGGTCCACCCGCATCGCAACATCCTCATCCGTGTCGTCGGCGTCGATCCCAGCGTCGACGTCGACGAGCTCCAGGTCGAGCCGCGCCCCGGCGACCGCCTCCTGATCTGCAGCGACGGCCTCCACGACATGCTGCCGAACCGTCACATCGCGCAGGTCCTGACCACGGAGCCCGACCCTCACGCCGCCGTCCGCCGCCTCGTCGCTGATGCCAACGAGGCCGGCGGCATCGACAACATCACCGTCATCCTCCTCGACTTCCACGCCGACATCGGAGCCGAGGGAGGAACCGAAGCACGCGACGCGGGCACGGAAACCCGAACGATCCCACGCCCCGGCGACCCCCGCGCGACGAGGGTAACCACCGACACGGGAGGGCGGGGAGGTCCCGGGGAGCCGACTGGGTCGGCGGAGCGGGAGTCCCCCCCACCCCGGGGACCTCTGTCCAACCGCATCCGCTGGCCTCGAGTCGCCCTCTGGGCCGGCGTCGTCGTCGCGGTCCTCGTCGTCGCGTTCGTGGGGTTCCGGATGTACCTCGACGCCCAGTGGTACGTCGGCGTGAGCGACAGCCGGGTCGCGGTCTTCCGCGGCATGCCGACGGAGGTCGCCGGCTTCGACCTGCACCACGTCGTCGTCGAGACCACCATCCCGGCAGAGGAGGCGCAGGCGCTCGCGCTGTACCGGGACCTGGACGAGGGGATCACCGCGAACGACCGGACCGAGGCCGACGCCATCGTCGCGCGGATCCGACAAGACGTCGCGGCGGCCGGCGGCGTCTCGGAGCCGTCGCCGTGAGCCAGTCGGCCGTCCCGAGAGGCAGGCCACGCCCCGGCGCGGCGATCGCGTTCACCATCCTCGCGCTCGTGATCGCGCTCGGTGCGTACGTGCTGGCCGGGCTCGGCAAGCGCGGCCAGGTGCCGGTCACGATCGCGCTGTACGGCTCGATCTTCGCGATCGGGTTCGCCGCGGCCGCGTTCACGATCCGCCGGTACGCTCCGAGCGCCGACCCCGCGCTCTTCCCTACCGCCGCGGTCCTCACGGGACTGGGGTTCGCGACGATCTTCCGGCTCTCCGGCGGCCTGGCAGCCGAGCAGGCCACGTGGGTGGCGATCGGCCTGGCGGCGTTCTGCGCCACGCTCTTCTTCGTGCGCGACCACCGCCAGCTCGACGCATACACGTACACGATCGGACTGCTCGGTATCGTCTTGCTCCTGTTGCCGATCTTCCCGGGCATCGGCCGGACGATCAACGGCGCGCGTCTGTGGGTGAGGATCGGGCCGATCGGCTTCCAGCCCTCCGAGATCGGCAAGGTCCTCATCGTCGTGTTCCTGGCGTCGTACCTCACGCAGAAGCGCGAGCTCCTCCGCGTGGCGACGGGCGGCGTGGGACCGCTTCGCCTGCCCCCGGCCAAGCACCTCATGCCCGTGCTCCTCGCGTGGGCCGCCTCGCTCGCCGTCCTGTTCATCCAGCGCGACCTGGGCGCGTCGCTCCTGTATTTCGGGATCTTCGTCGTGATGCTGTGGGTGGCGACCGGGCGGGCCGCGTACCTGGTGATCGGCGGTCTGCTGTTCGCGATCGGGGCGTGGTTCGGGTACCAGGCGTTCGACCACGTCCAGCTGCGCGTCGACGTATGGCTGCACGCGCTCGACCCTGCGAAGGTCTTCGACGTCGGCTACGGCCAGCTCGCGCAGGCGCAGTTCGGGATGGGCACGGGGGGGCTCGTCGGCGAGGGGCTCGGGCGGGGTTCGCCGGACCTGGTCCCGTTCGCGTCCACCGACTTCATCTTCGCGGCGATCGGCGAGGAGCTCGGGATGCTCGGGACGGCGGGCGTCCTCCTGCTGTACCTCGTGCTCGTCGGCAAGGGGCTGCGTGCCGCCCTCGCGAGCCCCGACGCGTTCGGCCGGCTGCTCGCGACGGGTCTGTCGACGGCGGTGGCGCTGCAGACGTTCGTGATCGTCGGCGGTGTCACCCGCGTGATCCCCCTGACCGGCGTGACGCTGCCGTTCATGTCCTACGGGGGATCGAGCCTGGTCTCCAACTTCGTCCTGCTCGCGCTGCTCGTCCGCGTGTCCGCGGGGCCGGCGCCCGTCCGCCCGAGGAGGGGCGGCTGATGGAACGGCAGGTCCGGCAGCTCGCCGTCGCGCTCGGGGTCCTGTTCGTGATCCTCGTCGCCCAGATCACGTACATCCAGGTCGTCTCCGCCGATCGTCTGGCCGACAACCCCGCGAACGCGAAGCGCCAGCTCATCGCGGAGTACGAAGTGGACCGCGGTCAGATCCTCGCCGCCGATGGCCGCACGATCCTGGCCCTGAGCAAGCGGAGTCCCGGCGAGCTGCGGTTCGAGCGACGCTACCCGCAGGGGCAGCTCAACGGGTTCGTCACCGGCTACTACTCGTTCGTGTACGGCCGGAGCCGCCTCGAGCAGTCGTTCAACGAGTACCTCGCCGGCGAGGCGCCGGAGCTGCTCCCCCAAACGCTCACCGACATGGTCCTCGGCCGGCCGAAACGTGGGGCGTCGATCATCACCAGCATCGACCCCGAGCTGCAGCAGGCCGCGGCACGGGCGCTCGGCGACCTGCCGGGCGGGGTGGTGGCGCTGGACCCACGCACCGGCAACGTCCTCGCGCTCGTCGCGAACCCGTCCTACGACCCGAACCCCCTGTCCTCGCACGACCCCGACGAGATCCGCCGGACGTGGGAAGAGCTGAACGCCGACCCGGACAAGCCGCTGCGGTCCCGAGCGAGCGACGAGCTGTACCCGCCGGGCTCGACGTTCAAGATCGTCGTCGCCGCGGCTGCGCTCGCGAACGGCTACGGTCCCGCGAGCCTGTGGCCGAACCCCCACGTGCTCGACCTCCCCGACACGAGCGAGACCCTCTCGAACTTCGGCGGGGTGACGTGTTCGGGTGGCTCTCGGATCACGCTCGCCGAGGCGATCCGCCAATCGTGCAACGTCGTCTTCGGTGGGATCGGGGTCGAGCTCGGTGCCGAGGCACTCGCGGAGCAGGCGTACGCGTTCGGGTTCGCGCCGACGGCCACCACGGGTGACGTCCCGTTCGACGTTCCGTTCCAGGAGGGCGTCTTCCCCGACCCCTCGTACTTCGAGGACCGGCGGCCGGCGGTGGCGCTCTCGGCGATCGGCCAGGACAACGTGGCGGCGAACCCGCTCCAGATGGCGCTCGTGGCCGGCGCGATCGGGAACGGCGGCGTGATGATGCGTCCACGCCTGGTGACCGAGGTCCGCGCCCCCGACGGCCAGGTCGTCAAGACCTTCGCCCCCGAGATCCAGTCCCGCCCGATGACCCAGGTGAACGCGGCGCTCCTCACCGCGATGATGGTCCAGGTCGTCGAGAGCGGGACCGGCACCGCGGCCCGGATCCCCGGCGTGAGCGTCGCCGGCAAGACCGGGACGGCCCAGCACGGGGAGGGTGAGGACCCGCACGCCTGGTTCGTCTCGTTCGCACCGGCGGAAGATCCCGAGATCGCCGTCGCGGTGATCGTCCTCGACGGCGGTAGCCTTGGCAGCGAGGCGACCGGTGGCGCGCTGGCGGCGCCGATCGCCAGGGCGGTCATGGAGGCCGCCCTGAACCGATGAGGGGGAGACCGTGAGCGAGCAACCGGTCCTCGCGGGCCGATACCGGGTCGAGCGCGAGCTCGGACGGGGCGGCATGGCGAAGGTCTACGAGGGCACCGACACCGTCCTCGGCCGGCAGGTCGCGATCAAGCTGCTCGCGCCGCAGTTCGCGGAGGACGAGTCGTTCGTCCAGCGCTTCCGGCGCGAGGCCCAGGCGGCCGCGCGCCTGTCGAACCCCAACGTCGTGAGCGTCTTCGACACTGGGACGGACGGTGGCGTGCATTTCATCGTGATGGAGTACGTCGAGGGCCGAACGCTCGAGGACTACCTCGCCGGTGGCGGCCGCATCATGCCCGACCGCGCGATCGAGATCGCCGAGGACGTGTGTGGCGCGCTCTCGGCCGCGCACGCCCAAGGGGTCATCCACCGCGACATCAAGCCCGGCAACATCATGCTCACGCCGACCGGGCAGGTGAAGGTGGCCGACTTCGGCATCGCGCGCATGACCACGACGGCCGAGACGGTGGCGCAGACGGCGTCGATCCTGGGGACCGCGTCATACCTGTCGCCCGAGCAGGCGCAGGGCCAGCCGGTCGACGGGCGCTCGGACATCTACTCGCTCGGGTGCGTCCTGTACGAGATGGTCGCAGGCCGTCCCCCGTTCCTGGGCGACTCCCCCGTGGCCGTGGCCTCGAAGCACGTGCTCGAACAGCCCACCCTCCCCTCGAAGCTGAACCGGGACGTGACCCCCGACCTCGACGCGGTGATCCTGCGCGCGCTGGCGAAGAACGCGGCGAACCGATACCAGTCCGCAGAGGAGTTCCGTGCGGACCTCGACCGCGTCCGCCGCGGGATGCCGGTCCAGACCACGCCGCTGCTCGCGCCGCCCCCCGCGGCGACACAGGTGATGGCTCCGGCCGGGGGTGGCACGCAGGTGATGCCGCCGCCCGAGCCCGAGCGCTCACGCTGGTGGATCCCGGTCCTCGTGATCGGCGGCATCCTGCTCGCGATCGCGCTGCTGCTCTGGCTGTTCGCCAGCGACATCATGGGCGGGGACGACACCTCGCCGACGCCCACCCTCGTCGTCGTGCCGAACGTGGTCGGCGAACGCGTGCGCGTCGCCGAGGAGACGCTGACCGCGGAAGGGCTCACGATCGCCGAGGAGCGGATCGAGGTCCCGATCGAGGACCCGGCGACACAGGTGCCCGGGACCGTCGTCGAGCAGGATCCCGCCGCCGACCAGGAGGTCGCCGAGGGGACGGCCGTCACGCTCACGGTGCTCGTGGCGCCGGACTCGGTCACGATCCCGCCGACCGAGCGCCTCTCGCCGGATGAGGCGCAGGCCGCGCTCGAGGCGGAGGGCTTCGTGGTCGCCGGGTTCGAGGACCAGGCGAGCGACACCGTGCCCGAGGGTGACGTGGTCGGGACCGACCCGGCCGCCGGCATCGACGCGCCGTTCAACTCCGAGGTCACGATCTTCGTTTCGACCGGACCGGGGCAGCGAGCGGTCCCAGACGTCGTCTGCTTCAGCCTGGGCCAGGCGAAGGCACGGATCCAGGACGCGGGTCTCGAGCCGGTCGTCGCGGACGAGCAGCTGCCGCCGAACCCGCTCTGCCCGAACGGGAACAAGGTGGTGGATACGGACCCGGCCGCGAACACGCCGGTCGAGGCGGGGAGCCAGGTGCTCATCTTCCTGCCTTCGAACGAGGCGCCGACGGGACCGACCGGAGGCTGAGCGGGTGCCGCTCTGGTACGTCGTCGAGGGGTTCACGCCCGAGGAGCGTGCCCGCCTGGAGCCGTACTTCACCAACCTCGAGGGGCCGGTGTTCGCGCTCACGAACCTGCCCGAGGTCGTCAAGGGCGCACTGTTCGCACGGTACTCCCGCACGACGAAGTCGATCCGCCGGCTGTTCCTCGACGAGTTCGCGAGGGACGTCGAGGGGTTCGCCGTCACCGGTCACGTCGGCACCGAGCGCGCCGAGCGCCTGTACGACAACGTGTTCTTCGAGTACGGGGACGACTCGGTCGCGCAGCTCGGTGGCGTGCACCTCGCGTGCGAGCAGGCGAGCCAGCTCCTCGCGAAGGCGGTCGAGTGGGGACGCCTGGCCGCGTACCTCGAGCAGTCCACGCGGTACATGCGCTACGACGACCAACCCGGCGGCCGGTGGCGGCTCACCGTCCCGCCCGAGATCGAGGGAACACCGCTCGAACCGGAGTACCAGGGCTACGCCACGCGCACGTTCGACGCGTACGGTCGGATGTTCCAGCCGATGTACGACTTCTTCGTCGAGCGGTTCCCGAAGGACCCAGCCGACTCGGACTTCATCTACCGCTCGACGATCACCGCGAAGACGTGCGACACGCTCCGCGTGCTGCTGCCCACGGGGACGCGCTCGAACCTTGGCGTGTACGCGGATGGCCAGGCGTTCGAGATGATGCTGCTCCGGATGCGGGCGCACCCGCTCGCCGAGGTGCGCGAGTACGCGGACCTCATGCTCGTCGAGCTGCGGAAGCTGATCCCCTCGTTCCTCAAGCGCGTCGACCTCCCCGACCGAGGGGTCGCGTGGTCCGAGTACCAGGCCGAGACGCGGGACGCGGTCGCCTCGGTCGCGGCCAAGGCCACGGCGGGGGTGGACGAGCCGACCGGCGGCCCCGAGGTCACGCTCACCGATTGGGAGTCCGACGGCGAGGAGAAGATCGTCGCGGCGGCCCTGTACGCCTCGACCGACCTCCCCGATCGCCGGCTGCGCGAGCTCGCCCACGAGATGAGCCCGTCCGAGCGCGCCGAGGTGCTGAAGGCGTACGTCGGCGAGCGTGCCAACCGCCGCCACAAGCCCGGCAGGGCCTTCGAGCGCACCGGCTACCGCTTCGATGTCCTGTGCGACTACGGCGCGTTCCGCGACCTCCAGCGCCACCGCCCCCTCACGCTCGAATGGCAGGTCCTCACGCCCCACCACGGGTACGCCACGCCCGAGCAGATCGACGAGGCGGGGCTCGCCGACGAGTGGCACCGCGTGATGGAGGACTCGGCCACGACCTGGGCCAGACTCGCCGATGCGGCGGGCAAGGAGGTCGCCCAATACGCCGTGGCGATGGCCTACCGGATCCGCTTCGTGATGCAGATGAGCGCTCGGGAGGCGATGCACCTCATCGAGCTGCGGAGCTCACCCCAAGGGCACCCCACGTATCGGCGGGTCGCGCACCAGATGCACGCGCTCATCCGGGAGGTCGCGGGCCACACCGCGATCGCCGAGGCGATGACCTACGTCGACTTCAGCGACGTGGATCTCGAACGACTCGAGGCCGAGCGCCGGGCCGACGCCAAACGCCGGACCGCTCTCGAAGGGCGCACCTAGCGCGAGCGGTCAGCCGAGACCGTGTGCCGTCCGCCGTTTGGGAGATGCCGCCGGCCCTCATGGAACCCACGGCGCGGGAACCGGCTCGCTCCCGGAGCGGTCTGGCCTTCCATGAGATCGCACCGGAAGCCTGATCGTGACCCACTGGGTATCCCGCTCCCCGCCGCGTGCCTCGCACTCGCGATTGCCGCCGTCGGATGCGGGTCGGTCGACGCGACCGACCGCGGGGCGCGCTCGGCCGCTCCTGGGGGTGGGGTGGGCCGTCGAC
>DASTHN010000050.1:0-3341 GCA_035718185.1 Actinomycetota bacterium
GGCGCGGAGCGCCGCCGAGCTGGTGCTCCGCCGCCTCCGCGAAGGTCGCGAGGGTCCCCCGAGCACGATCGTGTTCCGAACCCAGCTCGTCGAGCGCGCCTCCGTCGCTCCCGTCCGGAAGTCGAAGACGGACAAGGGGACGAGGGTGGCGGTCTCGCGGTGATCGGCTGGCCGGTCCGGCCCGGCCGGGGAGGGGCCCGATGGAAGTCTGCCTGATGATCGAGGGGCAGGAGGGCGTGACCTGGGAGGAGTGGGTCGGCCTCGCACGTGCATGCGAGGAGCTCGGGTACGAGGGGTTGTTCCGGTCCGATCACTACCTGTCCTTCTACCGCCCGAGCGAGGTCGGGGCGCTCGACGCGTGGGCGACGATCGCCGCGCTCGGCGCGGTGACCCGCCGCATCCGGCTCGGCTCGATGGTCTCGCCAGTCACCTTCCGGCACCCCGCGATGCTCGCGAAGTCGGTCGTGACGGCCGACCACGCCTCGGGGGGACGGGTCGAGCTCGGCATGGGGGCCGGCTGGTTCGAGCGCGAGCACACCGCCTTCGGGTTCCCGTTCCCGCCGGTGCGTGAGCGGGTCGACATGCTCGAGGAGCAGATCGAGATCGTGCACCGTCTGTGGGGCGGGGACGGTGCCGAGGTCACGTTCGAGGGCACGCACTACCGACTCGACGCCTGCCCGGCGCTCCCGCGCGGCGTCCAGGACCCGCATCCGCGGCTCATCGTCGGCGGTGGAGCCGGACCGCGCTCGGCGGCGATCGCGGCGCGGTGGGCGGACGAGTACGACGTCGTCTACGTGGACCCGGCGGGTGCGAAGGAGCGGATGGATCGCATCTCGGCCGCCTGCGAGGCGATCGGCCGGGACCCGGCGAGCGTCCGCCGCTCGCTCCTGTCCAAGACGATCGTCGGGGCGGACGAGCGCGAGGTCCGGCGCCGTGCCGCCGAGCTCATGGCGTGGACGAACGAGGAGGGCGATGCGGACGCCTTCCTCGGCGACCTCCGGACCGGGCACATCGCGGGGACCGTCGAGCAGGCGCTCGAGCGCCTGGCCGAGTACGCGGCGGCGGGGATCCAGCGCGTCCTGGTGCATCAACTCGTGCACACCGACCTGGAGTCGGTCGAGCTCATCGGTCGCGAGATCGTGCCGGCGGCCGCGACCCTGTGATCGTCCGCCAGACGGTGCCGAGATGCGACTGGAGCTGAACCTCGACTTCGAGGAGCGCTTCGCGCCCGACCGGTTCTTCTTCGGGGTCGCCTACGCACCGTACTGCGAGGGCGGGCTCAACGGTCCGGAGGATCCGAAGAACACCGACTGGGCGCGCTCGCACCCCGGGCTGGGGAAGCGGTCTGGGGAGGGGATCCGCTTCTGGACCGACTACGGCCAACACGTCGAGCTGGCGGCCTCGCTCGGGCTGAACGCGTTCCGGATGGGCATCGAGTGGGCTCGGTGTCAGCCATCGGCGTCGACCGAGCCGACGGACCCGCCGCCGTGGGACGAGGCCGCGCTCGACCATTACGCGGACATGGTCGAGTCGGTGATCGACCACGGGATGCAGCCGATCGTCACCCTGCACCACTTCACGCACCCGCTGTGGCTGGGCGTGGACATCTGGCTCGAGGACCGCGGGCCCGATCTGCTGGTGGACGCCGAGGTCCGGATCGTGGACGAGATCAACACGCGGCTGATGGCGCGGGGCGACAAGAGGATGGCCCACTTCCTGGTCTACAACGAGCCGAACCTGATCCCGCTCATCTACCACTCGATCGGCTGGTACCCGTCCGAGCGCAGCGGGCCCGAGTACCTGCTCCCCGCATTCGACACGATGCTGTCGCACTACATCCGGGCGTACGACGAGATCCACGACCTGTTCGAGACGCGAGGATGGGGAACGCCCCACGTGGGGTACACGATCGCGAGCCTCTGCCCGTACGAGTTCGACAAGCAGCTCGACGACCTCCTGCGCCTGCGGAGCTGGGGGGTCGCGCGTGAGGACGCCGCACCGAGGATCGCCGAGTGCCGCTCGGCGTGGCGAGAGCGGATCGACGACCTCGCCCGCTCGCAGCTCACCGACGCGGAGCTCGATCGGTACCTCGAGGCTGTCGCCGCGACGGCCGATGGGCTGCGCCCCGAGCTCTTCACGAAGACCCTGGACGCCCTGTACGCCTCGCCCCGCGAGCGGAAGCTCGACTACCTGTCGCTGAACGTCTACGAGCCGTTCGGGGCGGCGCGCCTCGGCCAACGACGGTCAGACGGCGCGGTGCCGTGGGACGTCTACACGATGGACGGCGAGGTCTACCGCACGTTCATCCTGGCGAAGCACGACTCGAACACCGACCTGCCCGTGTACATGGGGGAGAACTCCTGCGCGAACTTCCAGGTCGTGGGTGAGGCGGCAACCCCGCGGCCCGACGGCTGGACGCGCGAGCGTTACCTCAAGACCTACCTGATGGAGATGATCCGGTGCATGAAGGAGGGCGTCCCGATCGAGGGGTACCTGTACTGGACGCTCGTGGACGACGTGCATCCCGCTCGGCTCGGCCTCTACAACTACGACTTCGCCAACCACCGGATCCTCGATACCGATTGCTACGGAAGACCGTCCGGCAGGATCTACGGGCACCTGGTCTCGGCGCTGCGCAGCGGCGACAAGGGAACGATCGCGGACGCGTTCGTGAAGGCGTACGCGGATGGATGACCTCGCCACACGAACGCTTCTGCTCGCGCGGGCCGAAGGCGGAGACGCGTGCCAACCCGGCCCGGTGCCGTGACGGCGTCGGTCGTGGTGGTGGGCTCGGTCAACGTCGACCTGGTCGTCCGCGTTCCCTCCCTGCCGGTGCCCGGTGAGACCGTGTCCGGCGGGACGTTCGCGCGAGCGTTCGGCGGCAAGGGAGCGAATCAGGCGGCGGCCGCGGCCAGCCTCGGCGCTCGGGTGCGTCTGGTCGGCCTCACGGGCGATGACGACTTCGGTCGCCTGGCGAGAGAGGATCTTCTGTCGCGGGGCGTGGACATCTCCACGCTCGGCACGAGCCCGAGCGCCACGGGCATCGCGGCGATCATGGTGGATCGTTCGGGCGAGAACGCCATCGCGGTCGCCTCGGGGGCCAACCACGATCTCACCGACGCCTTCGTGACCGAGCAGCTCGAGCGGGTGACCGAGTCGAACGTCGTGCTGCTGGCGAACCTGGAGGTCCCGGACGAGGCCGTCGAGGCGGCGGCACGGGTCGTCGCCGAGCGCGGTTGGCGCTTCGTCCTCGATCCCGCGCCGGTCCGGCCGCTCCCACCCAGCGTGCTGGCCCGATGCGACGTGCTCACCCCGAACGAGCACGAGGCCGACGCCCTCGG
>DASTHN010000051.1:0-8905 GCA_035718185.1 Actinomycetota bacterium
TTGAAGGTCTCGAGCAGGTCGTCGCTGGTGATCTTCGTGGCCATCGTCACTCCTCCTCTTGGGAGCCGGTCTCGTCGGTCGGGAGCTTGTCCTTCAGGGCCTCCATCAGGCCGACGAAGCGGCTCTGCAGGGCCTGGAACACGGACGCCGCGCGGGACATCTCGCCCTTCATCATGCCGGCGATCCTCGAGAGCATGACCTCGCGGGACTCCAGGTTCGCGAGCGCCCTCGCCTCGTCGGCGCCCAGGACCTTGCCCTCCATGTAGCCGCCCTTGAGGACCAGGGCCGGGAACCGCTTCGCGGCGTCGACGAGCTTCTTCGCCGTCGCCACGACGTCGCCCTCCACGAAGGCCACCGCGGTGGGACCGACGAGGTACTCGTCCAGGCCCTCGATCCCGGCCTCGCCCGCGGCGCGCTTCAGCAGGGTGTTCTTCGCGATCTGGAACCTCGCCTGGCCCGCGAGGGACCTGCGGAGCTCGGTCGCGTCGTGCACGGAGAGGCCCCGGTACTCGGCGAGCAGCAGGGCGTCCGAGCCCTGGATGCGCTCGGTGAGCGCCTGGACCTTCTCGAGTTTCTCGGTGTTCGGCATCGCGCCTCCTACGGAAAACGCCCCCGCAGACAGCGGAGGCGTACGCGAGTGCCGTACCTCTTCGCCTCGGCAGGTACCCGCGAGGGATTACGCGCGAACGCCCCTGCTGTCTGTGGCGGAGGAAGCGTACCGGTCCGCTGCCGCGGCGCCAACCGGCCGCGGGTCCGGCCTGCTCTACGCGGAAGTGGTGGTATGGTCCTTCGATCCAGGGGGACCGTGGTCGAGGTCGTGATGAGCCCGCAAGCGAAGTCGAGGAGTCCGCTCCGTCGCGTAACGGTGCGCGTGCTCGCGGCCGCAGCGGCGCTCGCGATCCTGGCCTCGCCGGCGATCGCCGACCTCCCTAGCACCCAGAGCCCGGCCCTTTCTCTGGTCCGGACGATCCAGACCCGACCGTTCGTCGGCACGTCGACCTTCGCCCGCGACGCCGAGGGGACCGCCTGGGTCCAGTCGGACAACTCGCTGTGGCTCGTCGGGGACAACGGCCGCTCCGCGTACGAGGTGAACCCGTACACGGGCGTGCTGAAGCGCGTGATCGATCGCACGGCGTTCGAGGCCGCCCCGCGGTTCGGCGGCGGCGCGCTCGCCGGCCCCGACCGCTCGGGCGACCTGGAGAGCCTGGCGTACGACGAGAACAGCGACACGCTCTACGCGTTCTCGGGGACGTGCTGCACCACCTCGGCGCTGCCGACGGCCTTCCGCCTCACCCGCGTCGGCGGCCAACTGGAGGTGGACTCCTTCCAGCCGCTCCCATCGACCGCCGACTACACCGCGGCCGCGTGGAGCCCCACCGACGACACGATCTACGTCGGGAAGGGTCGCAACCTGCGGACGTACGACTACCCGACCAACACCTCCGGACCCACCTTCGCGATCAAGGGCCTCTCCGGATACCTGGGGATGGACTTCTCGCTCGACGGGAACGACCTGATGGTCGTCAACAACAACCAACGGCTGTACCGGGTCCGGTGGAGCACGAAGCGGCTCGTGAACGGCTGGAACCTGGACCTGACGCCGTTCGGGATCAAGGACAGCCGGGGCGTCGAGGTGGTCCCGGCCCCCGGGGGCGGTTTCGACCAGCTCTACGTGTACGACGGCTACGACCTCCGGTCGAGCAACGACCCGCTGAAGTACGCCGTCTACGTGTTCGACGTCTCGGGACCGACCGGCGGCGAGCTCGTGGGGAACCCCGGATTCGAGTCCAACGCCAACGGATGGACCGCGGGCGGGGTCGCCACGCTGAGCCGGGTGGCGGGCGGGCACGGCGGGAGCTTCTCGGCCCGGCTGTCGAACGACGGGGCGACGAGCGGGAACTGCCTGCTGAACGACTCGCCGAACTGGGTGGACACAACCACGAGCGGGCCGTACACCGCGAGCCTGTGGGTGCGCGGCGACTCGGCGGGGGCGTCGCTGCGGTTGCGGCTGCGCGAGTACAACGGCGGAACGCTGGTCGGCACGGCCCAGATCTCGTCGATCACGCTGAGCACCGACTGGCAGCAGTTCAGCGTCTCGCTGACGCCGCAGAGCCCGGGCCTGACCACCCTGGACCTCAACGCGTACGTCTCGAGCGCGCCGCCGGGCGTGTGCTTCTACGCCGACGACGCGTCGATCATCGCCGCGTAGCGCTCAGCTTCCCGATGCGCGCCCCCGAGCGACGGCGCTCGGATGGCGGGCGGCCGCGGCTGCACGGTCGTCCGGACTCTCCCGATGCCAGGTGCCGTCCGGCTCGATGACGAGCGGGATCGCAGGGTGCTTCCTGGCGCGGAACTCGTCCAGGCGGTAGACCTTCGCACCGCGTTCCGACCGGTCTGCGTTCATGTCGGAGCCCCCGAGTGGTGCCGTTGGGCGGTGAACGTCCCGACCCCAGCATCGGCAGGTGGCGGACGGACTTGACCCGCACCTGGGGGCCGTCGGTGGGGACGGCCCCCGGTGCGTCCGCCCCCCTCGGCGGGAAAGGCTCGATCAGAAGGGTCAGAAGGCCCCCGCCACGGGCACCCGCAGGGGCCTTCGCGCTCGTCGGATCAGGGGCTACGGGCCCAGGCTGGGGCGTCGCGGAGCGGCTCGGTCAGCGCCGGCGGAAGCTCCCCGAAGGCCCTCGCGATCGTGACGAGCTGCTC
Organism: Actinomycetota bacterium; assembly: GCA_035718185.1. Classification (GTDB taxonomy): domain Bacteria; phylum Actinomycetota; class UBA4738; order UBA4738; family HRBIN12; genus HRBIN12. The sequence goes on from DASTHN010000051.1 coordinate 2,704, forward strand.
GTACGACGGTGCCGCCCTGCCCCCTCGCCACTGATGCACCGTCGTCGAGTGGATGTCCTCGTCCAGACCGCGCAGGAGCCAGAGCGCGTCCGCCGCCGAGAGCCCGCGCTTCACGAGCAGCTCCTCGAACCACCGGGCGAAGTCGTCCGTCCTGTCCCGCGCTGGAACGGACGTCGCGAGAAGGCTCAACCGTGCCCCTTCCTGTGGCACCGAGATGCGAGCAGTCTGGGCCACCGGCCGACCGTAGGGTCAGGGTCCTAAGGCCCACCCAGACAGGGACCCGCGCGGAGATCGCGAGCACGCCTCACGCACGAAGGGGCCGCCCACTCGGGGCGGCCCCTGGGTGCTGCTTCCTGTCAACCCGTCACGCGTTCGCGCAGACCGCGTACACCGCCAAGGTCCAGCTCGTGTTGACCGCCTGCGTCTCGATCGCGTTGACGGTCCAGACGCCCGAGGCGGACGGGTAGCTCGAGACCGGGAGGAGCTTCGCGCGCTCGTTCGCGGTCCCCGCGGTCAGGTTGTACCCGCCGCCGAGCACGACCTTGCTGCCCGGGCAGGTCGCCGTGACCGTCTTGTCGGTCGCGTCGCTGAGCGAGTTCGTCACGATCTCCCAGCCCGTCACGCCGGTCCCCGCGGGGCCCGTCGCGCCGGTCGGGCCGGGAACGCCCTGGAGGCCCTGCCCGGTCGGGCCCATCGGACCCGTGACCCCGGGGATGCCCTGCGGGCCGGTGGCCCCGGTTGCGCCGGCACCCGTGGCGCCGACCGCGCCCGTCACGCCGGTCGCGCCCGTCACGCCCGGGATGCCCTGCACACCCTGGATCCCCTGCGCGCCGGTGTCGCCCTCCGGGCCGGTGGCGCCAGTGTCGCCCTGCGGACCGACCGGTCCCTGCGGGCCCTGGATCCCCTGCGGGCCGACGGGACCCGTCTCGCCCGTCGCACCGGTCGCGCCCACGGCGCCGGTCGCGCCGACCAGGCCCTGGGGACCCATCGGGCCGGAGTCGCCCTGGAGCCCCTGCGCGCCGGTGGCGCCGACCGCGCCCGTGGCGCCGACGGCTCCCGCCGGTCCCATCGCGCCGACGGCTCCGCGCCGACCCTTCTTGTTCCACGTCACGAGGTACTCGCCGCTCTTGCACTTCGTGCCGGACACGATCCGGACGGCGCCGGTCTTCTTCGAGACGCAGCCGCGGACCGTGGTGGACGCGGTTCCGGCCTCGGCCGCGGCGAAGCCGAGACCGACCACCAGGGTGAGCGCGAGAGCGAGCGCCCAACGGATCTTCGTGATGCGTGATGCCGAGATGTGCTTCATCTTCGTCCCCCAACCCTTCTCGTTTGGGTTTCTCCTCGGGGAACATTCGGCCGGTCCGGGCTCGAGCTTGAGCGTCTCTCCCTCAACATGACTCGAAGGTGGCATCCCTCACATGGGGGACACGGGCTCGGCCACCTGGGGGGTGATGCGACCATCCCCCGACCGGGCCATGCATGCCGTAGCATCGCGCGAGATGCGAACCCGCCCGCCGATCCTCGTCATCACGGTCGTCGCGCTGCTCGCCCTCACCGCGTGCGACGATCGGAGTCCGGACCAGCTGCTCCAGGACGCCCTCCGGGCGCACCGGGAGGGGCGCATCGGCGATGCCCTCGGGATGTATCGGGAGGTCCTCGCCGAGCAGCCGCGGAACGAGTACGCCTGGTACAACCTCGGGCTCATCCACCAGACGCGAGGCCAGGACGACGTCGCCGAGACCGAGTACCGGCGAGCGCTCGAGATCGATCCCGCGTTCGTGCAGGCGCTGTTCAACCTCGGCGTCCTGCTGGGCGCGCGCGGCGACACGGACGGGGCGATCGCGCAGTACCGGGAGGTGATCCGGGTCCAGCCCGAGCACGCCGCGGCGCACCTGAACCTGGGGTTCGCGTTGCTCGAGACCGGCGACCTGGAGGCCGGTCAGGCCGCGCTCGAGCGCGCCGTCGAACTCGACCCGGCGCTCGCCTCGCGCATCCCCGAGGGCACCCTCGCGAGCCCCGGCCCGCCGGCCGATGACGGGAAGGCCCCGGCGTCGCCGTAGCCGGGCCCGAGCCCGGGCGTCAGTCGCTCTCGCCGGGGACGTCGCAGCCGGCCCGTCGCATCGCCGACACGGACTCCCAGTACTCCGTGATCTCGGACGGCGGGGGGCCGGGTTCGATCCCCTTGACGTAGATGCTCTCGGGGCCGCGCGTGACGTGCCCGGCCTGGAGGTGCGAGACCCGCTCCGCGTCCAGCCGGTCGCACGTGGAGCCGCGCAGGAGGCTGAGCACCCCGAGCCACAGGAGGAACGCGGCCGCGAGGGCGAGGAGGACCAGCGCTCCCTTCGCCAACTCTTTCGCCCACTTCGACCGGATCACGTGCTCCCCCGTGCCTTGCGCCTTCGGCTCATCGGATGGAGGTCCCCGAGCGTCAGGTCCCTCGGCCCCTACCCGACCGCGTGTCTCGCTCCTAGCTTGACCGATGTTCTCGCATCGGAGGGGCGCAGACTTCTCCGCCCGGGGAAGAGCGGCCCCACCGTGAGGGGGTGGAGGGGTTGGGGGTCGGCCCATATACGGACGGGAGTCAACCGGCAGAGCCGCCCGAGCAGCCGACTCGCTGGAAGTACGGGTTCGGGTGCCTGGTCGGTAGCGCCCTCCTCCTGATGGCCGTCGCCGTCCTGATCCGGGCGGGCACGACCGCGGTCCGGCGCTCGCGGCAGGCCGGGCGACCGTAGATCCGCCGGTTAGGGCGTCGCCGGCGGTGCGATGCCCCGAGGTGCGGCGGTCCCGCCGGCCGCGACGTGGCGCATGGTCGACATCGCCCACAGGACGACGGTCGTGACCACGAGGAGCAGCAGCCACACCTCCCGCCCCGTGACGAGCGCGGCGATCCCCGCCGCGAACGCCCCGAGCCCGAGCAGCGACGAGACGACGAGGTACGCCTTCGAGCCGTGCACCAGCCCCTCGAACCCGGGCACCACGGCTGAGGCCGAGGCCACGAAGCCGAGCGCGAGGACGATCCCCGTGACCACCCGGACGTCGGTCTCGTCATGGGCGCCGTTCGCCGTGAACCAGACCAGGTACACGAGGGCGCCCGCCGCGACGAGGAGCGTCGCGAGCCGGTCCCTCCGGGTCAGTCGCATCGTCGTTCCGATCATGGTTCCTCACCCTCCGAGGGCGGGCACTCGGCGCGAGCGCCGCCCCGTCGACGAACACATCGCGACGACCGTGGCGCGTCGTGGGTCCCGGGTCCAGGGCCGCAGGGCCCGGGCGGCGATGGGCCAGCCTGCTCCTGGCATCCACGGGGGTGCGCGGCTGGTGATCAGGTCAGCGCGAACGAGTCGACGATGGCCTCGGCCTCGGCGCGGTGGGTCTGGAAGGCCTCGTCGTCGCCCACGTAGGTGAAGACGAAGGCCCGTCGACCGTCCAGGATGGCGACCTGGTAGAAGTGCCCGACGCCGGGCATCCCCTCGAAGCGGCCCCGGTACTCGAGGGACGCCGCCGGCAGGTCCCCGACGGTCAGCTCGCCCGTGTCGATCTCCTCCACGCCCGACAGCTGCGGCTTCAGCTTCTCCCAGCCGATGTCCAGGTACTGCCGTGCGGTGAGGTCGAACGGGAGGTCCTCCACGACGACGTTGATGTTCGCCGGGAGCGAGGCGGCGACGCTGGTGACCGCGACGAGCTGCACGACGGCGCCGCCCTGTGGGCTCTCGTCCACGACCCACGTCGCGGGGTGGTCGATCGTGAAGCCGTACTTCGCGTTCTCGTACCGACCGCCATCGGCCGACGGCGATGCCGTGGCGGTCGGCTCGGTCGTGGACTCGGCCGAGGTCGCCGCCGCGTTCGGCGAGCCGGTCGGCTCGCCCCCGTCGCCGCCGCAGGCGCCGAGCAGCAACGCCGGGGCGAGCACCAGCCAGAGAGCGGCGAGACGAGTGCGAAGGGAGGTTCGGTGCATGACGACCCCTTTCGGCGGGCGGCTCATGCTGGACCCGCCGCCCCTTGGGGTCAAGCGTCCGGCGGTTCCCGATGCCTGCGGCGCACGAGCCGCGGTCCGTACGCGATCCCCGCGAGCGAGATCGCGCCGATCAGCAGCAGCACGTCGTACCGCGGGTACGGCTCGTACACGAAACGGACCTCGTGCGCGCCCGTCGGGACGATGACGCCGACGAAGCTCGGCGCGAGCATCCACGGCCGGGCCTCCTCGCCGTCGATCGTGACGCGCCACCGGGGGTCGAACGACGTCTTCAGCAGCACCGCCGCCGGGCGCTCCATGGCGACGGTCGCCGTCGCCCAGCCCTCGCGCAGGTCGGCGGCCTGGTGGAGCACCTCCCCCTCGCCGTCGGTCGGCGGCGCGGCCTCCTCGCCCTCCCACGCGATCGAGGGGTGCCGGCCGTCGGCCACGTCGGGCGAGCGCATCCACTCGGCCGTGCGCAGGCCGAGGTTCGTGCGCCCGGCCTCGATCGCCGGGAGCACGTCGACGACCTCGACGTAGCCGTCGGTCGGCATCTCCCACAGGACGTGCCGGCCGCTCCGTGCGAGCTCGACCGCGTCGGGGGGCGCGGTCCGCGTGTGCGGCAGGATCGTGTAGCGGACGTCGAACAGGTCGTAGTGCGCCGGGTTGAGATCCTGGAACCGGTACTCGACGGGCGAGGACAGGGACCACGTCGGCCGGGTGAACCCGACGCCCTCGACCGACTCGCTCAGCAGGACCGAGTACACGGGCACCTGGCCGACCTCGTACGTCGGGCCCCAGTTCGAGCGCGCGCCGGCGTACACGCGGCCGGGGCCGTGGTCCTCCGCGATCTCGAGGAGGGCGACCACGTCGGCGCCGTCGGTCCGGTCGTACGTCCGCTGCTCGCGGATCCACGTCCCGCCGGTCTCGGCGTAGCGGGAGCGCTCGGTCCACGCGGGCGCGAGCGCGCCGACCACCGCGAGCACCGCCGCCACCTGCACCAGCCGGCGTGGCAACGGCCGCCGCCAGACCCAGCCCGCCGCGGCGTGCAGGACCTGGAGCGCCCGGATCGTGCCGAGGCCGATCAGGTACAGCCCCGCCAGGTGCACCCCGAAGATGTACCGCCGCAGGAACAGGTCGCCCGAGCCCGGCAGCAGGTCCAGCGCCGCGCCGAGCGTCGGACGCCCGAAGAACAGGAGCAGCGAGAGGAGCAGCACGCCGAGGAGCGCGCGGGCCCTCGGCTCGCGCCGGAAGCGCCAGAGCGCGACGAGCAGGCCGATCGCCGCGAGGATCGTGAGCGACGGGAAGCGCCAACGGTCGAACAGCTCACCGGTCACCGCCCACCCCAGCACCTGCCGAGCGCCGAACGAGTCGTAGTAGTGCGTGCCGCGCGAGAACTCGTCGTTCACCGTCCACAGGCGGTCGGCGAGCAGCGGCACCACCACCCACGCCGCGACGAACAGGCTCCCGATGCCGACGAGCGCCGCGCGTCCGAGCCGCCGCAGGAACCGGGTCGGGCGCACGAGCACGAACACCCCCAGGCACAGGAGCGCGAGGTATCCCGTCAGCAGGTGGACGGCGATCGTCAGCGCCAGCACGAGCGCGGTCCGGCCGTACCACTTCCCCTCGTCGATCGCCCGCCACGACAGCCCCCACGCGAACGGCAGCAGCCACGCGCCCCAGAGCTGGGTCCACGTCCCGTACCCGCGCCAGACGTACGAGCCGTACTCGTAGCCCAGGCCCGGCTGGCTCACGATCAGCGGCGACGCGAGCGCCGCGAGCCCCGACACCCACCGGTCCCACCCGAGGAGCCGGCCCCCGGCGTACACGGCGACCGGCCAGAACGAGAGCAGGAGGTAGAGCGTCCACGCCGTCGCGCGGTCGCTGCCGAGCGGCACCGCGAGCAGCCCGGTGAGCGCGTGCGGCAGGCTCTGGTAGTGGTGGAACCGCGAGGACCCGAGCGCCAGGTCCGGGTACCACCCGTCGAGCGGCAGGTGCCCGTCCCCCCACCGGTCGGCCGCCCACGCGACCATCGAGCGGTGCACCGCAGCGTCGTTCGGGTACCGGACCGGGATCGCCTCGGCGCGGAGCACCCACAGGCTGAAGAGCACGCCGGCCAACACCAGGACGAGCGGGCCCCACTCGTCGAGGCGCGAGGTCGAGCGCTCGGGCGCGTCGAGCGGGGTCGCGGGGGCGGGCTCCTCGAGCGGTGCGGCCACGGCGCGAGCCTATAGGGTGCGGCAGCGTGGTTGG
>DASTHN010000052.1:0-4764 GCA_035718185.1 Actinomycetota bacterium
CTCCTGGAGCTCGAGCAGCAGGCGGCACAGCTCGGCGCCGACGCGGTGCTCGGGGTCGACATCGACTATGAGTCGGTCGGATCCCAGATGTTGATGATCAGCGCGTCCGGCACGGCCGTGAAGCTCGCGTGAGGGACGGCGAGATGCACGGGATCCCATGCCGGCGGAGGAGGGCGACGTGATGGCCGAGGAGGGTCGCATGGACCGGCTGACCGCGTCGGACATCTTCCTGCTGCTCTGGGACGACTACGGCTGGTCCACGGACATCGGTGGGCTCGCCGTCTTGGACGGCGCGAGCCTGCTCGGCGACGACGGGCGTGTCCGGATCGAGGAGGTCCGCCGAGAGCTCGAGCCGCGGCTGCACCTGATCCCTCGGTGCCGGCAGCTCCTGGACCGGCCGCGGATCGGGCTCGGGTGGCCGCTGTGGGTCGACGCTCCATCCTTCGACATCGCCGACCACATCCGCGTCCGCCCGGTCTCCGCTCCCGGCGACGAAGCCCAGCTGCTGCAGGCGTGCCAGGAGCTGACGCGACGACGGCTGGATCCCGCCAGGCCCCTGTGGGAGCTCTGGCTGCTGCCCGGCCTGCCCGAGCGACGATTGGGCGTCCTGCTGCGGGTGCATCACGCGTGCGCGGACGGCGCCGCCGCGCTCGCCGCCTTCGGAGCGCTGCTCGACCTGAGCGCCGACGCGTCCACGCCGGTCGCGCCGCCGTGGACCCCGACACCGACCCCGACCGCCGGTGAGCTGCTGCGCGACAACCTGCGCCGGCGGCGTCAGGAGCTCGGTCGCGGGTGGTCGGGCATCGCCCATCCGCGCAGGACCCTCCGCTCGGCGCGGCGGGCCCTGCCGGCGTGGCGGGAGGTCCTCACCGAGGAGCGTGCTCCACGCACGAGCCTCAACCGGCCGGTCGGCACCGACCGCCGACTCGCGATCGTCCGCAGCCGCCTGGACCTCGCGAAGCAGATCTCCCACGCCCACCACGCGAAGGTCAACGACGTGGTGCTCGCCGCGGTGGCCGGCGGCCTGCGCGAGCTGTTGGCGAGCCGCGGTGAGGACGTCCAGGGGCTGGTGCAGCGCGCGATGGTGACGATCTCCCTTCACGAAGAGGAGCCCGGGCGGGCGCAAGGGAACAGGCCCGGGTGGATGATGGTGCCCCTGCCGCTCGGCGAGCCCGACGCGGTGCGCCGGCTCGAGCTGATCGCCGCCGAGACGGCCGCGCGCAAGCACGATGCCCGCCCGGAGGCGGGCAGCGGGATCTTCCGGTTCGTCGTCTGCCAGCGTGTCTGGTACCGGCTGTTCCCGCGGCAGCGGTCCGTCAACCTGGTCGTGACCAACGCCCCGGGTCCGCCGGTGCCGATGTACCTCGCCGGCGCCCGGCTGCGGGAGGTGTTCCCCATCATGCCGACGATGGGCAACCTGACGCTCGTCGTCGGCGTGCTGTCGTACGAGGGACAGCTCAACTTCACCGCGGCCGCCGACCGGGACGGCTGCCCGGACGTCGAGGTGTTCGCCCAGGGCGTGCGCGGGGCCCTCGACGACCTCGAGGGATCGTTGCGCGTGTCAGCGATCGGAGAAGGGAGGAAGAGATGAGCACACGTACGGCTGAACGGACCGGCTCCGGAACATGGGCCAGGGTCGTGGAGCGGTGGCGCCGCGCGGCATGGATCGTCCTCCTCGTCGCCGACGCCGGACTACTGGCATGGGGCGCGGGGGCGGCGCTTATACCCACACTCCTGCCCGGACCGGGCGGAGCGGCGATCCTGCCCGCCGGGTACGAGGGCTACACCGGGGGCTCGTGGGAGCAGCTCGTGGCAGCTGCTCCCGACACGGCCGGGTACATCACGTTGATCTTCCGCATGTACGGCATCTACATCGTCGCCTTCGGTCTGCTCGGGATCGCGATCGCAGCCACCGCCTTCCGACAAGGCGAGCGTTGGGCGTGGTGGGGGCTCCTGGTCGGAAACACCATCGCGTACGTCTCCGCGATGACGTACGACCGGATCGTGGGGGCGATCGGGCCGTTCGAGTGGTCCGAGTACCTCGGTCTCGCCCTGATCTACGAGAGCCTCGCCGTCACGGCCCCGTTCAGGAGAGACGCCCGGGCGGTGGGATCTCGTCTGCAGTGAGGCGATCGGCGCCACCCGGTTCCGGGAAGGGCTGATGCTGCCGGCCGACGCTCCGTGAGCCTGGTCTGGCCCGACCTCGAGAGAGATCCGTGGAGGTCGACTCACCTCGGGGGCGGGATCCGGCGCGTCCCGAAGCTCCTAACGCCGCCGCCCTGCGGGCTGAGCGAGGCGCTCCTGGGCGATCGTTCGCAGGTCGAGCTCGACGGTGTCTGCCGTGAGATGACGCCCTTCCAGGCGCTCCCGCAGGCCGAGGTGATGATCGCGCCTGAGTGCGTATCCGGCGATCGCGGAGTGCGTTTCGGCGATGAGCTCCATGGTGACCCCTGGCTCGTTGGCGTTCCCGTGTCGTACTTCGAGGGTACGGCGTTCCCTTACCCGGACACACCGGGCTTTCGGATATTCGGGGGGTCCGAAGGGCGACGGCTTCCTAGGTCCGATGGCGCGAACGTGAGACGTACGCGCCCGGCGGATCCGCATCTCTGTCATCCGGCTCCGCTACTGCGGCGCCGATCCCGTCCGCTCACCCAGAAGGTCGGGCGGGCGACCTCGTCGGAGGTACCGCCGCCGCGGGTCGCCAACGCCCACGCGCTCACGCCAGCGAACACCACGGCGAGCGCAACCAGCATGCGGTTCTCACCCCCGGCCCCCCGCTCGGTTCCCATCACCGCTCCCCGAGGCGACTATAGGTCGAGCGACTTCGCGACGCCGACGTCGAAGGTCTCCCGGGCGGGCAGCGATTCACCACGCGACGGCTCAGCGCTCGAGGAGGTGTGGTGCGGCCCATCGCCTGCGGGTCACAGGACCCTGTCCCGAGCTCCTCGCATGCACGATGCTGTGCCCGTCCGCTCGCATCCGACGGAGGGCCTGGCGGGGGAGGTGGTCGGGATGCGGAGGACCATCGCGTTCGCCGCCACCGTGCTGGTGCTCGCCGCGTGCTCAGGTAGCCGGGAACCTCCGGACGAGCCTCGCGGGTCGATCGAGGTCCAGGGCGGCATCACCTTCACGGGCAACTGGAGCGACGCGTTCCAGGGACCGAGGCCAGCCGAGGCCATGACGAACCTCGCCGACACCGGCGCGGGGTGGGTCGGGATCGTCATCACCTGGTACCAGAGCCGCATCGCCTCGACGGAGATCCGCCCCATGAGGGCCACCCCGCCCGACGATGACCTCGTCAGCATGATCCGGCTCGCCCACGAGCTCGGCCTGCAGGTGATGCTGAAGCCGCACATCGACCTCGTGCGGAAATGGTGGAACCGGCCGCTGATCGGGAGCGCGTTCGGGGAGGACCGGTCCCTGTGGGACGCCTGGTTCGTGAGCTACCGGACGTTCGTCTTCCACTACGCCGAGATCGCGGAGGCCGAGGGGGTCGAGCAGCTCGCGGTGGGCACCGAGCTCGTCGGCACGTCCGGGCAGGTCGAGCGGTGGCGCGAGGTCGTCGCAGGCGTCCGCGAGCGCTTCTCGGGCACGCTGACCTACGCCTCGCTGATCGATGGGGAGGAGATGGCGATCCGGTGGTGGGACGCTGTCGACCTGATCGGGATCGACGTGTACTGGCCACTGACCGACGAGGACGACCCGACGCTGGAGGAGCTCGGGGCCGCGTGGGTGCCGCGCGTGGAGCAGATGGCGGCGCTCTCGACCGCATGGGACAACAAGCCGATCCTGTTCACGGAGACCGGCTACCGGAGCCTCGACGGCGGCAACCAGAACCTCTGGGCTCCCTGGATGCTCGATCGACCGATCGACCTCCAGGAGCAGGCGGACTGCTACCGGGCCGCCTTCGAGTCGGTCTGGGACGAGCCGTGGTTCGCCGGGATGTACTGGTGGGACTGGAGCGCCAACACCGACGTGGGTGGCCCTGAGGACGGGGGCTTCACCCCCTTCGGCAAGCCGGCCGAGGACGTGCTCCGCGCGTGGTACGGCGGCCAGCAGCGCTGAGCGTTCGTGGTCCGAGCTTCCGCGGTCGCCCGTTCATCCGGTCCACCGACGTCGAACCGGACCAGATCTCGGTCACGTTCCGGAGACCCGGAGGGCCCGACGCGAGGCCAGTCGGACGATGTGGGCGAACCCACCGTCGAACCCCCGCTGATCCGCCTCCTGCAGGGCCTCCCGCTGATGGAGCCATGCGATCGAATGCGCGATGCCGCCGACCCGAAGCGCGAGGTCGAACGTCGCGCGATGATCCGAACCCCACGGCTCCAGGTACGCATCCCGGAGCCTCGCGAACAAAGGATCCCCGCCGGGGAGCCCGTTCATCTCGACGAGGAATCGGACGGTCTCGAACAGCGAGAAGAACGGATGGGCGACCGACGCGTCGCCCCAGTCCAGTACGCGGAGCGCGCCGTCCTTCACGTAGACGTTGTTCATGTGCAGGTCATCGTGCTGCACGGTGGGCTCGATCCCGGCTGCGACGAGCTCCTCGCACTGCTCGGAGAAGCGAGGGGTGAACGCCCGGAGGGCCGATGTCTCGGACCCCCCGAGTGGGAGCTCGGCGCCCAGCATCTCCTCGTAGAGAGCGGGAAGGCCCGCGACGCCCCGAGGCGGGCGGCTGTCTCCTGAACCGCCGACGCGAGCGGCAGGCAGATCGGGGCCGTCCAGACGAGGTCGAACCTGAAGGAGGCCCCGATCTGCGAGTAC
>DASTHN010000053.1:0-7507 GCA_035718185.1 Actinomycetota bacterium
GCCGGTCCAGTCACACCGGAGGCACACCCACTCGCTTCGCATGTGCATATCGATCCCGCCGGGCGGCGGGTGTCCAAGACCGCGAGTATGGACCCATCAGCTACCTTCCCGCACCTCACGCTCATCCCGACGAGCACCACCAACTCGAACGCAAGCCACGGCACGACGCCACTCCTGTGACACCGGGACCCACTGCTCAGCGCCCCGACCAGGGCATCTGCCCTTCCCTTACGAGGAAGCGTCCATCCTTCGTGGCGGTTCGGGCGGGAGCTCACGGGAGACGACGGGGACGGGCGACGAACGGTGCCGCCGCGGAGAGCTCCAACGCGGAGCGAACTTGCGCACGTGCCGGCGCACCAGCACCTCGGGGTGGGCGACCGGCGGACGCGCCGGAGCCGGCGCCCGGAAGAACCTCGCCTTGCCCAGCTCGGCCAGCGTCAGGTAGGTGAGGACGAACACGAGCACGATGAGAAGGAATGACACGGGCAACGCCTCGAATCCGAGGAGCCGGGCGATGGGCGGGAGATAGGGGATCACGACCCCCGCGCCGGCGCACGAGAGGGTCGCGACGAGTTGGGCGGTGCTCGGTCGGCTCTTGAAGAACGGCACGCGACGCGTGCGGATCACGAAGATCACGAGCGTCTGCGTCGCGAGGGATTCGACGAACCACCCGGTCTGGAAGAGCGACTCGCCAGCGTGGAAGACCCAGAGCATCACCGCGAACGTCGCGAAATCGAACAGCGAGCTGATCGGACCGAAGTACAGCATGAACCGGCGGATGAACCTCGTGTCCCAGTGTGCGGGACGCGCGAGCACCTCGGGATCCACGCGGTCGGTGGGGATCGTCGTCTGGCTCGCGTCGTAGAGCAGGTTGTTCAGCAGGATCTGGCTGGGGAGCATCGGAAGGAACTTCAGGAACGCCGAGGCTACGGCGGCGCTGAACATGTTGCCGAAGTTCGACGAAGTGGCCATCAGGATGTACTTGATGGTGTTGGCGAAGACGCGACGGCCCTCGACCACACCGTCGGCGAGCGTGCCGAGGTCCTTCTTGAGCAGCAGGATGTCGGCTGCGTCCTTCGCGACGTCGGTCGCCTTATCGACGGAGATGCCGACGTCGGCATCGTGGAGCGCGACCGCGTCGTTCACCCCGTCGCCGAGGTAGCCGACGTCCACACCGTGCGAGCGGGCAAGCCGGATGATGCGGGACTTCTGCTCCGGGCTGACCCGCGCGAAGATCGTCGTCACGTGGATCGCGCTTGCGAGTTCCTCGTCCGGCATCGCTTCGATCTGCGCCCCGGTGAGCACGCGTCCGACGAGCACGCCGAGGTCCTGACATACCTTCTGCGCAACGCGCTCGTTATCCCCCGTCACTACCTTCACCGCGATCCCGAGGTCCGCGAGCCGCTTCAGCGATGCAGCAGCATCAGCCTTCGGCGGGTCATCGAACGCGAGGAATCCGGCGAGGGTGAGATCGCGCTCGTGCTCGGGTTCGACGGCGGACAGATCTGTTCCGTCGGCCGTCGCGACGGCGACGATCCGTCTGCCGGCGGCGAATCCCCGGTCCACGGTGGCGCGACCTTCGTCGGGAACGTTCGAGCACGCGGCGAGCACGTTCTCGGGGGCCCCCTTCGTGACGATGAGCCGGCCCTCGGGGCCCTCGACCAGAACCGACATCATCCGCCGGTCGTAGTCGAAGGCGGCCTCGTCGATCCGCGTCCAATCTGCGATAGGCGTGGCCTCGGCCGACGCTGCCGCCCACAAGGCCTGGTCGAGGGGGCTTCCTCCGGTCGGGATCCCCGCCTCGAGCACGACGTCGCTGCACGCGAGACCGAGGAGGAACACGCGATCGTCGGATGCGCCGGCCGGCCCGACCGCCTCCCGGAACGAGATCTGACCCTCCGTGAGGGTGCCGGTCTTGTCGGTGAACAGGATCGCGATGTTCCCGAAGTCCTCGATCGCCACGAGCCGCCGGACGAGTACCGCCTTGCTCGCCATCCGCTTGGCGCCGGTCGAGAGGCTGATCGTCACGATAGCCGGGAGGAGCGCCGGGGTGAGTCCGACGGCGATCGCCAACGCGAACAGGACCGCGTCGATGAGCGGTCGCCCCGTCGCGAGGTTCACCACGAAGATGCCGACGACGAGGACGACCGTGATCCGGACGAGCAGCTTGCTGAAGTCCCGGAGGCCACGCTGGAACGACGTCTGTGGCGGCGCTTCGCCCAGGCGGGTGGCGATCCGACCGAACTCCGTGGAGGTGCCGGTCCGTACCACCACGGCTCGTCCCGTGCCGGACTTCACGACGGTCCCCATGAAGGCGCAGGAGGGCAGGTCGATCGGCGAGGACGGCTGCTGCACGGCTTCGATCCGCTTGACCGCGGGAAGCGACTCCCCGGTGAGCATGGCCTCGTCGCACTCGAATCCGTCGACCGCGAGCAGTCGGAGGTCGGCGGGCACGACATCCCCGAGCGACATCAGCACGACGTCGCCCGGGACGAGGTCGGTGACATCCACCGTCACCGGACGTCCTCCGCGGACCACAGTCGCCGAGTGACGGATCTGCTCGTGAAGCTCCTCGATCGCCCTTTCCGAGCGGAACTCGTTCGCGAACCCCAACCCGACCGAGATGGCGACGATCACCACGATGATCGCGGAGTCGGTCGGTTGCCCGGTGAAACCCGAGACGACGGCCGCGATGGCGAGCAGCGGCAGCAGGGGGTTCTTCAGCTGGCTCCACAGCACGCGCCAAGCGCTGGCGTCGTGGGTGTGGAGGGCGTTCGGACCGATCTCTCGGAGGCGTCGCGCGGCCTCTCCAGGGTCGAGGCCACCCTCGGTGGTCCTGAGCCGTGCGAGCACCGCCGGAGGATCGAGGGCCGCGGAGGAGCGCAAGTCCAGGTCCTCACGGGTCGCCAGAGCGGCGACGGCCGGGCTCGCCACGCGGCAAGCGTATCTCCCTCGGATGGGATGGACCGTGGCCCGGGCAGCCGATCACTCGTCGGGCGTGAGCTCCACGAGCTGCGTCAGGCGGAACCCGAACGGCCACCGCCATGGCGCCGTCTCCGTCACCCGCAGTGAGGTGCCCTCGGCGTGGTCGATCGGGTCCGGCAGATCGGCGTGGAACGGGACCATACCCGGCCGGAGATCCCAGACGAGCGCTCGCCCACCGGGGCGGAGCACGCGGCCGATCTCGGTCAGGCCGGCGCCCGGGTCGGCCCAGTGATGCATCGACAGGGTGCTGACCACCAGGTCGAACGATGCGTCCGGGAACGCCAGCGACGCCACGTCGCCGACCAGGAACGACGGCCGCGTCAGGAGGTTATCGGCATGCCCCGCGTTGGCGCGCGCGCGCTCGATCATCGCGCTGTCTAGGTCGAGCCCGGTCACCTCGAGGCCGTGCCGAGCCAGCCGGGTCGAGAGGTTGCCCGGGCCACACCCGATCTCGAGTACCCGGGCGCCCGCCGGTGCGAGCGCGGCAACGTGGTCGGCCACCCCCGCGTAGAACGGCCCGAGCGCCAACGCGGTCAGGACGTCGTAGACGACCGCGTCGGCGATCAGGATCCCGCCCGGCGCCCTGCGTCCGAGCGCGTCGCCACGCAGGTGTCGAGCGGCGACGACGGCCGCGACCGACGCCACGAGCACGATCGGTGCTCGGAGCAACCACCGCCGTCCCCGTTCGCGTCCGATCGCCATCCGATGAGCGTAGACCGACCCCGAGGATGCCGGGACGCGGTCGCGCTGCCGCGGCCCTAGGCCCGAACGACAGTGACGGTGCCAGCAGCGGGTGAGATGAGGGTCTCATGCCCATCCCCCCACTTCACGTAGTAGCTGTCCTTCACTTCGCCGTGGATGACCCTCAGGACCTCTCCCTCTCGAGGCGGTGAGCCGACCTGAGAGGAGTCGATGACGATGCGGTCGCCACGCCGGGCTGGCGCCGCGCGTCTGGAGGAGACCGGCTCAGAACGGCGAGAGGTCCCCGAGGTTGCCCTACTCGTGGTCTTCCCGACGGTGCGCTTCTTCGCTGCGCTCTTCTTCGGTGTGGTCTTCCCGACGGTGCGCTTCTTCGCTGCGCTCTTCTTTGCTGGCACGGCTCGCCTCCTGAAGCTGACGGCTGCACTCAGACTACTCTCTGGCGCGCGGGCGAACCGCCGACGCACGCTGGGCGTCGGGTGTGTTCGACGCTCCGGTATCGCCGCCGGAAGCGTTGGCTTGCGATCCACGCGGCACGAGCCCCTCCATGTGGCCGATCTTGCCTCGTTCGACGGCGCGTTCGTCACGAACTCCCACGGGATCGCCACGGTCGCGCGCATCGACGATCTGGATCTGCCGACGGACGCGAGACTCATGCGCACCGCCAAGGAGCTGCTCGCGGCCGCCCCGTCCGACCCGATCTAGGGTTCGTCGGATGACTCGGCCTAGGCTGCCGGCTTCTCCCAGACCGACACGTGCTTGTCGCTCTCGCTGGTGAACGGCTCCCTCGTCCATCCGCCCCAGCGCTCGCGCAACGTCATCCCGGCGAGCTCTGCCATCAGATCGAGCTCGGCGGGCCACGCGTAGCGGAAGGGGATCGAGAGACGCTCCACCTTCCCCTCGACGATCTCGAGATGATGGGACGTCAGCCCCTGCGTCGCCACGTCGTACTCGTCGAGCCCCCACCGGGTCTCGCTCACGTGGAAGGCGCGGAGGGTCTCGCCAGGCGGGAGCCGCCGGAGCTCGGGGACGCCGACCTCGACGACGAAGCAACCGCCGGGCTCGAGGTGCGCGGCCGCGTTGCGGAAGCATGCGACCTGCGCCGCCTGCGTCCTCAGGTTCATGATCGTGTTGAAGACCAGGTAGACGAGCGAGAACGACCCACCCGCCGTGGTCGTGGCGAAGTCGCCGATCGTCACGCCGATGTCTCCGCCGCCCGGCTTGGCTCGCAGCCTCGAGACCATCGCTTCGGACACGTCGATCCCGTGCACCGGCACGCCGCGGCGGGCGAGCGGCAGCGCGATGCGGCCCGTCCCGATCCCGAGCTCGAGCGCTCGTCCGGTCCCGACGTGCTCGACGAGGAACCCGACCGTCTGGTCGATGAGGGCCGGGTCGAACATCTCCCCAGCTGACTCGTCGTACCTCGCCGCGACCTGCTCGTCGAAGTAGCCGTCGTCGTGGTGCATAGCCGGAATCTACCGCGTACGGGCGCGGTACTCGGTTCCACGTTGCACGTGGCCCCGTTACATCCCGACCGCGAGAAGATGGCCGGATGGATGTGGTCGAGGACCCTTCCGATCCGGGTGAGGACGCGCTCGACGCCTACTCACGTGTGGTGACGTCGGTTGCGGATCTCCTGATCCCGTCCGTCGCGAGCCTGCGGGTAAGAGCGCGGACCGGCCGACTCGCGGTCGACGGCGCCGGCTCGGCCGTGGTCATCACGCCGGACGGGTTCGCGCTGACCTCGGCGCACGTCGTCGAAGGGACGGATCGGGGATCGGCCTCGTTCGTGAACGGACACGAGGTGCCGTTCGATGTCGTCGGACGCGATCCGCTGTCGGACATCGCCGTGCTGAGGCTGCACGGCGGTGACTTCCGCGCTGCCAGCCTCGGCGACGCGGCCGCGCTGCGCGTCGGACAGCTCGTCGTCGCGATCGGGAACCCCATGGGCTTCTCGGGATCGGTAACGGCCGGCGTGGTGAGCGCGCTCGGTCGTGCCCTTCCGGTGCGGGCCGGCAGGGTCGTCGAGAACGTCATCCAGACCGATGCGGCGCTGAATCCAGGGAACTCGGGAGGAGCGCTCGCGGACGGCCGTGGACGGGTGATCGGCATCAACTCGGCCGTCGCGGGTGTCGGTCTGGGCCTCGCCGTGCCGATCGACGACTCGACGCGCCGGATCATGGGTGCCCTCATGACGAAGGGCCGGTTCCAGCGTGGCTACGTCGGGATCACTGGAGGGAACCGCCCCTTGCCGCCGCGCGCAGCAGCCGCCGTCGGCCGTTCCGACGGCGTCGAGGTGATGGACGTCATGCCCGGAAGCCCGGCGGCACAGGCGGGGATCCGTTCCGGCGACCTCATCGTCGAGCTCGAGGGTGTTCCGATCTCGGACGTGCGAGACATGCAGCGGCTGATGGTGGAAGACGTGATCGGCAGATCCGTCGACGGGCGCGTGTGGCGTAGTGGCGAGCTGCTGACGGTGACCGTGCATCCGGTCGAACTCACGGCCGCGTGAGGCGTCGCACCGGCTCTGGTTCGGACATGGATGCCGCGGAGGCCAGGAGGCGATTCGCTCAGGCTCGGGTGGCCCGGCTCGGGACCGTGCGGGAGGACGGAGCGCCGCATCTCGTTCCCTTCGTGTTCGCCCTCCACGGCCACACGGTCTACTCGGTCGTCGACAAGAAGCCGAAGGGGACCACAGAGCTGCAGCGCCTCGCGAATATCGCGGTCCACCCTCGAGTGACCGCACTCGTGGACGAGTACGAGGAGTCCTGGGATCGGCTGTGGTGGGTACGGGTCGATGGGCGAGCACGCGTCGTGCGTGAGGGGCTGGACCGCGACCGCGCCGTCGAGTTCCTGGTCGCGAAGTACGCGCAGTACCGGGAAGAGCCTCCCATCGGTCCAGCCATCATCCTCGACATCGACCGGTGGCGATGGTGGCCGTCGGACCGATGATCCCGTCGTGGGCGGCATGCTAGCGAATCGACGTGGCCATATCGACTCTCATCCACCGTGCTCCCTGAAGGACCGGGAGAGAGCGATCTCGTCTAGCGTGTGGGCGATGACCGTCTCGAACAGGAGTCCTCGACCGAAGGAGGAGCTCGACCGCGAGCTCGGGGAACTCCTCGACGAGGTTCGGGTCGGCCTTCCCGGCGTAACGGTCCTGTTCGCCTTCCTGCTCACCCTTCCGTTCGCGGCGAGATTCGAGCGGCTCTCGGGAGCACAGCAGACGGCCTACTACCTGGCCTTCTACTCGGCCGCCATCGCGATGGTCTGCTTTGTCACGCCCTCGGCCTTCCACCGGATCAGGTGGCGTCGGGGCGACAAAGAGGCGATCCTGCGTGCGTCGAACCGAGTGGTGTTGGCAGGCTTCGCGTGCCTCGCCGTGGCCCTCGTCGCCTCGGTGCTGCTGGTCTCCGAGCTCGTCCTTCCCGGACCGCTGCCTTTCGTCGCCGCGGCGGTGGTCGGTGTGCTCGCGCTCGCGCTGTGGTTCGGTCTGCCGGTCTCGCGGCGGTTGCGTGGGAAGGGGGACGCGGAGTCCGGGAAGTGAGGAACCGCTGGGGCGCGAGCTCCGTCGGTTCCTCACGAGGATGCTGGTCACTGGATGCTGCGCCGTTAGACCGGAACGGGCCGGTTTCTCATGTCTGGGATCCAGACGCGATTGCCGCAGGTTTCGGCATCCGACGACGCAGACAGGGTGTGGGATCGGGCCTAACGGCGCGTGCCGAAGCCCTCGGGCTCTTAGGCGCCGACCGGGGGGGACGGTGCCTCCCCCGGCCGCCTCCCCTCCGGGCCGTAGTCCGGGCACAGCTCGATGGCGTAGCCC
>DASTHN010000054.1:0-54849 GCA_035718185.1 Actinomycetota bacterium
CAGCACGGCGCCGAGCGCGAAGTTCGGGGCGACGATGACGTTCGACTCGCCGCCCTCGGCCTCGATCAGCCCCTCGACCTGGAGCAGGTCGTCGGGGGTGAGCCCGGTGGTCCCGACCACGAGATGCACCGCGTGGGTCACGCACCACCGGACGTTGTCCATCACGACCTCGGGGTGGGTGAAGTCGACGGCCACCTCGGCCTCCGCCTCGAGGAGCCGGTCGAGCTCGTCCGTCACCGGGACGTCGAGCTTCGGGTGGCCGATCAGCCCGCCGATCGACTGGCCGACGCGGGACCGGTCGATGGCCGCGACGAGCGACAGATCGTCCGCCTCGGCGACCGAGCGGGAGACCAGCTGGCCCACCCTGCCGCACGCTCCCACGACCCCGACACGGATCACGAGATCTCACCCCTGCGGAACGGCCCGAGCACCGTCAGCGACATCGGTTGCGACAGTACGCGCTCGGCGACCCGGTGCGCATCCTCCAGCGTCACGGCGTCGATCCGGCGCAGCATCTGGCTGAGCGTGAGGATCTCGCCGTGCCCGATCTCCGACTTACCGAGCCGCGACATCCTCCCGCCGGGGTCCTCCTGCGAGAGCACGAGCGCCCCCTTCACGTGCCCCCTCGCGCGGTCGAACTCCGCGCCGGTGAGTCCGCCCCGGGCGAGATCGGCGATCTGGCGACGGATGATGTCGACGACCTCCTGCGCCCGGACGGGCGTGGTGCCGGCGTACGCGCAGAACAAGCCGGCGTCCGCGTACATCGAGTGGTAGCTGTAGACCGAGTACGCGAGCCCCCGCTGCTCACGCACCTCCTGGAACAGGCGGGAGGACATCCCGCCGCCGAGGGCGTTGTTGAGGACGCCGAACGCGAATCGATCTGGATCGTGGCGCGAGATCCCGCTGGTCCCGATGCAGATGTGCGCCTGCTCGGTCTTCCGCCGCTTCACGCGTGTCCGGCCCGACGGGTCCGGCGGGGTGCCCACCTCGCGGAGGTTCCAGCCGCCCGGCCCCTCCGAGCGCACCGGCCCGGTCGCCATCAGCGAGCGGAGGCGTCCGACCAGGTCGTCGTGGTCGACGTTGCCGGCGGCGACCACGACGACGTTGCCCGGGACGTAGTGCGCGCGGTAGAAGCGCCGGACCTGATCGCGCTTGGCGGCTCGGATGCTCTCCGGCGTCCCGAGGATCGGTCGTCCGAGCGGATGCCCCGGCCACAGCGTCTCGGTGAACAGGTCGTGCACCAGATCGTCCGGGGTGTCCTCGTGGACGTTGATCTCTTCGAGGATCACCTGCCGCTCTCCGTCGAAGTCCGTCGTCCGGATCACCGAGTGCTGGAGCATGTCGGTGAGGTGCTCGAGCGCCATCGGCAGGTCGCGGTCGAGCACGCGCGCGTAGTAGGCGGTGTACTCCTTCGCGGTGAAGGCGTTCACCTCACCCCCGACGGCGTCGAACGCCTCGGCGATGTCTCGCGCGCTCCTCGTCTTCGTCCCCTTGAACAGCAGGTGCTCGAGGAAGTGGCTCGACCCGCTGATCGGGGGCGGCTCGTCACGCGAGCCCGCGAGCACCCACAGCCCGAGCGTCACCGAGCGGACCGAGGGCATCCGCTCGGTGACGACGCGCAGGCCGGAGACGAACTCCGTTCGACGGATCGCCATCGGGCGTGCTAGGCGTCCCGGCGCGGCTCGTGCTCGCGGTCGCGACGGGGCCGACGCGGTCGCCGGTCGCGGTCGCCCCCGTCGCGCGGACGGCGCTCGCGGGGGGCCTGCTCGACCTCCATGCCCTCGGGGATCGCCCACTCCTCGCCGATCGGCTTCAGGCTGATCTTGCCCATCGCGTCGATGTCCTGGATCTCGACCTCGAGCGTGTCGCCTTCCTTGAGGCCCGACTCCTCGACGCTGGACAGACGCTTGCCACGGCCGAGCTTCGAGATGTGGACCAGCCCGTCGCGTCCCGGAACCAGGTTGACGAACGCGCCGAAGGTCGCGATCTTCACGACCTTGCCGCCGAAGGTCTCCCCGACCGAGAGCGGCCTCGGGTTCGCGATCTCGTCGATCATCCGGGCGGCCTCGTCTGCCCCCGCGCCCTCGCGCGAGCCGATGAACACCGTGCCGTCGTCCTGGATGTCGATGTCGGCGCCGGTGACGGCGATGATCTCGTTGATCCGCTTGCCCTTGGGCCCGATCACCTCGCCGATCTTGTCGACGGGGATCTGGATCGTGAGGATCCGCGGCGCCTTCGGGTTGACCTCGGACCTCGGAGCGGGGATGGCTCCGAGCATCACGTCGAGGATCTTCAGGCGAGCCTCCTTCGCCTGCTGGAGGGCCCCTGCGAGGACCTCGCCCGGCAGGCCCGTCACCTTCATGTCGAGCTGGATCGCGGTGACGAACTCGCGGGTGCCGGCGACCTTGAAGTCCATGTCGCCGAGCGCGTCCTCCGCGCCGAGGATATCGGTCAGCGTGATGAACGTGCCGTCGTCGGCGATCATGCCCATCGCGATACCTGCCACGGGCGACTTGATCGGCACGCCGGCGTCCATGAGGGACAGCGTCGAGGCGCACACGCTGGCCATCGAGGTCGACCCGTTGCTCCCGAGCACGTCGGAGACGAGGCGCAGCGCGTACGGGAACTCCTCCTCCGGCGGGACGATCGGCACGAGCGCCCGCTCCGCCAGCGCGCCGTGACCGATCTCACGGCGACGGGGGCTGCCGATGCGGCCGACCTCGCCCGTCGAGAACGGCGGGAAGTTGTAGTGGTGGATGTAGCGCTTCGTGTCCTCGGGGTCGAGCGTGTCGATCATCTGCGTCATCCGCAGCATCCCGAGCGTCGTCACGTTGAGGACCTGGGTGTCGCCGCGCTGGAACAGGCTGCTGCCGTGCGCGCGGGGCACCAGGCCGACCTCGGCCGACAGCTGCCGGATGTCGCGGGGGCCGCGGCCGTCCAGGCGCACGCCCTCGTCGATCACGCGCTTGCGCATCACCTTCTTCTGCAGGTCCTTCCACGCGGGCGAGATCTCCGACGCGCGCTCTGCGAACGTCTCCTCGCCCCACGTCTGGAGCAGGTGGGCCTTCAGCTCGTCCTTGATGGCGTCGAGCTTCGCCTCCCGCTCGGCCTTGTCCGTCGTGATCGCGCCCTCTAGGCGCGGCCTCGCGAACGCCGACACGGCCTCGATCGTCTCGTCCGAGTAGAGCGGCCGCGGCGTCCACTCCTTCTCCCCGACGCCCAACTGCGCGACGAACTCGCGCTGGAAGTCGATCATCTCCGCGATCGCGCGCTTCGCGGCCTCGAGCCCCTCGGCGACGACCTCCTCGGTCGGCGCGACCGCGCCCTCGGCGGCCTGGAGGAGTTGCCAGGTGTTGTCGGGCGCCTCGCCCTCGATCATGAGGATGTCGATCCCGCCGCCGTCGTTGCGGCGGCCGGCGACCACGATGTCGAACGTGGCGTCCTCGACCTCCTGGAACGTGGGGTTCACCACCCACTCGCCGCCGATGAGCCCCATCCGGACCGACCCCACTGGGCCCTCGAACGGCAGACCCGCGATGCAGGTCGCGAGGCTGGCGGCGTTCATGCCGGGGATGTCGTACGGGTTCGCCATGTCGGCCGACAGGACCGTGAGGACGACCTGCACCTCGTCCCGGTACCCGTCCTTGAAGCTGGGGCGCATGGGACGGTCGGTGAGCCGGGCCGTGAGGATCGCCGTCTCGGACGGTCGTCCCTCGCGGCGGAAGAAGCCGCCGGGGATCTTCCCAGCCGCGTACATCCGCTCCTCGACGTCGATCGTGAGCGGGAAGAAATCGATGCCCTCGCGGGGCGCGGCGGTGGTGCAGGTGCCGAGCACCTGCGTCTCGCCATAGGTGACGACGACGGATCCCTCCGCCTGGCGGGCGAGCTTGCCGGAGTCGAACACCATGGTCTGGTTCCCGATCTTGCGGGAAAGCGTGGTGGCCATCGGCCTGGTTCCTCCTTGCGTGCCGTGCGCGGCGAGGTTTCGCCGCGCGGGTGAGGAGGTGGGACCCGGCCGGTTGTCAGTGGTGAACCGCCGATGCGTTCGCTCGGAGGCTCGCGACTGAGAACCGACCGCGGGCTGCCCCACCCCCTGGTTCGGTCAGTGGGTCGTTCGCATCCCTCCTACGGGGAAGGCGCCCCGAGAGGCGCCTCCACGGTCGCTATCGCCGCAGACCGAGGCGCGCGACCAGCTCTCGGTAGCGGTTGATGTCCTCGCGCTTCAGATACTCGAGCATCCGGCGGCGCCGACCGACCAGCATCAGCAGCCCACGGCGGGACGCGTGGTCCTTCTTGTGGGACTTCAGGTGCTCGGTCAGGTCGGAGATGCGCTTGCTGAGCACGGCGATCTGGACCTCGGCAGAGCCGGTGTCCGCGTCGCTCCGCCGGTGCCCGGCGATGATCGTCGCCTTCTGTTCGGTGGTGAGTGCCATACGCAGTGGCCAAGGCTACCAGCCGGGGTACCGGGTCGTCCGGGTCGACGGCGTCCCTAGCGGAGCACGGGGTGGCCGTCGGAGACGATGAAGGCGGGCAGCAGCCGTCCCTCGACGGTCCCGTCCGGACGGACGACCGCCTCCGCGACGGCCGTCGTCGAGCCCTCGGCCGAGAGGCTCGGCCACACGAAGTTGCCCAGGCCGTAGAAGATGGGCCTGCCCTCGTAGACCTCCATCGGCTGGAGCCGATGGGCGTGGTGGCCGAAGATGACGTCCGCCCCCGCGTCGATCATGCGATGCGCCTCCAGGACCTGGTACTCGCGGGGCCGGGTGTCGAGCTCGACGCCCCAGTGGATCGCCACGACGACCAGATCCGCGTTCGCGTCGGCCTCACGGATCGCGCGGAGCGCCCGCCGGAAGTCGTGACCCACGGCCGTGCCGATCTCGTCGCCCACGGCGACCTGGTGGTCCGGGTCGATGACCTCGCCGACGCCGACGAGTCCGATGCGCCAGCCCTTGACCTCGACGTACCGGGGCGCGTCCGCCTCCTCCTGGCTCGCGCCGGCGCCGATCGACACGATGCCCGCCCGCTTGAGGTTCCTGATCGAGTCCAGCAGCCCCTGGGGCCCCTGGTCGAACCCGTGGTTGTTCGCCAGGTTCGCGACCTCGACGCCGGCGTCGCGCGCCTCGTCGAGCGCCTCAGGGTCGCACCGGAAGCTGAACGTCTTCGGGATCGGATCGACGATGTCGGTCGACGGGCACTCGTGGTTGATCACCGTGAGGTCGTCCCTGCGGAACAGGCCGTCGAGTCCGCTCCAGGCCCAGCCGTAGCCGTTCGTGCGGAACGCCGGGATGTAGCTGGGGTCAAGGCTCACGTCTCCGGTGCCGTGGATCACGATCGTCTGCTTGGGGTCCGGCGAGGGCGACGGGCTCGGCGACGGGGCGACGCTCGGGCTGGTGCTGACGCTCGGGCCCGGCGAAACGCTCCGAGCCGCCCCGAGGGCGCGGGCGGGCGGGCCGTGGTCGCCCGCGCTCCAGGCGAACGCGACCGCTCCCGCCGCCACGGCGACCAGGAGGACGACGACCGCGCCGAACGGGACCTTCGATCGGCGAGCGTGATGAGCGGTCATCGCCGGCAGTGTCTCACGGGGCCGGGACCAGCTCGCGGGTCCTGCGCACGTCGTCCTCGATCGCGCGCGAGAGCTCCTCGGCCGTCCCGAAGCGGACCTCGTCGCGCAGACGCGCCCAGAACTCGACCGACATCGGCGACCCCTCGAGGTCGCCCTCGAAGTCCAGCAGGTAGGACTCCACGTGCAGGGGCTCGACGCCGAAGGTCGGGTTCGTGCCGACGCTGACCGCGGCCACCCACTCACCGGGCCCCACCCGGGCCCGCCCCGCGTAGATGCCGCTGCCGGGTAGGAGCAGCCGTGGGTGGGTCCGCAGGTTCGCCGTCGGCCATCCGAGGCCGGTGCCTCGCCCCGCCCCCGGGACGACCGTCCCGTCGAGCGCGAAGCGCCGGCCGAGCGCGCGCTCGGGCCATGCGAGGTCGCCCTCGACGAGGGCCGAGCGGATCGAGGACGACGACACCCGCCGATCGCCGATATGCACGAGCTCGACCCGCTCCGCGGAGAAGCCATGCGCGGGGCCGATCTCCATCAGCATCTCGGGCGTGCCGAGGGCCTTGAACCCGAACGTGAAGTCCGCACCGACGACGGCGTGTCGCACGCGCAGGCCATCGACGAGCACGCGGGTGACGAACGCCTCGGCGGGCCAGCGCGAGAAGGCCTCGGTGAACTCGAGGACGACCACGGTATCGATGCCGGTCGCCGCGATCAGTTCCGCCTTGCGCTCGACGGTGGTGAGCAGGCGGGGCTCGTGACCGGGCGTCAGGATCTCGCGCGGATGCCGGTCGAACGTGACCGCCACCGAGCGAACGCCGAGCGCGGAGGCCTCGGCGACCGCGCGGCGCAAGACGGCCTGATGCCCGAGGTGCACGCCGTCGAAGAAGCCGACCGTGACCACGGTCGCACCGTCGGGCGGCGGCAGCGCCTGCAGACCGCGCACGGGCTCCATGGCCAGGCAGGGTATCGCCGGAACGGGCGCGCCGACGGCCGGCGGGCGATGATACCGGCATGCTCCGGGTCCGACGTTCGCTCATCGCCCTCGCGACCGCCGCGCTCGTCGCGGCCGCCTGCGCCCCCGAGGTCGACCCGATCACCACGGTCCTCGACGACGACGCGATCACGATCGGGTCCTTCAACTTCCCGGAGAGCGTCCTGCTGGGGCAGATCTACGCGCTCGCGCTCGAGCGGGAGGGCTACCAGGTGATCCGCGAGCTCGACCTCGGCCCTCGCGAGTTCGTGGCGCCCGCCGTGCTCCGCGGCCTCGTCGAGCTGGTCCCGGAGTACAGCGGGAGCGCCCTCGAGTTCCTCGAGCTGACCGCCTCGCCCGACCCCCAGGCGACCCACACGGCGCTCGTCGAGGCGTTGGCGGATCACGGGCTGACCGCGCTCGCGCCGGCGCCCGCCGAGGACCGGAACGCGTTCGCCGTCACCGCGGAGACGGCGAACGAGCTCGGCATCCGCACGCTGAGCGAACTCGTGCCCTACTCGGCCGACCTCACCTTCGGGGGCCCGCCGGAGTGCCTGAGCCGCCCGCTCTGCCTCCTGGGGCTGGAGCGCGCCTACGGGATGCAGATCGGCAGCTTCGTACCGCTGGACGAGGGCGGCCCGCTCACCGTCGCAGCGCTCCGGACGGGCGAGGTCGATGTGGCGCTCCTGTTCTCGAGCGCGGGGGCGATCGAGACGAACGGCTTCGTGCTCCTCGAGGACGACGGCCAGCTCCAGCCCGCCGAGAACGTGACGCCGGTGATCCAGCGGGAGGTGCTCGAGCGGTTCGGCGACGGCGTCGCAGAGGCCCTCGACGCCGTCTCGGCCCAGCTGACCACCCAGGACCTCCGGCGGATGAACGCGGCGGTCGCGGGCGGGGCCTCCCCGCGGTCCGTGGCTGCGCGGTGGCTCCTCGAGCACCCATCGGCGCAACCGCCCGGGTAGAGTCGGCCCTCGGAGGAGATCGCGGTGGACACGAGAGGTGGATCCGAGGGCACCACGCTCCGACTGCCCCCGCCGCCCGACGCGCTGGGGCACCGGCGGCGCCCGTCCGGCGAGGCGCCCCCGCTCCCCCACGAGCTCGGCCGCACGGGGAGGATCTGGCTCCTGCTCGCCCTCTACCTGGCGATCGCGATCACGATCGCGATGTCGTACGGCCCGCTCCGGCGAGCCGCGGAGGCCTTCGACACCGCCCTGTTGCGCTTCTTCGCCGAGCTGCGGACACCGTGGCTCACGGACCTGGCGCTCGTCGTCAACGCGCTCGCATCCCGATGGACCATCCGGATCCTCCGATGGGTGACGATCGGGATACTGGTGGCCTTCCGTCGATGGCGGCACCTCGTGGTCTTCCTCGGCGCGGTCGTGAGCGTCGAGATCATCGCGTACCAGCTCTCGCTCGCGATCGCGCGCCCCCGGAGCTTCGACGTTCGGATCATCACGGACTGGAACGGCTTCGCGATGCCGTCTCGCCCGGTGGTCTCGATCGCCATCACGATGATCGCTATCGCGTACACGCTGATCGTCCCCGGACGCTCCCGGTACCTAGCGAAGTGGGCGATCGCGGGCGTGCTCGGGCTGCTCTGGCTCACGCGCATGTACCTGGGGGTCGACCAGCCATCGAGCCTGCTGTTCGGGGCCGTGCTCGGGGTGGCGCTCGGCGTGACCGCGTTCCGCTGGTTCGCCCCGAACGACGTGTTCCCGGTCTCCTACCGACGAGGCAAGGCGGCGCACCTGGACGTCGGCGGTCGACGAGGCGAGGCGATCGTCCGGGCCGTCCGCGACCAGCTCGGGCTCGAGGTGGCCCAGGTCAAGCCGGTGGGGCTCGAGGGCTCGGGCGGTTCCACGCCGCTGCGCCTGCGTGTCCGCGGGGAGGACGGCACCGAGCACTCCGTCTTCGCGAAGCTCTACGCGAGGAGCCACGTCCGCGCGGACCGCTGGTACAAGGCCGGGCGGACGATCCTGTACGGCGCCCTGGAGGACGAGGCGCCCTTCCACGGCGTCCGGCGCTTCGTCGAGTACGAGGACTACACGCTCCGCCTGCTCGAGGACTACGACCTGCCGACGCCGGAGCCGTACGGCATCGTCGAGATCACGCCGGAGCGCGAGTACCTGATCGTGATGGAGTTCTTCGACGGCGCGGTCGAGCTCGGCGACGCCGAGATCGACGAGCAGGTCGTGGACGAAGGGTTGCGACTCGTCCGGAACCTGTGGGACGCGGGGCTCGCGCATCGGGACGTGAAGCCCGCGAACCTCATGGTCCAGGACGGCCATCTCCGGCTCATCGACGTGTTCTTCGTCCAGGTCCGGCCATCGCCGTGGCGTCAGGCCGTGGACCTCGCGAACATGATGCTCGTCCTGGCGCTCCGCTCGGACGCACCGACCGTCTACCGGCGGGCGCTCGCGTACTTCACCGAGGATGAGATCGCGGAGGCGTTCGCCGCCACCCGAGGGGTCGCGAGCCCCACGCAACTTCGGACCAGCTTGAAGCGAGACGGCCGTGACCTCCTGGGCGAGTTCCGCGCGCTCGCGCCCGCCCGGCCGCCCATCCGGATCCAACGATGGAGCCTGCGTCGGATCGTGCTCACGATCGGCGTCGCCATCGCCGCGTTCTTCGCGGTCGGGATGGTCATCAGCAACTGGACGGTGTTCGCATGAGGGCACGCGGCGTGCTCGTCCTCCTGGTGGTCCTGGCGGCGCTCCAGCCGGCCTGCGCGACCAGCACGAGCGCGATCCTCTCGTGTCGGCTGAACGAGCAGAGCCTCATCCTCACGGCGCAGGCGGTGCCGTCGGCCGCGCTCGTGCCCTGCGTCGCGGAGCTCCCCGCCGGGTGGTCGTACGCGGGCACGGACATCCGGAGCGGGCGGGCCCGGTTCTGGCTCGACTCCGACCGCGGCGGCCTCCACGCCGTCGAGGTCGAGCTGACGCGCTCGTGCGATACCTCGAAGGCCGTCGAGGTGCGGCCGGCCCCGGACGAGAGCGGCGCCCGCGTCTACGCCGAGCCGATCTCGCTCGAGCCGGCGCTCTGGGCGAACCGATACGTCGTGTTCTCCGGCGGCTGCACGACGTACCGCTACCGGTTCGTGCCCGACGCCCCGTCGACGCTCTCCCTGGAGGCGGAGGAGGCGTTGGGGTTCTTCCCTCGCTCGGCGCTCGTCCAGGATGTGCAGGACCGGTTCGGTCTCACGCTCTGCGGGGCGGGGGCGCCCCCGTGTGAAGGGTAGGCTGGCCCCCCGTGCTGAGGAACCATCGCCGCTCCTTCCTCCACGCCATCGCGCTCCTCGGAGCGATGGCCGCCGTCTTCTACGCGGTCGGCGTCCATCCCCCGACCGCTGCCCCGCGGACGACCGTGCCCTTCGTCGGCGAGATCGACAAGATCGTCTACGAGTCGATGGACGACATCCGGAACCTGGTCCTGAGCGGTCTCGCCAGGGCGCTCAACGTCCTCGGCGGAGGTTGGGTCACGATCCCGCTCCGGATCCTGGTCGCCGGATGGCTGGCGCTGCGCCGCAGGTGGCGGGCGTTCGCCGTCTGGGTGCTCACGTGGGCGACGGCGGAGACCATCGTCGAGGTGGCGAAGACCTTCTTCCACCGAGGCCGGCCGGACCTCCCACTCGTCGACACCGTCGGCTATTCCTTCCCCTCCGGCCACGCCGTGGCCGGAGCCTCGATCGCGGTCGCGCTGGTGCTCGTGCTCTTCCCCGCGGGGCCCGAGCGCCGGCGCTGGGAGTGGCTCGCGGTCGCGTTCGCGTTCGTGATGGCGTTCTCCCGGGTGTACCTGCGTGCGCACTGGCTCTCGGACGTCGTCGCGGGGGTCCTGCTCGGGAGCGGCGTCGCCCTGGGGATCGCGGCGACCGTCTCCGAGATCCGATACCACGTCCTCCGCCGGTGGTGGCCGACCCCCGAACCCGAGCCCGAACGCAGCTGAGGCTCACTCGCCGACGACGGGGACGCTCAGCGCATCCCGCGGGGCGGGCGCTCGCCGCCAGCTCCGCTTGAGGCGCCAGATGACGTACGTGAACGCGCCGAGCGGGATCTGCACCCCGTACGTGAGGGCGCGGAAGAGCAGCACCGCGGCGACCACCTGTGCCTCGTTGCCGCCCGCCGCGACCAGCCCGCCGATGTACCCGAGCTCCACCACGCCGAGCCCCCCGGGCGTGATGGGCAGGGCCGCGATCAAGCGGCCGAAGGCGAACACCGCGAGGACCTGCGCCCAGCTCACCTCCTCCTCCGAGATCCCCACGTTCCTGAGCGACAGCAGCAGCACGAAGTACAGGGCCAGCTGACTGAGGACCGTCGTGAACGTGAGCCACGGCCATCGGCGCGCGACGAGCTGGATCGTCTGCTTGCGGAACCGGACCGCCGCCTCCCCCCAGCCGGACACCGGCGGTCGACGCACGATGCGCAGGAACCACGAGGCCGCGGCGCCCAGACCGTCGCCGATCCGCCGGGCGAAGGCCTTCTTCCACAGGATCAACCCGAACAGCGAGACCGCGACGAGGAGGACCACCACGCCGACCATCGCCGCGACGACCAACACGCTCGTGAGCTCCCCCGTGATCGCGAGGAGGCCGAGCGAGACGATCGGCAGACCCAGCTTCATGAACACGTTCCAGATGCCGGTCACGAGGACGTAGAGCGAGATCGCGGACGCCGTGAAGCCCCACGAGCCGAGGATCTGGTACGTGAGCCCGACGGCGATCGCGCCGCCGGCGGGGATCGTGTTCGCCACCGAGGTCGTCGTCTGCGTCACCACCGCTGCCTGCCCCAGCCGGAGCCCGGGCAACGCGGCCATGTTCGCGA
Source organism: Actinomycetota bacterium (assembly GCA_035718185.1). Taxonomy (GTDB): domain Bacteria; phylum Actinomycetota; class UBA4738; order UBA4738; family HRBIN12; genus HRBIN12. The sequence goes on from DASTHN010000054.1 coordinate 11,342, forward strand.
GCCAATACGTGAACAGGTTGAAGACCGTTGCGGCCACCAGCGACCAGAGCTCGAGCGGGGTCAGATCCTGCAGGGTGCGCCAGACGTCGTGGTAGTCGGCGATGCGCGGGATCGCGAACCAGAAGATGCCGACCACCAGCGCCAGCGACACCACGGCCTGGACGACGCGTTTCATCGTCGAGCGCCGCGCTCGAGGCGGGGCGGCCTCGCTCACCCGACCAGCGATGCCGCGTGGTCCGGCACGTATGCGGAGGCCTCGCGCGGGGGGCGGACGTACCCCTCGTCGCTCTGGCGCGGCGGGATCTCGATGTCGGCCTCGGGGCGGGCCTCGTACGGGATCTGCGACAGCAGGTGCGCGATGCAGTTCAGCCGCGCGCTCGGCTTGTCGTCAGCCTCGACCGTGTACCAGGGCGCCTCGGGGATGTCCGTGAAGACGAACATCTCGTCCTTCGCGCGCGAGTAGTCGACCCACCGGCTCCGCGAATGCAGGTCGGTCGGCGACAGCTTCCAGCGGCGCATCGGATCATTGATCCGCGATTGGAACCGCCGCTCCTGCTCCTCGTCGGAGACCGAGAACCAGTACTTGATGAGGATGATGCCCTCCTCGACGAGCAGCCGCTCGAAGATCGGGCACTGCCGCAGGAACCGGCGGTGCTCCTCCGGCGTGCAGAAGCCGAGGACCTTCTCCACGCCGGCGCGGTTGTACCAGGAGCGGTCGAACAGTGCGATCTCGCCCGCTGCCGGGAGATGCTGGATGTAGCGTTGGAAGTACCACTGCGAGCGCTCGCGCTCGGTCGGGACCGGCAGCGCGACGATACGCGTGATCCTTGGGTTCATGTACTGCGTGATCCGCTTGATGGTCCCGCCCTTCCCGGCGGCGTCCCGGCCCTCGAAGATCACGACGAGCCGCGCGCCGACGTCGGCGACCCACTGCTCCATCTTCGCGAGCTCTTCCTGCAGTCGGCGCAGCTCCTTCTCGTAGACCTTCTTCGGCAGTCGCGTCCGGTGATCCTCGATGTCCGAGTGCTTCGGGTGCTTCTTCGGCTCGCGTCCCTGCTCGGTCTTCACGACGGACCTCCCCACCACGTCCCCTGGCGGCATCTTCGCATGCGAACGGGGAGCGCTCATCCGGGCGCGAGCACCATCTGCGGCTTCGCCTTCGCGCCCACGTCCCGCCAGATGCCGATCAGCCGCCCGTCGGGCGCATGGACCGCGTAGGGCCCATCGATCCCGGCCGGGGCCAGGATGCTGCCGTTCGCCGCGGCGCGGGCCTCGTCGGGCTCCTCGAGGACCACCCGGGGCAGGTGCGCCACGGCCCGCTCGAGGGGCATCGGCGCACCCGGGTCCCTCGGCGGCGCGGCGTGCGCCACGCGGAACGGACCGATCGCGGTTCGCCGCAGCCGAGACAGGTGCGCGCCGCAGCCGAGCGCCGTCCCGAGGTCGGCCACCAGGACTCGGACGTAGGTCCCGCCCGAGCACATGACGACGAACCCGAACGTCGGGCCGTCGAGGTCGACGATCCGGAAGGCGTCGACGCGGATCGGTCTGGGCGCAGCCTCGAGCGTCTCGCCGCGGCGCGCCGCCTCGTAGAGCTTGCGCCCCCCGACCTTCACCGCGGAGAACGCGGGAGGGCGCTGGAGGGACTCGCCGACGAGCGCCGTCGCCGCGGCCTCGAGCTGCTCGCGGGTGACACTGACCGGCGAGGTGTGCGTGACCTCGCCGGCGGAGTCGAGCGTCGTCGTCTCGACCCCGAGCACGCCGGTGCCTTCGTAGGTCTTCGGCAGGTCGCCGAGGAACCGCAGCAGACGGGTCGCCCGCCCGACCCCCACGAGCAGCAGTCCGGTGGCCATCGGGTCGAGCGTCCCCGCGTGCCCCACCTTCCGGGTGCCGAGCGCCCGGCGGACCGCGTCCACGACGTCGTGCGAGGTCACGCCCTGCGGCTTGTCGACGAGCAGCAGCCCCTCCGGTCCCGTGCGCCGAGGCTCGCCCACGAGGGTCATGGCTCGGTCGGCGCACCCCGCAGCGACGCCTTCAGCAGCTCGACCGTCCCGGCGAGCCCGTGCGGGGACGTGTAGCCAGCCGCGAGGCGGTGGCCGCCGCCGCCGAACGCCTGGGCTACTTTCGCGACGTCGTGCGTCCCCCGCGATCGCATGCTTACCTTGAACCGTCCATCGCGCTGCTGCTTGATCACCGCCGCGACGTCGGCATCGCGTGCCGTCCGGACGACGTCGATCAGGTCGTCCGCCTCGGCGGGCCGTACGTCGGCGTTCGCGAGGTCGTCGAGCGTGAGGTACGTCCACACCAGGTCGGCCTCGGTGTCGAGCTCCACCCGGCCGAGCGCGACGGCGAGCGCTCGCAGGTACGCCGCGCGGTTGTCCTCGTACAGGACGCGCGCCATGTGCGCGTGGTCGAAGGGGTGCTCGCGCAGTTCGGCAGCCACGCGCAGGGTCTCGGGACGGACGGCCTGGTACTGGAACCGACCCGTGTCGGTGACGAGACCCGCATACAGGCACATCGCGGCCTCGTCCGGCAGGTCGCCGCCGATCCGGCGACTCAGCCGGAACACGATCTCGCACGTCGAGGACGCCTCCGGGTCCACGAGCGGGATCGTGCCGAGGCCGTCGTTGCTCCGGTGGTGGTCGATCCAGATCACCTCGCCCGCTCGGCCGGCGTTGTGCGCGAGCGACGCGAGCCGGTCCATCGAGGCGACGTCGCACGTCACCATCACGGTTGGGGCCTCCGGGAAGGCCCTCGGCGCGACGAGCGCATCGCGGCCGGGCAGCTCCTCGGCCCAGCGGGGCAGCTCGAACGGCTCGTTCGGGAACGAGCACACGGTCCTCGCGCCGCGGGAGCGCAGGAACACCGAGAGACCCAGCGTCGCGCCGAGGGCGTCGGCGTCCGGGTTCACGTGGCACGCGATCGCGACCTCGTCCGCCGAGGCGAGCACCTCGGACGCGCGCTCGAGCCGGTACGTCACCGGTCCCCCTCGTGCAGCTGTTGGATGAGGCGCTCGATCCGCTCGGCCGTCCGGAGGGTCTCGTCCTCCTCGAACTCGAGGTCCGGCAGCGTCTTCATCCGCACCTGGTGCCCGATGACCTGCCGCAGGTGCGCCGTCGCCGAGCGCAGCCCGGCGGCCGTCGCCCGCCGGTCGCGATCGTCGCCCAGCGCCGTGTAGAACACGATCGCGCGGCGCAGATCGGGCGTCACCTTGACGCCCGTCACCGTCACGAAGCCGACGCGCGGGTCTTTCAGCCTCGGGATCTCCTCGGCCAGGATCTCGCGGAACTCCTCCTGGACGCGGCTCGGTCGGGTGCCCTCCGTCATGTCACTCATCGTCCGGGTCGTGGAGCGAAACATCGGCGTCGATCACGTCGACCTCTCCCCAGCGACCGACCAGCTTCTCCACCTCGTGCAACACCCGCTTGGCGTGATATCCATCGGTGGCGACCACCGACACACCGAGGGTGGTCCGCTGCCACAGGTCGTGGTGGTCCACCTCCGCGACCGAGACGTTGAACTTCTGACGGATCGCGGCGGTCAGCGCCTTCACGACGTGGCGCTTCTGCTTGAGCGAGCCGCATGCCGGGATGCGAAGATCGAACCGTTCGACCGCGACGAGCATCCGCGCCCCCGTCGTCCGGGCTACAGCTCGCGGGCGACCTCACGGACCTCGTAGGCCTCGATGACGTCGCCCTCCTTCACGTCGTTGAAGTTCTCGATGCCGATGCCGCACTCGAACCCCTCGGCGACCTCGCGGGTGTCGTCCTTGAAGCGGCGCAGCGACCCGATCCGGCCGTCGTACACGATGACGCCGTCGCGGACCACGCGGGCCCGCGCGTTCCGCACGATCGTGCCCTGCAGGACCATGCATCCCGCCACGACCCCCACCCTCGGGACGCGGAACAGCGCGCGAACCTCGGCGCGGCCGAGCTCCGTCTCGCGCTCCTCGGGCTTCAGCATGCCCGAGAGGGCGCTGCGGATGTCGTCGATCGCGTCGTAGATCACGCGGTACAGGCGGACATCCACGCCCTCGCGCTCGGCGAGCTCGCGCGCGGTCGCATCGGGACGGACGTTGAAGCCCACGACGATCGCCCGCGAGGCCATGGCGAGCTTGATGTCGCTCTCGGTCACGGCCCCGGCGGCGCTGCGGATCACGTTCACCCGCACCTCGTCTTGCGGGAGCTTCATGAACGCGTCCACGAGCGCACCGATCGACCCCTGTACGTCCGCCTTCACGACCAGGTTGAGCTCCGGGATCTCGGCGGCGCTGGCCTGGGCCATCAGCTCGGCCAGGGTGGGCGGCCGCGTGGCCACGAGCTCCGCGGCGCGGACCTTGGCCTCGCGCTCCTGGGCGACGTGCCGCGCCTCGCGCTCGTCCTCGACCTCGCGGAACTCGTCCCCGGCGTTCGGCACGTGCGACCAGCCGAGGATCTGGACCGGCTTGCTGGGCCCGGCCTGCTTCACCGGCCGGCCGTTCTCGTCGAGCATCGCCCGGATCTTCGCCCAGGTGATGCCCGAGACGAGCGTGTCGCCGACGTCGAGCGTGCCCTTCTGCACGAGGACCGTCGCCACCGGTCCCCGACCCTTGTCCAGGTTGGCCTCGAGCACCGCGCCACGGGCCCGGCCCTCGGGGTCCGCCTTCAGCTCCTCGATGTCGGCGACGAGCAGGATCGTCTCGAGCAGCGTGTCGAGGTTGGTACGGGCTTTCGCCGACACGTCGACGAACTCGTGGTTCCCGCCCCACTCCGATGGCACGATGCCGAGCTCCACCATCTGCTGACGGACACGCGTCGGGTCGGCCTCGGGCTTGTCGATCTTGTTGACCGCGACGACGATCGGCACCGCCGCCGCCTTCGCGTGGTCGAGCGCTTCGACCGTCTGCGGCTTCACCCCGTCGTCCGCGGCAACCACGAGGACCGCGATGTCGGTGACCTCGGCGCCGCGGGCCCGCATCGCCGTGAACGCCTCGTGGCCCGGGGTGTCGATGAACGTGATCTCGCGGCCGTTCACATGGGTCTGGTAGGCGCCGATGTGCTGCGTGATCCCCCCGAACTCGCCCGAGACCACGTCGGTCTGACGGATCGCGTCCAGGAGCTTCGTCTTCCCGTGGTCGACGTGCCCCATGATCGTGACCACCGGCGCTCGCGGGACGAGCCGGGACTGGTCGACGGGCTCCTCCTCCGGCTCCTCCTCCTCGATGCCGACGAGCTCCGCCTCGTAGCCGAGCTCGGTCGCGACCAGCGAGAGCGCATCGTCCGACAGCGACTGGGTCGCCGTGGCCATCTCCCCCATCGTGAACAGGACCTTCACGACGTCGGCCGAGGTCCGGTTCGTCTTGTCGGCGACGTCCTGGGCCGTCGAGCCGCGCAGCAGCTTGAGCGTCGGCAGCTCGGGCCTGCGGCGCTCCGGCTGGGGCGGTGCGGCGGGTGCCGGCTGCGGCGCCGGCGACGCTGGCGCCGGTGGAGCCTCGGCCGCGGGCACTGGGGCCTCCTCGGCCGCGGTCGGGACGGTCGGGGCGGCCGGGGCCGGTTCCTCGGCCTTCTTCCTCGGGCGGCGCTTCGGCGGGGGCTCCTCCGTGACCTCGCGGATCCGCGCCTCGGGCACGGCCTTGCCGCCCGAGGCGCGGAGCCGTGGCACCGCCTGGTCGGGCACCGAGGACGAGGCCGTCAGACCGTCGATCCCCATCTCCTTCAGGACCGCGAGCAGATCCTTGCTCGCGACCCCAAGCTCCTTGGCCAGCTCGTGAACCCTCAACCCTGCAGCGCTCCTTCGATGTCTCGCCCTAGCCTAGCGGCTTCCTCCGGCCCCACGCCCGTGCGCAGCGCCCTGCCGAGCGACCCCTTCGCGAGCGCGGCCCGCGCGCAGTCGCGGCTCCGATGCACGTACGCCCCTCGGCCAGGTGACGACCCGGTGGGGTCGACGCGGACCGTCGCACCCGGACCCCGGACGATCCTCAGCAGCTCGGCCTTCCGCGCCCTGGCCCTGCACCCCACGCAGGTCCGCTCGGGCTCCCTGCGGGTGGACACGACTCAGGCCTCCGCCGGTTCCTCCGCGTCCGCCTCGACCGCCTCCGCGGCAGCCTCGGTTCCCCCCGCCTCGGCCATGGCCTGCGGCTCCGCCGCCGGCTCGGGCTCGGCGGGCCCCGGCTCGGGCTCGGACGGGGCCGCGGCTTCCGGCGCGGCGACGGGTCGCGGTGCGCGGCCCTCGTCCGCCTGCTGGGTCTCGCTCTTGATGTCGATCCGGAACCCGGTCAGGCGAGCGGCGAGGCGGGCGTTCTGCCCCTCCTTGCCGATCGCAAGCGACAGCTGGTAGTCGGGGACGATCACGGTCGCGGTCTGCGTCTCGGGATCGACCCGCGCCTCCTTCACCTTGGCGGGCTGGAGAGCGTTGGCGACGAACGGCCCTGGATCCGCGCTCCACGGAACCACATCGATCTTCTCGCCTCGCAGCTCGGTCACGACGTTGCGGACCCGCGAGCCCTTCGGCCCGACGCACGCGCCGACCGGGTCGACCGCCGGCTCACGCGAGGCGACGGCGATCTTCGAGCGGTGCCCGGGCTCCCGTGCGACCGCCTTGATCTCGACGATCCCCTCCTCGATCTCGGGCACCTCCATGGCGAAGAGGGCTTTCAGCAGACCGGGGTGCGTTCGCGAGACGACGATCTGCGGCCCCTTCGTGCCGCGCCGGACCTCCGTGATGTACGCCTTCACCCGTTCGCCGTGCCGGTAGGACTCGGCCGGGACCTGCTCCGAGGCCGGCATGAGCGCCTCCACCTTGCCCAGGTCGAGGAGGATGTACCGGCGGTCCTGCTGCTGCACGATCCCCGTCACCACATCGCCCTCGCGGCCGGCGAATTCCTCGTAGGTCATCTCGCGCTCGGCGTCCCGCAGCTTCTGGAAGATCACCTGCTTGGCGGTCTGCGCGCCGATGCGCCCCTTGAACTCGTCGGTGACCTCGACCTCGTCCTCGGACAGGACCCGGTGCTCGACCGTGGTCTCGCCGGTCTCGGGGTCCTCGTGCTCGATCTCCTCGAGCTGCTGCAGCCAGACCCGCAGGTCGCCCGACTCGGGGTCGATCGTCGCGCGCACGCCGATCGCCTCCTCGTCGGCCTCCGGGTGCTGCTGCTTCCACCACGACTTGTACGCGGACGCCATCGCCTCCTCGAGACCCGAGAGGATCGTCTCGAAGGCGATGCCCTTCTCGCGCTCCAGCTCGCGGAGCGCCGCGATCATCTCCTGGTTCATCTCCTGCTCCTCGCCGCTCCCCACTCGACGACGGTGCGCGCCGACACGATGTCGGCGTAGGGGACGCGTCGCTCTCCGCCCTCGGAGGCGATCCGGATCGCCTCCGCGTCGGCCGAGACCAACGCGCCCTCCTGCACCTTGGCACCATCGATCGGCGCCACCGTCTTCACCTTCACCTTCTGTCCCACGCTGCGCCCGAAGTGCCACGGCGTCCGGAGCGGCCGCTCGATCCCCGGCGAGCTGACCTCGAGCGTGTAGCCTCGGGGACCGAAGTCCTCCAGGTCCAGGCGCCGAGACAGCCGCTCGGAGACGTCCGCGATCGTGTCCAGGTCGACCCCTCCCTCTCGATCGACCGAAACGCGCAGGACGCTCCTGCGCCCTTCCCCGCGGAAGGCCACGTCCCACAGCTCGAGGCCGGACGACTCGACCACCGGCCGGACCAGCGCCTCGACGTCCATCCCTCGCCTCTCGAAAAAGAAAGTGGGCGCGAGCCCACTTCCGGGTGCAACCGCTCCGTTGACCTTGCGAGTATAGCGGAGCGACGGCGCTCGAGTGGCGGAAGCGCTGGTCAGAGGGCCCGGCGCTGCCCTCCCGGGGTGCCCCAGTGGTCCCGTGCCATCCGGCGGGTCACCCGCGGGTCGTCCCACCCATGGTGCACGCGCAGGCCGAGCGCCCGGGCCGCGGCCTCCGCGGCCTCCACGCTGGGGTACTCCTCGCGGACCCACGTGCCGTCCACCGAGATCAGGAGCAGGTCCCAGGTCTGGCGGCCGACGTGCTGCAGGACGGCCTCGACCTCGGGTCGGAGCTTCACGAAGTCGAGGAGCCGCCCGGCGGGACGCACGGTCACCGGCCGAGCCTACGGCGCCGACGCCAGGAGGTCGAGCGCGGCCTCCGCAGCTCCGGCGAGGGGTACCTGGGAACGTTCCCCGGTGGCTCGCAGCTTCAGGTCGACCGACCCCGCCTGGATGCCCCGCGTGCCCACGACAACCTGCACCGGGCACCCGATCAGGTCGGCGTCGGCGAACTTCACGCCGGCGGCGTCCTCTCGGTCGTCGAAGAGGACCTCGACGCCCCGCGAAACGAGATCGGCGTAGATCCGCTCCGACTCGGCCACCGCCCGCTCGTGGTCCCGCGTCGCGAGGATCACCTCGACCTGGAACGGAGCGATCGCCTTCGGCCAGCGCAGGCCCGCGTCGTCGTGCCGCTGCTCCGCCGCGGCGGCCATGATCCGCGAGATCCCCATCCCGTAACAGCCCATCTGGAATGGCTTGGCGATGCCGTCCTCGTCGATGAAGGACGCCTTGAGAGGCTCCGAGTACTTCGTGTGGAGCTGGAAGATGTGTCCGACCACGATCGAGCGCCCCATGCGGAGCGCTCCACCGTCGATCGGACAGCGGTCGCCTTCTCGGATCTCGACGAGGTCCTCGAACCGGTCCACGCGGAAGTCCCGCGGCATGTTCGCCCCACGGACGTGGTGGTCCCGCTCGTTGGCGCCGGTGATCCAGTCGCGGCCGCCTCGCACCGTGTGGTCGGCGAGCACGATGGCGTCGTCGGGCATCACCTGGGGACCGACATACCCCTTCACGAACCCGCGCTCCACGAAGTCGACGTCCTCGAACGGGCGGAGAGGCGTGGGGAAGAACAGCCGCTCCAGCTTCGGCTCGGCGACCTCGCGGTCGCCCGGGACCAGCACCGCGACGGTCTGCCCGCCCGCGTCGAACATGACGCACTTGAGGGTCTCGCGCGCCTCGACGCCGAGGAGGGATGCCAGCGCATCGATCGTCGGTGTGTCCGGCGTGTCGAGCACCTCCACGGGTAGCAGGTCGGTCTGGTCAGCGGGCTCGGGCGCCATGGGGCGGGCGGCCTCCACGTCCGCGAAGTAATCCCCGTTCGAGCACTCGACGAACAGGTCCTCGCCGATCTCGGCACGGGCCATGAACTCGTGATTGACGCCCCCGCCGATCTGCCCCGGATCCGCCTCGACCGTGACGTGGTCCAGGCCGCAGCGGTCGAGGATCCGCTCGTACGCCGCGTACATCACGTCGTACGACGCCCGCATGCCCTCCTCGTCGCGGTCGAAGGAGTATGCGTCCTTCATGAGGAACTCGCGCACGCGCAGCAGTCCGAACCGGGGCCGGAACTCGTCCCGGTACTTCCACTCGACCTGGTACAGGTTCACCGGGAGGTCCCGGTACGAGGGCAGGTTCGCCGCCACCAGCGGCGCGACCACCTCCTCCTCCGTCGGGCCGAGCAGCATCTGTCGTCCGTGCCGGTCGGTGAGCTTGAACAGGAGCTCGCCGTACAGGTCGAAGCGCCCGGTCGCCTTCCAGGGCTCGGCGGGAAGGACGATCGGCATACGTATCTCCTGCGCGCCGGAGGCGTCCATCTCGTCGCGCGTGATCTCCTCGATCTTGCGCATGCTCCGAACGCCGAGCGGCAGGGTCGTGTACACCCCGGCGGCGACCTGTCGGATGAAGCCGGCGCGCAGCAGCAGCCGGTGGCTGGCAACCTCGGCCTCGGCGGGATCCTCTCGGAGCGTCGGTGCGAACAGGTGCGAGAGCCGCATGGGGCTGGAAGGATACCGGGAATGCACATCCGACCGGACCGTTCGGGATTCGACACCCTGGCGGCGTCGTGGCCGCTCGTCCCCGTGTGGACCGAGATGCTCGCCGACGTCTCGACCCCCGTCGGCGTGTTCCCCGCGCTCGCCGGCGACGGTGCCGGGATCCTCCTCGAGAGCGTGGAGCGCTCGGAGCGATGGGGGCGCTACTCGTTCGTGGCGGGCGACCCGGCGGCGATCGTCGTGGTCGACGACGACGGACTGCGGCTCGAGCATCCGGTGCGTTCGCTCCCGCCGACACCGGAGCCAACCGGGGACGCGCGGGTCGACCTCCGCGCCCTCGCCGAGGCGCTCGGCGGGCCTCGGCTCGAGGGGCTCCCCTCGCTCACCGGGGGGCTGATGGGCGTCCTCTCCTACGAGGCCGCCGGACTCCTCGACGGCCACCCGACGCCGCAGGGAGTCATGCCCGCGCCGCCGATCGCGCTCCTGGTCATCGATCGCGCGGTCGTCTTCGACCACTGGCGACAGCGGCTCCTCCTCGTGGCCCACGTGCCCGAGGGTCGATACGACGAGGGCGTCGCGGCGCTCGAGGACCTCGCGACCCGGCTCTCCAGGCCCGCGGTCCCCGCACCCGAACCCTTGGGGGGGGCGGCGTCTGTCGACATGACCGGCGTCACGAACATGCCCGACGAGCGCTATACGGCGATCGTCGGCGCCATGAAGGAGCACATCGCCGCCGGCGACATCTACCAGGGGGTGCCGTCGCGTCGGGTATCGTTCCCGGCGCCCCGGGGCGGTTTCCCGATCTACCGGCGGCTGCGCGTCTCGAACCCGGCGCCGTACATGTTCTTCGTGCGGATGCTCGGGCTCGAGCTCGCCGGCTCCTCCCCCGAGCCCCTCGTCCGCGTCGAGGGCCGGACCGTGACGACCCGCCCGATCGCCGGCACCCGACCCCGCGGAGAGACCGAGCTCCGCGACCGGCTCTACGAGCACGAGCTCCTCGCGGATCCCAAGGAGCGCGCCGAGCACGCGATGCTCGTGGACCTGGCGCGCAACGACCTCGGTCGCGTGTGCACGCCGGGCACGGTCCGCCCGACCGAGCTCATGGTGGTCGAGCGCTTCTCCAAAGTCATGCACATCGTGAGCACCGTGGAGGGCGAGCTGGCCGAGGACATGCACGCGCTCGACGCGCTCGCGGTCGCCTTCCCGGCCGGCACGGTGACCGGCGCCCCGAAGCGGCGGGCGATGGAGATCATCGCGGAGCACGAGCCCACGGCGCGAGGCCCGTACGCCGGGGCCGTCGGCTACTGCACGTTCGCCGGCGACCTGGACTTCTGCATCACCATCCGCACGGCGGTCGTCACGGACGGCACGGCCCACGTCCAGACCGGCGCGGGCGTCGTCGCGGACTCGGACCCCGAGGCCGAGCTGCGCGAGACGAAGAGCAAGGCCCTCGCGCTGCTCCCCGCCGTCCAGGGCGGAGGAGCCGCCCCGTGATCCTCGTCGTCGACCACTACGACTCGTTCACGTACAACCTCGTCCAGCTCGTCGAGGGTCTGGGCCACGCGACGGAGGTCGTGAAGAGCGACGCCGAGACCGCCGCGGCGCTCGTCGCGCGCGAGCCGGCCGCCGTGATCCTGTCACCGGGGCCGGGACGCCCCGAGGATGCAGGCGTGTTCACCGATCTGCTCGGCCTGCTGCCCGCCGAGATCCCGGTCCTGGGCGTGTGCCTCGGCCACCAGGCGCTCGGTCTGGTCGCCGGCGGGCACGTCGACCGCGCCGAGCCCGTCCACGGCAAGGCGAGCCTGGTCTTCAACGACGGGAAAGGCATCCTGGCGGGGCTGCCGAACCCGTTCGAGGCCGGGCGCTACCACTCGCTCGTCGTCCGGCGGGACGGCCTGCCCGAGGAGCTGGAGCTCACCGCCTGGAGCGAGGACGGCCTCGTCATGGCGACCCAGCATCGAGCGCTCCCCCGCTTCGGCGTCCAGTTCCACCCCGAGTCGATCCTCACCCCAGACGGCCCGAAGATCGTGCGGAACTTCCTCGCGCTCCCCCGCGGCTGAGCGGCTCGGAACTTCCGCACCACGCGCCGGGTCCCCTCCATGGGAGGCCCGCATCCGTCGCGACGCGCGAACCGGCAGCACGTGGCCGAGCCATCGCCCGGCGGTTCCTGCCGTACCGCGTCCGCCTGGCGATCTGCGGACGGCCGCGGCGCACTACCTGTTCCGGAAGCCCTGAGGGGCGATCAGGCCTCGGCGGGCTCGGCGGCCTTCTCGGCGGCGACCTTGCGGGCTTCGGCGAGCAGGGCATCCACCAGATCGGCCTCGGCCACCTTCGCGACCACCTCGCCCTGCCGAACGATGAAGCCGAGACCGTTGCCCGCGGCGATGCCCACGTCGGCCTCGCGCGCCTCCCCGGGGCCGTTCACGACGCAGCCCATCACGGCGACGCGCATGGGGACGGTGAACCGCTCGCGCTCGATCGCCTCGTTCACCTTGCGCGTGAGCTCGAGGACGTTCACCTCGGCCCGGCCGCAACTGGGACACGCCACGAGGTCCAGCCCCCGCTCGCGCATCCCGAGCGACTGCAGGATCCAGGTCCCCGCCTTGACCTCCTCGACCGGGTCGTCGGTGAGGCTCACGCGGATCGTGTCACCGATGCCCTCGGCGAGAAGGGCCCCGATGCCGACCGCGCTCTTGATGCCCCCCATCGGCATGGGGCCGGCCTCGGTCACGCCGAGGTGCAGGGGATAGTCGCACTTCTCGGCGAGCTGGCGGTAGGCCTCGATCATCACGCGCGGGTTCGAGTGCTTCACGCTGATCTTCATGTCGAGGAAGTCCTCGTCCTCGAGGATCCGCGCCTCGGCGAGGGCGCTCTCGACGAGCGCCTCGGGGGTGGGGGTCCCGTAGCGCGCGAGCAGGTCCTTCTCGAGCGATCCGGCGTTCACGCCGATCCGGATGGGCACGCCCCGAGCCTTGGCCTCGCGGGCGATCAGGCGGACCTTGTCGTGGTACTTGATGTTGCCCGGGTTGATCCGCAGCCCCTGGACGCCGGCCTCGAGCGCGGCCATCGCGTACTTCCACTGGAAGTGGATGTCCGCCACCACCGGCACCGTGGACTTCGCCGCGATGGCCGTGAGCGCCTCGGCGTCCTCCCAGTGCGGGACCGCGACACGGACGATGTCGACCCCGGCGGCGACCAGCGAGGCGATCTGCTGCAGCGTGGCGTTGATGTCGGCGGTCTTCGTCGTCGTCATCGACTGCACGCTGATCGGGGCGTCGCCACCGATCGAGACGTCGCCGATACGGATCTGCCGGGTGGTCCTGCGCGGCACGGGCATCTCGCTCCCAGGCTAGCCGCTCACTCGCCGAACACGTGGAACATGATCTGCCGATCCTTCGGCTCGTCCATCTCGAACAGGATCAGCCGCTGCCAGCGCCCGAAGGCAGGCTCGCCGCCCTGCACCGGGATCGACTGCGAGGTCGCCGAGAGCAGCATCGACTTGACGTGTGAGTGACCGTTGCGGCGCTCGTGCGACTCCTCCAGATTCTGCGTCCGGCGGTCGAGATCGTCGTGCGCGTAGTAGATGTCCTCGGGCACGACGTGGAGCATCCGCGCCCGGAAGTCCTGCATCGCGCCCTCCTCCCACTCGTTGATCAGGAGCGCACAGGTCGTGTGGGCGCAGAAGACGATCGCGGCGCCCTCGGTGACGCCGGAGTCCTTGATCGCCCGCTCCAGCTCCTCGGTGAGGTCGAGGTAGGCGTAGCGTTGCGGAGCGGCGACCTCGACCGTGGTGGTGACCGACCTCACGGTTCCCTCCTTGTCGTCGTGGCCGCGGGCGCGACCGGTAGCTCGAACGTGAACACGCTCCCCCGTCCCGGGCTGCTGTCGGCCCAGATGCGACCGCCGTGAGCCTCGACGACCGAGCGCGCGATCGCGAGGCCGATGCCGGTCCCGCCCTCCTTCTGCGAGCGGGCCGGGTCCACACGATAGAACCGCTCGAAGAGCCGTGGCAGGTGCTCGGCGGCGATGCCCGGCCCCGTGTCCGCGACGTGGACGTCGACGGCCCCATCGTGGCGCTCGGCCGAGACCGTGACCCGCCCGCCCTCGGGAGTGAAACGCACGGCGTTGTCGAGCAGGTTGAACAGGACCTGGTGGATCCGCTCGCGATCGGCGAGCACCGGGGGCAGATCCTCGGCCAGCCGGCGCTCGAGCACGACGCCCCGGTCGGCGCGGGCGACCCCGATCTCCGAGAGCACCTCGGAGACCAGCGGCCCGAGCGTCACCTCCTCACGCAGGAGGGGCAGATCGCCCGATTCCAGGCGCGAGAGCTCCAGGAGCTGGTCCACGAGCCGCCCGAGCCGGTCGGACTGCACGAGCATGACCTGCAGGGTCTCGGGGTCGGGGCGCTCGACCCCGTCGAGCAGGTTCTCGAGGTGCGCACGGAGCGCGGAGATCGGGGTCTTCAACTCGTGGCTGACGTTCGCCACGAGGTCACGACGGAGCCGCTCCAGCTGCTCGAGCTCCTCACTCATCCGGTTGAAGGCGTGGGCGAGCTGGCCGACCTCGTCGATCGACGCGGTCCGGACCCGGGCACGGTAGTCCCCGGTCTCCATCCGCCCAGCTGCCCTGGCCATGTCGCGCAGCGGCTGGGTCATCCCGCGCGCGACCAGCCGGGCGATCACGAGCGCGATCCCGGCCCCGAGCGTCCCGGCCAGCAGCAGCTCCCACCAGTGCTCGCGGATCGCGAAGACGCGGAAGCCCAGACCGAGGATCACGTACACCAGGGCGATGGTCAGGCCGACCGCGAACACGATGATGGTCGCGAACTTCGCGCGGATCGTGGGCAGCCGCTGGAGGAACGTCACCTCAGGGCTCCTGGTCCTCGCGGAAGGCGTACCCGACGCCGTGGACCGTTCGGATGAACCCGCGATCGCTCCCGTCCTCCCCGAGCTTGCGTCGGATCCTCGCGACGTGGGAATCGACGACCCGTCCCCCTGCGTAGTCGCGGTAGCCCCAGATCCGGTCCATCAGCTGCTCGCGCGTGAAGACGACGCCGGGTTCGCGTGCCAGGGTGAGTAGGATCTCGAACTCGAGCGGCGTCAGGGCGATCTCCTCGCCCTCGACGCTCGCGCGGTGCCGGTGGGCGTCGATCGTCAGACCCCGGCGGTTGAGGGGTTCCGTAGGCGGCGCGCTCTCGAGGGCGGTCGCCCGCTCGACCCGGCGCAGGATCGCGCGTACCCGCACGGCCAGCTCCCGGAGGCTGAACGGCTTCGTGAGGTAGTCGTCGGCGCCGACCGCGAAGCCGGCCACCTTGTCGGACTCCTCCGTGCGCGCGGTGAGCATGAGGACCGGGACCCAGCGCTCGCGCTGGATGATCCTGCACACCTCGAGCCCGTCCATCCCCGGGAGCATGAGGTCGAGCACGACGAGGTCGGGGCGCTCCTCGTCGCAGATCTTGATCGCCTCGGGGCCGTCTGCCGCTACGAAGACCTGGTACCCCTCGCTCTGCAGCCTGGCGCGGACGGCCTCGGCGATCGCCTCCTCGTCGTCAACGACGAGCACCGTCGGCTGGCTCACCCGCCCATCGTATCCGCAGGTCGTGGCCGCCTTTCGGCCACCGTGTTGAGAAGTTATGGCGGCGCCTAGGGCCCGAGAGGGATCGGTTTGACGATGTCCAGGTAGACGAACGACACCGTCAGCACGATGAAGAACGTGGCCACGGCCAGCGAGACCGGCACCACCTTGCGCATGTCGACGGGCTTGCCGCGGACCTTCTCGATCGCCAGCACCGCGAGGTGGCCGCCGTCGAACGGCGGCAGCGGCAGCAGATTCAGGAACCCGATCACGACGTTCACGAACGCGAAGAGCGCCAGCAGGTCCGCCGGGTTGCCGGCCGATGCCGTTTGACCGGCCGCCTGACCGATGGCGACCAAGCTCCCCGCGTCGGTGGGCTGGCGCGGGGCGTCGGTGAACACGAGCTCCGCCACCCGCCCGATCCCCTCGGGTCCGAACACGCGGCCGAGGCTCCCCGCGATGTCGCCGATCGACCGCACCACCAGGTTCGCGCCGCCCGCCAGCGACCCGAGGACGCCACGCTCCTCGCGCGCCCAGTCCAGGAGCACGCCGATCCGGCCGACGCGCTCGCCCGCGACCGTCGCGGGCACCGGCGCGATCGTCACCGTGAACCGCTCGCCATCCCGCTCGACCACGAACGCGATCGGCTCGCCGACGTGCTCGCGCGTGTAGGCGACGAGCTCGCTGTCCAAGGGATCGTCGATGTCACCGATGCGGACGATCCGGTCGCCCGCCTGGAGCCCGGCCACCGACGCGGGCGACGGTTCGCCGCCGAGCGTCGGCGCCACTTCCGAGACGATCGGGCTGTTCGGGACCTGCTCGCCGACCAGCCCGAGCCACAGGGCGAACAGCACGAACGCGAGGACGAAGTGCGTCGCCGGTCCGGCGACGATCACGAGCGCGCGTTGCCAGATCGGCTTCGCGCCGAACGTGCGGGGCAGGTCCTCCGGTTTGACGGTCTCGTACGGGTTCATCCCGGCGATCTTCACGTAGCCACCGGCCGGGATCCATTTGACCCCGTACTCGGTCTCGCCGCGCCGTGTGGACCAGATCCGCGGCCCGAAGCCGACGAAGAACTCGGTCACCATGATCCCGAACGCCTTCGCGACCCCGAAGTGCGCGAGCTCGTGGACGACGATGACGGCGATCAGGGCGACGACGAGGCCGACGATCCCGAGCGACCCGTCCATCAGCTCGCTCCGGTCACCGGGCCTCGACGAGCTCGGCGGCCCGGCGTCGGGCCCAGCCGTCGGCTCGCTCGAGGCTGACGACGGAGACGACGGACGAGGGTGCCTCGTGCTCGTCGACCACCGCCGTGACGATCTCGACGATCCGCGTGAGCGGGATCTTGCCCTCGAGGAAGGCCATCACCGCCACCTCGTTCGCGGCGCTCATCACCGCGGGGAACGTGAGCCCGAGCTCGCCGACGCGGTACGCGAGGTCGATCGCGGGGAACGCCTCGCGGTCGACGGGCTCGAACGTCAACGAGCGCTCGGTGAGGGGCACGGACGCGACGCCGGTGGGCAGCCGCTCGGGCCACCCGAGCGCCAGCTGGATCGGCAGCTTCATATCCGGCACGGCGAGCTGCGCCGTCATCGATCCGTCGCGGAACTCGGCGATCGCATGCACGAGTCCCTCGGGGTGGATCACCACGTGGATCTGCGCGTAGTCGATCCCGAACAGGTAGTGCGCCTCGATCACCTCGAGACCCTTGTTCATGAGCGTCGCCGAGTCGATGGTGATCTTCGGTCCCATCACCCAGACCGGGTGCGCGAGCGCCTCCTTGACCGACGCCTTCGCGAGCTCGGCGCGGCTCCACCCGCGGAACGGACCTCCCGAGCCGGTCAGGAT
Source organism: Actinomycetota bacterium (assembly GCA_035718185.1). Lineage (GTDB taxonomy): Bacteria > Actinomycetota > UBA4738 > UBA4738 > HRBIN12 > HRBIN12. The sequence goes on from DASTHN010000054.1 coordinate 28,574, forward strand.
CACGCGCTTCAGGTCCTCGCGCCGCTCGCCCCGCAGGCACTGGGCCAGCGCGGCGTGCTCCGAGTCCACGGGGATCAGGCGCTCGGGCTCCCCCTTGATCAGGTCGAGCACGAGCTCGCCGCCGATCACCAGGCTCTCCTTGTTCGCCAGCGCGAGGGTCTTGCCGGCCTGGAGCGCCGCGAGCGTGGGAGCGAGCCCCGCCGAGCCGACGAGCGCGTTCAGCACGAGGTCCGCCTCGGCGTCGCGGGCGAGCGTCTCGGCCGCCTCGGGACCGACGAGCAGCTCGACGCCCCGGATGCCCGAGAGCCTCTCGTTCAGGTCGCGCGCCGCGTCCTCGTCGGCGATCGCGACGTGGGGCGGCAGGAACTCACGGATCTGGCCGACCAACAGCTCCCGGTTCGTGCCGGCCGAGAGCCCGACGACCTTGAAGCGGTCGGGGTTCCGCCGCACGACGTCCAAGGCCTGCGTGCCGACCGACCCCGTCGACCCGAGGATCACGAGCGTGCGCATCGGAGGAAGATTACCCCGGGTGCCGACGAAACCACGCATCGGGCTGCGAGCGCCGGCTCAGGCCAGCAGGAGCCGCAGGTACAGGAACGCAGCCGGCAGCACGAACAGCATCCCGTCGATCCGATCCAGGATGCCGCCGTGCCCAGGCAGGATGCTGCCCATGTCCTTGATGCCCAGGTCGCGCTTCACGAGCGACTCGGCGAGGTCTCCGAGCGGTGCGAACACCGACACGACGAGCGCCAGGCCCACGGCCCGCGGGAGCTCGAGCAGGTCGATCTGCGTGACGAGGCCGACGGCCAGGGCGACCACGACGAGCGACGCCCCGAGCGCGCCCTCCCACGACTTCTTCGGAGACACGGTCGGCGCGAGTGGCCGGCTGCCCCATAGGTATCCGACCGCGAACGCCGACGCGTCGTAGGCGACCGTGAGACCGAGGATCGCGACCACCAGGCTCGATCCCTCGTCCAGCCAGAGGGTGGTCATCACGTACCCGGCGAACAGCGGGATCCAGGCGATCCCGAGGACCGTCAGCGCGACGTTCGAGATCACGTTGCGGCGGTGGGCGGCGGGGACGGTCATGTACCACAGGAAGGAGGCCATCGCGCCGAGCGCCGTGATCGCCAGCATCGCGGCCTCGCCCTGGAAGTAGCCGGCTGCGAGGACGAGCACGCCGGTGACGAGGCCGAGCGCGGTCGCGGGCTGGTAGTGGCGCTTCTGGAGCGCGAAGTAGAACTCCCCCTGGGCGATCACGACGACCGCGCCGGCCAGGACGGCGAACGGCGCCGGTCCGATCGCGATCGCGCCGACCGCGAGGATCGCGAGCACCACGCCCGTGAGGAAGGCGATCTGGACGTTGCGGCCCGGGGCGCGCCGCTCGACGTCCGGGCCGACCTCGACGGCCGTCGGCTCCTGCCAGCTGGGTCCCCCCAGCCCTTCCGCCCCCACCCGGACCGTTCGGACCGGGGTTTCCGGCTCCGGCCCGTCTGGGGTGCCGCCTTCGGCGGCGGTCGGCGCGAGCAGCTCCTCGATCCCGGCCTCGGGCCGCGTCTCGTACTCCTCGGTCGTCGCCCCCGACTCGGGCGGCACATCCTCGCGGACGGAGGCCGCGAAGTGCTCGGCCGCGGCCTCGAGATCCGCCGACGACGGTGCCTCCTCCGGCTCCTCGATCGGTTCGGCGACGGCCTCGGTGTCCTCCCCGCTCGGACCGCCGGGCAGATCGACATACGCGTCGGGTGGCCGCTCGCGCTCTGAGGCGATCGCCGCGCCCACGTCCTCCTCCTCGTCCTCCTCCGCGAACAGGAACGCTTCGACCGCGCTCTCGCCTTCCTCCTCGAGGTCCTCGCCCCCGCTCGATGCCGGCTCCTCCGGAGCGGGGGGTTCGGCGAACAGCGCCTCCGCCTTGGGCTCCTCCGCCTTGGGCTCCTCGGCCGCGGGCCCCTCCCGCTCGGCCGTCGGAGCATGCTCCTCCGGCGCCGGTGCCTGGGCCTCGGACGTCGCCGAGGGCTCGACAGACTCGGGCCAGTCGACGTCCTGGATCGGCGCGAAGAACTTGTCCAGGTCCTCGAACAGGTCCTCGCGGTCCTCGCGCCCTTCGTCCTCGGCCACCTAGATCTCCTTGAGCTCCTGCTCCTTGTGGCTCACGACCTCGTCGATGAGCACCACGTGCCGATCGGTCAGCTTCTGGAGCTCTTTCTCCGAGCGGACGAGGTCATCTTCCGAGATGGAACCGTCCCGCTCAAGTCTCTCGAGCTCTTCCTTCGAATGCCGGCGGACGTTCCGGACGGCCACGCGGCCCTCTTCGCCACGGTGGTGCACGACCTTGATGAGATCCTTCCGCCTCTCCTCGGTCAGCGGGGGGAAGCTGAGGCGGATGATCTGGCCGTCGTTCGAGGGCGTGATGCCGACGTCGCTCGCGAGGAGCGCCTTCTCCATCGCGCCGATCGCGTTCTTGTCGAAGGGTTGGATCACGAGCATGCGCGGCTCCGGCACGGAGAACGAGGCGAGCTGCTGGATCGGAACCTGCGTCCCGTAGTAGTCGACGGTGAGGCGCGACAGCAGGGCGGGCGTCGCGCGGCCCGTCCGGACGCCCGCGAGCTCCTCCTTGAGGACGGACACCGCCTTGTCCATCTTGTCCGCTGCGTCGGCGAGGACGGCCTCGATCGTCACCGCACGCCTCCGTGGACCAAGGTCCCGATGGGCTCCCCCGAGACCACCCGCCGGATGTTGCCCGGCTCCCGAACGTCGAACACGATGATCGGCAGGCGGTTCTCCATGCACAGCGAGATCGCCGTCGCATCCATGACCGAGTAGCCCTCGCGCAGGACGTCGAGGTATTCGATGGAGTCGAACCGCTCGGCCGAGGCATCGAGGTGCGGATCGGCCGTGTACACGCCGTCGACCTTCGTGCCCTTCAGGATCGCCTGCGCACCGATCTCGAGCGCACGCTGCGCGGCCGTGGTGTCGGTGGAGAAGAACGGCGCGCCGATGCCGGCCGCGAAGATCACGATCCGACCCTTCTCGAGGTGCCGGGTCGCTCGGAGCGGGATGTAGGGTTCGGCGATCTGCGCCATGTGGATCGCGGTCTGGACCCGCGTGGGGACGTGGATCTTCTCGAGCGCGTCCTGGAGCGCGAGCGCGTTCATCACGGTGGCGAGCATCCCCATGTAGTCCGCGCGCGCGCGCTCGATCCCCGGCGCCTGCCGGCCGCGGAAGATGTTGCCGCCGCCGACGACGACCGCCGCCTGCACACCGAGGTCGACGACGTCGGCGAGTTCGTGCGCGATCTGAGTCGTCGAGTCCGTCGAGATGCCGTACCCCGTGTCCGATGGCGAGAACGCGTCTCCCGAAAGCTTCAGGAGGACCCGGTGGTAGTGCGACCGGGCCGAGCCCTCCGAGGACCGCTCGGCTTCGTCCATGCGCGACCCTAGCCTAGTCGAGTTCCTCGCCCAGCTTGTACCGAACGAACCGGCGCACCGCGATCTTCTCGCCCACCTTCGCGCTCACCTCGTCGAGGAGACCCTGGATCGTGCGGGAGTCGTCCTTCACGAACTTCTGGTCGAGCAGGACCGTCTCCTCGTAGAACGCCTTCAACTTGCCCTCGACGATGTTCGGGATGACCTTCTCGGGCTTGCCCATCTCCTTGGCCTGCGCCTCGAAGACCCTTCGCTCGTGCTCCAGCACGTCGGGCGGGACCTGCTCGCGTTGCAGGTACTTCGGCGCCGCGGGGCTCGCGATGTGGAGCGCGATGTCCTTCACGAGCTGCGTGAACTCGTCGGTGTTCGCGACGAAGTCGGTCTCCGAGTTCACCTCCACGAGCACCCCGACGGTGTTGTTGAAGTGGACGTAGGCGTCGATGCGCCCCTGGTTCGCCGTCCGGCCGGCACGCTTCGCCGCGGATGCGAGGCCCTTCTGCCGCAGGAGCTCGACGGCCTTGTCGACGTCGCCGGCCGCCTCCCGGAGCGCGGACTTGCAGTCCATCATCCCGGCCCCGGTCAGCTCCCGGAGCGCCTTCACCTGCTCGGCACTGATGTCGGCCATGTCTCAGCTCTCTTCCTTCGTCGCGTCCGACGTATCGGCGGACGCCTCCGCGGCCTGGCTCGTTTGCTCCGCGGCCTGGCTCGTTTGCTCCGCGGCCTGGCTCGCCTGCTCCGCGGTTGCTGGAGCGGTCGGCGCGGACGCGGGAGCGGGGGCCGAGGCGACGACCTCGTCGGGCTCGGGCTCGATGTCGGGCTCGGGCTCGATCTCGGGGCCCGTCGCGCGCGTCACGATCGCTTCGCGGCCTTCCTGCCGCCCCTCGGCGAGCGCGTCGGCGATGATCCTGGTGACGAGGGACACGGACCGGATCGCGTCGTCGTTGCCGGGGATCACGTAGTCGACCTCGTCGGGGTCGCAGTTCGTGTCCACGATGGCGATGATCGGCAGGCCCAGCTTGCGCGCCTCGTTCACCGCGATGTGCTCCTTCTTCGTGTCGATCACGAAGATGGCATCCGGCAGCCGGTCCAGGGCCTGCATCCCACCCAGGTTGCGCTCGAGCTTGTCGGCCTCGTGGCGGAGCCGGATCGCCTCCTTCTTCGGGAGGAAATCGAAGGCGCCGGTCCGCTCCATCTCCCGAAGCTCCCGAAGGCGGATCAGCCGGCGCGAGACGGTCTGGAAGTTCGTGAGCATCCCGCCGAGCCAGCGGGTGGTGACGTACGGCATGCCGACCCGGGTCGCGTGCTCCTCGATGACCTCCTGCGCCTGCTTCTTGGTCCCGACGAACAGGACGACACCGCCGCGGCGGCCCAGGTCCCTGGCGAACGCGTAGGCCTCCTCGAGACCCGTCAGCGTCTTCTCGAGGTCGACGATGTAGATCCCGGAGCGTTCCCCGTACAGGAACCGACCCATCTTCGGGTTCCAGCGTCTCGTCTGGTGCCCGAAGTGGACGCCTGCCTCGAGGAGCTCCCGCCTGGTGACGACAGGCACGGCGCTGCCTCCTTCCGGTTGTCCCTCCGCCCGGCTCTCCCCGCCCCGACCCGGCCTGCCGGCCGAGACCTCGGGTACGGTCCCCGGGCGTGCGTGCTCGACGCTCGTCGCGCCGGCGGCGGGCAGTCTAGCAGCGGGGGCCCCGGACCCGGCGGCTCACCGCCGCCGGAGCTTCACCGGGGTGTCGGGGATCTCGTCCTCGACGGCCATGAGCCGGTAGGCGAACGCCGCCAGGAACGACAGGTGCACGTAGGTGCACACGAGGGCGTACACCCAGGTCGCGAGCGGCGGATTCACCCCGAGCAGCACGCCGCCGGGCGCCAGCGCCGTGAGGATCGGAAGCGTGAGGAAGATGTAGAGCAGGCACATGAGCAGGTGCCGGCTCCCGGGCATCAGCGCCGCCCTCACCCCCCGCCGCACGACCTCCTGGAGGGGGGTCCGCGGCTCGCGCAGCGCCAGGACGGGAGCGAACACGAACAGGAACAGCGCGGCGACGAGGCTGAGGATCGAGACGAGCAACCCGAGCCCGGCGCCCAGGGCTTGCTGCACGATGCTGCCGACGAACATGAACGTCATCGACATCAGGCCGTACACGATCGTCACGGGGATCACGCGCAGACCGCGCCGGAGGGCCTCGCCGATCGTGCCCTCACCTTCGTAGGCCCGCACGATCAGCGCCGTGAGCAGGCCGAGAACGACCGCGCGAACGAGCAGGAACCCCCCCGTCGAGATGAGGCCGGTGAAACCCGGGCCGAAGATCTCGAACGAGGTGTTCGCGTCGTAGTACGTGCTGATCGGCGGGAGCGCAAGCAGGTTCACGAGGAGGCTGAACGGACCCTCGAGACCCAGTGCCACGAGCCCGAGCCACATCACGAACTGCAGGCCGAACGCCGAGAGCAGGGTTATCGGTGAGGCCCCCACGGTGATGAACCCTCGTGCGAGCGAGCGGCCGATCGGCGGCCACGCGCTATCGGCGCTCGGCGGCGCGAGCCAGCTGAGGAGCCGGGGGACCTGGGGACGCTCGTCGGTCGTGGCGGGTGTTCGCGCCTGGGCCCCGGAGGGGCGGCGAGAGCCCGTCGGCTTCTTCCGCTTCCGGCTCATCGGCGCCCCTCCTCCGGTGGGGCCTGAGCGTCCCCCTCCGCGTCACGCGTGAACGCCGGCCCGATCCTGCCGTGCACCAGCCGGAAGGGGACGAGGATCGCCACCCCCGCAAGGACGAAGGCCAGGGCGAAGGCGCCGAACAACACCGCCGGATCCAGCACGGTCGGCGAGACCTCGCGCCCGAGGCTGGCGTCGGGATCGTGCTCGAACGCGACCAGCCCGGGTCCGCCGCCGCCCTTCACCGCCACCAGGACGTCTGCGGACAGGGCGATCGCCCCGAGGTAGCCGGGCGTCGCGGGCGTGGTCCAGACGAGGTCCCCGTTGGACGGGTCGAACGCCGCCAGCTCTCCTCCGCTCAGACCCACGATCACGGAGCCGCCGGCGAGGACGGGCGAGCTCCGCACGACCCGCTCGTTCGTCTGGTGCCCCCAGCGCCGATCCCCGCTCGAAGCGTCGATCCGGTAGAGGCCTCCGGGTTCATCCGCGGCGAAGATCGCTCCCTCGCTCGCCGCTGGCGCCGACACGGGCCAGAACAGCCCGTGCACGAGGGACTCCCAACGAACCCGCCCATTGTCCGCGCCGAAGGCCCTGACCACCCGGTCGACCGCGGCGACCGCGACGCCATCCCCCGCCGAGATCGCGGAGGCGAGGTACCCGGACGTCGAGAACCTCGGCCACGCCGGCTCTCCGCTCTGCGCGTCGAGCGCCAGCATCTCGACGCGCGGTTGGTCCTGCGCCTGCGCGGCGACGTACACGTTGCCATCCGCCACCGCGACGGGCGACTCCACGCGGCCCGCGGCGTCCGCCGTCCACCCGACGCCCCCGCCATCGAGATCGACGGCGTACACCGTGCCCTCGTCGTCCGCCACGTACGCCCGGTCCCCGTCGATCGTGACCCCGCTGCGGCTCCGATGATCGAGCGTCGTCCGCCACAACTCGGAGCGGTCAGCCAGATCGATCGCGACGAGGTCGCTCGATGTCGCGTCCCGTGACGCGCCGCCCTCCGTCGGGCTCGACGAGGCGGTCGGGCTGGGCGAGGCGGTCGGGCTCGGCGAGGCCTGGTCCTCGATCGGCGGCCCGTCGAGGTACACGAGCACCCTGCGGTCCCCGACCGTGCCGAGCGCGGGAGTGGAGAGCGGTCCGCCGTCCCGCGGGATCTCCCACGTGAGGTCCCCCGTCGCGAGATCGAGCGCGAACACCGCCTGGTCGCCCACGGCGATCGCCAGGTCGTCCGTGATCACCGCAGCCGAGAGGGAGCCCTCGGGCGGCGTGAAGCGCCAGAGCTGCCGGTAGGGCGGCGAGGGCGCCTGCGCGACGGTCCCGGGGTGGCCGGGGCCGCCCTGGAACTGCGACCACGCGAACCCGCCCTCCTGTGCGTGGGCCGCAGATCCGCCGAGACACGCGAGGGCGAGCGCCACGGGCGCGGCGCGGGAGAACGTGCGGAGCAGCTTCGAGCGCAGGCGGGCCGTCCTCGGGTCGCGGGCGCCCATCGTAGCGCCGCGCCGGTGGCTGCGACCCGCGCTTGGCGAGGCGTTCAGGCGGCGATCGGTGTCGGCAGGTCGGGGGCGAGATGCACCAGCTGTGCCACCGGCGCCGGACCGAGGTACGCGAGCGGGTCGACGTACGCATCGTCGAGCCGGACGCCGAGGTGCAGATGGGGAACGGTCGAGCCCGGATGCCCGACGCCGGTCGAGCCGATCGCCGCGCCGCGAGGTACCACATCGCCTTCCCGCACGAGCGTCGCCGAGAGCCACGAGTACGAGCTCCGGAGGCCGCCGCCGTGGTCGAGCGTCACGAACAGCTGCCCGCCAACGCTTCCCGCGAAGGTGACCACCCCGGCCTCCGGGGCCAGGATGGCCGTGCCGACCGGCACGGCGATGTCGATGCCTCGATGCCCGGAGCCGTACGGGTCCTCCGGAGGATCGAAGCCACGGACGATCGGGCCCTCGACGGGCCAAGTCCACGAACCGCGGGCAGCGACGATCGTGCCGACCGTCCGATCCACGGTCCGAGCCGGGGCGGATGCCGCCGGAGACGCCAACATGCCGAGCACGAGGGGGAGGACCAGGCACCAGGTGGGAGCCATCGGACCTCCGTTTCGTCGACCGGCACGGACGCTACCGGGCGAGGGCGACGGGCGCAGTGAGATCGGTCACACGCGCGGGTGGGCGGTCACTCGGTCTCGACGAACTGGAGGCGGAGCTGCCCCACCGCCTTCGTGTGGATCTGGCACACGCGCGACTCGGTCACGCCGAGGATGTCGCCGATCTCCGCGAGGGTGAGGCCCTCGAAGTAGTAGAGGGTGACGACGATCTTCTCGCGCTCAGACAGCGAGTTGATCGCGGCCGCCAGCAGGCCCCGGGTCTCCTGCCCCTCGAGGCCCGTCGTGGGATCCACGCTCTTGTCCGCCAGCGTGTCCATCAGCGACATGTGCTCGCCTCGGTCGCTGCCCACGGCCAGGAGCTCATCGAGCGCGAGCACTGACACGAACGAGATCTGGTTGATCACATCGTGGAGCTCGCCCATCGTCACGCCGAGGCGCTCGGCGACCTCGCGCTCGCTCGGCGCGCGCTTCAGCATCGACTCCAGATCCGCGTACGCCTTCTCGATCTCGCGCGCCTTGAAGCGGACCGAGCGCGGCACCCAGTCCATCGCGCGGAGCTCGTCGATGATCGCCCCCTTGATCCGCGGGATCGCGTACGTCTCGAACTTGTTGCCGCGGGCCGGCTCGAACTTCTCGAGCGCGTCGATGAGTCCGAACATCCCGTACGAGACCAGGTCGGCCTGCTCGACGCTGGCGGGAAGACCGGTCGCCACCCTGCTCGCCACGTACTTCACGAGCGGGGCGTAATGCAGGATGAGCCGCTCGCGGATGGCCGCCGAACCGGTCGACTTGAATTCGTCCCAGAGCGCCCGGAGCTCGGCGAGCGCGGCGTCCGCCTCCGCGGTCGCGGTCGCCGCGGCCCGCGCACGCCCGGGTGCCTTCGCGACCTTCACGGCCGTCTTCGAGGCCCTGACCCCGGACTTGGCGGCCTTCTTCGGCTCGGTCTTCGTCGGCCTCGCCATCACGCCCTCGGGTGGCTCTGCCGGTAGGCCTCGAACAGCCGCGCCCTGGACACGTGCGTGTATCGCTGCGTGGTCGCCACGCTCGCGTGGCCGAGCAACTCCTGGACCGCCCTGATGTCGGCTCCTCCTTCGAGCAGGTGCGTCGCGAACGAGTGCCGCAGGGTGTGCGGAGTCACGTGCCGTCCCCCGAGCGTTCGCTCGCCGTATCGTCCCACAAGCCGACGGATGTCGCGCGTGCCGATCGGGTGCTTCCGGCGGTTGAAGAAGGCGGTCGCCGAGCCGTCGGACAGGTTCCGGCGCCCCTGCCGAAGGTACGCGTCGAGCGCCTCGCACGCAGGATCCGACAGGGGAACTTCGCGCTCCTTCGAGCCCTTGCCCATCACGGTCACCCGCCCTCGGTCGAGGTCGAGCCGATCCACCGTGAGCCCGGCAACCTCGGCGACCCGCAGACCCGATCCGTACATCAGCTCGAGGATCGCCCGATCACGGAGCGCGATGGAGCGCTCGAACGGGGACGCCTCCTCCGTGGCACCGGGGGTCTCGACGAGCTCGGCCGCCTCACGGGGCCGCAGCACGCCGGGCAGACGGTTCGCGACCTTGGGCCGTCCGAGCAGCGCCGCGGGATCGCGATCGACCACGCCGCGTGCGGCCGCCCACCGGTAGAATGTATGGATCGCGCCCACGCGCCGAGCGATCGACGACCGCGCGTACCCGAGCGTCGCCTGCTGGGCCAGGAAACGCCGCAGCTCCGGATAGGTGGCGGCCGTGAGGCTCCGGCGCTGCCGGGCCAGGAACACCGCGAGCTGTGTCAGGTCCCGGCGGTACGCCGACACGGTGTGCTCGGACAACCGGCGCTCCAGCTCGAGGTGCTCCGCGAACGCACCGATCAGCGCCTCGTCGTCCGGTCGGGGAAGGGTCTCGCGGGCAGCCATCGTCCTCGGGTGTCGTGGGCCGGCCCTCTTGTACCAACGGGACCGCGGCGGTGCAAGCGTCCGAGCCCGGTTCGCCGCGTCCGACTACGATGCGCCGATGGACCTGGAGCGGGACCTCGACCTCGTCGAGACGCCGGGGCTCGGGGACACGAGCTACCTCCTCGCTTCGTACGACGAGGCGCTGGTGGTCGACCCGCAGCGCGACGCCGGCAGGCTGCTCGCGGCCGCCGAGGCTCGCGGCGCGCGCGTGCGCTTCGTCCTGGAGACGCATGTCCACAACGACTACGTCTCGGGTGCCGCCGAGGTCCGAGCGGCCACCGGGGCCCGGGTCGTCGGGCCGGCGGACGCCGGCTACGCCTTCCCGTTCGACCCGATGGAAGAAGGTGCCGAGCTGCAGGTCGGGGACCTCCGCCTGGTCGCGCTGCGGACCCCCGGCCACACGCCCGAGCACACCTCGTACGCCCTCCATCGGACCGGTTCCGAGGAGGTTCTCGCTGTGTTCTCGGGCGGGAGCCTGTTGGTCGGCAGCGCGGGGCGGACCGACCTGCTGGGCGCGGACCGGACCCAGGAACTCACGCGCGCCCAGTTCCGGACGATGCGCCGGTTCGCCGAGATGCCGGGCGGCGTTATGGTGCTCCCCACCCACGGCGCGGGGAGCTTCTGCGCCAGCGGGCCAACCCAGGACGATCGAACCTCCACGATCGAGCGCGAGCGCGCGTCGAACCCCGCGCTCCGAGCGCCGGACGAGGAGACGTTCGTCCGCGAGCAGCTCTCGGGCCTGCTGGCCTTCCCCGCGTACTACGCGCACATGGCGCCGATCAACCGCGCCGGCCCGCAGGTCCGCGGCGCCGTGCCGGGGGCGCCGCCGATCTCGCCCCAGGACCTCGAGCGCGCCGCCGCGTCCGGCGCCCGCCTCGTCGACGCGCGGCCGGGGGCCGATTTCGCGGCCGCCCACGTGGCAGGGTCGCTCAACGTGCCCCTCGAGGACTCGTTCGCCAGTTACGTAGGATGGCTCGTCCCGTTCGGGACCCCGATCGCGCTGATCGCCGACGCCAGCGACGTCGTCACCGAGGCGACGACCCAGCTGTTCCGCATCGGGTACGAGGTCCTCGGCGCGCTGGACGGCGGCGTCGACGCCTGGGCCGTGTCGAGCCGCCCCGTCATCTCCTACCCGGTCGCGACCGTCGCCGACGTGATCGAGGAGGCACGAGCGGGCGGCGGCCGGATCCTGGACGTCCGCCAGCGGGCCGAGTGGGACGCGGGCCACGTGCCGGGGAGCCGCCACTGCTTCGTCGGCGACCTGCCGCTGCATCTGTCCGATCTCGCCTCGGCCGAGGAGACCATCGTCGCGTGCGCGAGCGGCCATCGCTCGGCGATGGCCGCGAGCCTGCTCGACGCGGCCGGCGCGAGCGTCCGTCTGGTTGCGCGCGGCGGCGTGCCGAACGCGCTGCGGCGCATGGGTTGAATCACCCGGTCGTCGCCATCGTCGCCGCGAGGGTCGCCTCGAACCGACCACCCACGGTACGGACGAACCCCCGCATCTCGAGCTCCATCAGGAGCGTGAGCGCGTCCGCCAGGCCGATCCGCAGCTCGCGGGCCACGTGCTCGGGGAGGGTCGGTCCCGTGAGGGCACGGAGCGCGGCGAGCTCTGCCAGGGTGAGCTCGGCCCGCCGGCCACCGGACCCTGGCTCCAGACCGAGCTCCTCGAGGAGGTCCTCCGCTCCGCGGATCATCGTGGCGCCGTCCCGGATCAACTTGAGTGGCGCGAACGAGAGCGGGTTGTTGAGCGCCGCCGGCACCGCGAACACCTCGCGCCCGAACTCGAGCGCGTGCGAGCCGGTGATGAGCGACCCGCTCTCCTTCTCCCCCTCGACCACCACGGCCGCTCGGCACAGCCCCGCGACGATGCGGTTGCGCGCCGGGAACCGGAAGGCGCGCGCCGGCACGCCCGGTGGGTACTCGCTCACGAGGGCGCCGCGCTCCCGGATCCGCCCGAACAGCCCGCGGCTGCTCGCCGGGTAGGTGGCGTCGATGCCGCCGCCGAGGACGGCGACCGTCGGCCCGCCGGCGTCGAGCGCTCCCTCGTGGGAGGCGGCGTCGACGCCTCGCGCCGCGCCGCTGACCACCGTGACGCCGGCGGCCGCGAGCCCCCTGCCCATCGCCCGCGCGAGCTCGCGGGCGAGGTCGGTGCACCGCCGGGCGCCGACGATCGCCACGGCGTGCGAGGCCTCGGGCAGCCGTCCGCCACGGACGTAGAGCAGGAAGGGCGGGTCGTGGATCTGGCGGAGCTGCGGCGGGTACTCCGGGTCGTCCCACACGATCGTGCGGGCCCCACACCGGTCGATCGTTGCCTGGATCCGTTCCGCCCTGAGCAGGCGAACGAACCGCCGATCCTCGTCAGTGCCGAGCGCCCCTCGGGCGACGAGCCCGACACAGGCGCTCGCGGTCGGCGCCTCCGCCGCCGCGCGGATCAGGGTGGTCGGCCGCAGCCCCGCGAGCGCCGAGAGCACCAGCGCGGCCCGACGCTCCCGCTCGCCCGCGGTGAAGCCATCGGGCCAGACGGGCCACGGATCGCGAACGCGGTCAGCCCGCACGCGCGAGATCCGCGTCGACCATGTTCATCCGGTACACGAGCGCCTCGGAGACGTGGTCGCGCTCCACCTCGGAGGCCCCGTCGAGATCGGCGATCGTGCGCGCCACCTTCAGCGCGCGGTCGAAACCCCTTCCCGTGAGGGCCATGCCGTCGACGGCCTGGGCGAGCAGGTCCCAGGCTGGCCGGCTCACCCGGGCGACCCGGCGCGCGAGGGGTCCCGGGAGCTGTGCGTTGCACGGGTAGCCCGTGTCCGCGTACCGACGGCGCTGGATCTCGCGCGCGGCCTCGACGCGGCCGCGGATGGGCGCCGAGGGCTCGCCCGGCGCCTCGTCGAGCAGCTCCTGCTTCGAGAGGCGTGGGACCACGAGCTGGATGTCGATGCGGTCGAGCAGCGGTCCCGAGAGCTTCTGCCGGTACGTCTGCAGACGGTCGTCTCGGCAGTCGCACCGACGCCGTGGGTCGCCGAGGAACCCGCAAGGGCACGGGTTGGCCGCCGCGACGAGCGTGAACCGTGCGGGGAACTCGACCGTGCCCGCCATCCGCGAGACGACGACGCGGCCGTCCTCGAGCGGCTGGCGCAGCCCCTCGACCGCGTCGCGGCGGAACTCCGTCAGCTCGTCTAGGAACAGCACCCCCTGATCCGCCAGGCTGACCTCGCCCGGCCGCAGGAGCGCGGACCCGCCACCGAGCAGCGCGGCGAGCGAGATCGAGTGGTGTGGCGACCGGAACGGGCGTTCCCGCAGCAGCCCCCCGCCGTCGAGCAGACCGGCCACCGAGTGCAGTTGCGTGACCTCGAGCGCCTCCTCTCGCGACATCGCCGGCAGGATCGTCGGGAGCCGGCGGGCGAGCATCGTCTTGCCGGCCCCGGGCGAGCCCACCAGCAGCACGTTGTGACCGCCGGCGGCCGCGATCTCGAGCGCGCGGCGGGCCTGGGCCTGCCCGCGGATCTCGGAGAAGTCCACGCCGTGCCCGGGCGTGTCGCGGTCGGGCGCGGTGGTCCGCGGCTCCGGCGGTGTCCAGGCGTCGCGGAAGAAGCCCACGACCTCGCGGAGCGAGGGAGCCGGCACCACGTGGAGCCCTCCGACGAGCTCGGCCTCGGCCGCGTTGTCGGCCGGCACGACGACCCCGCGCAGGCCGGCCCGCGCCGCCGCCATCGCGACCGAGAGCACACCCGGCGTCCCCACGAGCGTCCCTCTCAGGGACAGCTCGCCCGCGAACGCGTAGCCCGAGACCCGCGTGGCCGGCACCTGCGTAGAGGCGACGAGCACGCCCATCGCGACCGGGAGGTCCAGACCGGCGCCCTCCTTGCGCAGGTTCCCCGGCGACAGGTTCACGACGACGCGCCGGAGCGGCCACTCGAGCCCAGAGCTCTCGACCGCGGGCCGGATCCGGTCGCGCGCGTCCTGGACCCGCGCGCCGGGGAGCCCGGTCAGCGTGAGCGATGGCAGGCCGCGTCCGATGTGGGCCTCGACGGCCACCAGATGACCGCGGACGCCCACGACGGCGACACCGTTGACCCGCCCGTACACGACCGGCGGACGCTAGCGCGCGGCACCGACATCAGCCCTCCTTGAAGGTCGCGTACCAGACGCGCTCGGCGACCTCGACCAGGTCCTCGCTGACCCGTGAGAAGCGCCGGTAGAGCTCGCGCCGGCCCATCACCTCGCGGAGGTCGTCGACCTCCAGGAGCGCCGACATCGCACCGCGGTAGACACGCTCGAGGTTGCGCTGGCTCTTCACGGCCTCATCGGCGGCGTCGGTCGCCGTCCGACCATCCGCGGCCACGCGCCGCTCCGGCCCCAACCGCCCGAACGCGTCGGCAAGATGCCGGACGCCCTCGGCGAGGAGCTGGCACATCTCGCGCACGTGCTCGTCGGGCGCCATCCCCATCACCTCGGCCTCGCGGACGGCGTCCTTGGCCCCGTTCATCACCGCGTCCAGACGCACGGACATCGTGTAGACGTCCTCGGCATCGATCGGCGTCGTGTACGCCTCGGTCAGGGCTCGCCGGAGCTCGCGCTTGCGATCGTCGGCGCGGTGCTCGCACTCGCGGACGAGGTCGGCACCGCCCGGATCGCCCTCGCCCCACGAGACGAGCGCCTCCACCCCTTCGATCGTCACGGCCGCCTGCCCGCGGAGCATGCCGAGCACGTCCGGCGTCTCGGGAAGGAACCAGGACCTCCGCGTCACGCCAACCACCTCCAGATCGGGTACGCGGCGGCGGCGAGCGCGCCGGCCACCGGCATCGTCGTGATCCACGCCACCGCGATGTCGCGCACCACCTGCCATCGGATGCGGCGCACCCGTCGGCGCCCCACCCCCGTTCCGACGACGGCGGACGACACCACCTGCGTCGTGCTCACGGGCGCGCCGATCAGCGACGCCCCGATGATCACGGCCGCCGAGCTCGTCTGGGCCACGAGCCCGTCGAGCCGTCGCAGCCGGTAGATCCGGCGCCCGATCGTGCGGACGATCGACCAGCCGCCGAACGCCGTCCCGACGGTGAGCGCCGCCGCCGCCGCGAGCTCGACCCACACGGGTGCCGCCAGCGACTCGGTGGACCCGTTCGCGAGCAACAGCGCCGCGACGATCCCGACCGTCTTCTGCGCGTCGTTCGACCCGTGCGAGAACGCGAGCCATGCCGACGTCACCCATTGCGCCCGGCGCACGGGCACGCCGATCGCGTACGCGGCGCGTCGGAGCATCCGTCGAACGGCCAGCTCGAGGACCGCCGCGACCGCCACGCCGAGCACCGGTGAGATCGCGAGGGCGATCAGGACGCCGAAGACGCCGACCGGGTGCCCGCCCTCGATCCCGCCCCAGTTCACGGCGTCCGCCCCGGCCGCGACGAGGGCGCCGCCGACGAGCCCGCCGACGAGCGCGTGGCTCGAGCTCGACGGGAGCCCGCGCAGCCACGTGACCACGTTCCATACGACGGCGCCCGTCAGGCCCGCGCCGATGACGGGGATCGCGACGTCGGCCGGGGGCTCGACGATCTTCGCCACGGTGTTCGCCACGGCGGCGCCGAGCAGCAGCGGGCCGAGCAGGTTGAACACCGACGCCATGAGCACGGCCGGTAGCGGTCGAGCTGCACGGGTCGCGACGAGCGTCGCGATCGCGTTCGCCGCGTCGTGGAAGCCGTTCGTGAGCGCGAAGACGAGCGCCATGCCGATGGACAGGACGAACACGAGGCTCACGACGACCCCCTCATCGGCCGATGATGGCATGCCCCGGAGGCTCAGAACGCGTCTTCGAAGACCTCGACGTCCGCCCCGTTTGGGCCGAGCCACACGCTGGCAACGTCGAAGCGGATCGCGGCCTGGGGCGGGCGCTCGGTCGCCATGAAGGCCTCCGCGAGCTGGCGGAGCTTGCGGCGCTTGGACCAGGTGACGGCCTCATACCCGCCGCCGAAGGCCGCCCCCGAGCGTGTCTTCACCTCGCAGACGACCAGCAGGCCGTCGCGCTCCACGACGAGGTCGATCTCGCCGAGCGGACAGCGCCAGTTCCGCACGACCTCGCGGAACCCGCGACGGACGTACACGCGGAGGGCGGCGTCCTCACCGACCCGGCCGCGTCCGGCCCGTGCGGCGGTTGCCGACCGCGGACGCATCGAGGGTCGAGGCTAGCCCGGCCCTCTGACATCCCGAGGCGGCGACCGGTGAACGCTACTCCGGGAGCTGGAGGCCCTCCTCACGCCGGAGCTCCTCGACGTTCACGTCCCGACGGGTCATGACCCGCACGCTCGAGACGAAGCGCGCCGGCCGGAACATGTCCCAGACCCACGCGTCGCCGAGCTCGACCTCGAGCCAGCCGTCCGAGCGCTCGTGGATCTTGACCTCGTTCGCCAGGTAGAAACGGCGCTCGGTCTCGACGACGTGCGAGAACATCGGCACGACGTCGCGGTACTCGCGGTACAGCTCGAGCTCGCGCTCTTCCTCGAACCGCTCGATGTCGTCGTCGTGGTTCATCCGTCCCCCTCGCCCTCGCCGTCGTAGTACCCCGTCGCGAGCCCCTTGAACGAGAAGCGGTGGATCGGCGACGGCCCGTGCTCGCGGATCGCGTCGCGGTGCTCCCTCGTCCCATAGCCGCGGTTGTGGTCGAAGCCGTAGACGGGGAAGCACCGATGGTACCGGTCCATCATGCGGTCGCGCGTGACCTTCGCGACGATCGAGGCCGCCGCGACCGACGCCGTCACGGCGTCGCCCTTCTTGATCGACAGGTTCGGCATGGACAGGCGGCGGATCGGGAACCCGTCCGTCAGGACGTAGTCCGGCACGATCGGCAATGTCGTCACGCAACGGCGGAGCAACCACAGGTTGGTCTTGTGGAGTCCTCGGCGATCGATCCGGGTCGGCATGCTGCGGCAGACGGTCCACGCGACGGCCTCGCGGACGATCCGCGCGTAGCCGTGGTCGCGCTCCTCGGCGGTGAGCACCTTCGAGTCGGCGATGCCGTCCAGGTCGAACCCCTCCGGCAGGATCACGGCCGCGGCGACCAGCGGTCCGGCGAGCGCCCCACGCCCGGCTTCGTCGACGCCGGCGATGCGCGAGAAGCCCTGCTCGCGCAGGCCTCGCTCGTACCGCCCCAGGTCGATCGTTAGCGCAACCACCCGATCCGCGAGGGTGGCCAGATGATGACGAAGGCCTCCCCCACCACCTTATCCTTCGGGACGAACCCGAGCCCGAACCTCGAGTCGTTCGAGTTCCGGCGGTTGTCGCCGAGGACGAACAGCATCCCGTCGGGGACCGTCGTCGGCCCATAGTCCCGCTTGTCGGGGCGGCCGGTCAGGTACGGCTCGGGCGTCAGCACCCCGTCGATGTAGAGCTCGCCGTCCCGGATCTCCACCGACTCGCCGGGCAGCCCGATGACACGCTTGATGAAGTCCTCGTCCGCCGGACGCGCGAAACCGAGGCCCTCGGACAGCCAGTGGAGGAAGCCGCCGACCACGCCGCGGTCGGGCTGGCGCCCGGGGTTGGGATCCTCGAACACGACGATGTCGCCGCGCTGGGGGGTGTCGAAGGCCTTCATCACGAGCACGCGGTCCCCGGGCATGAGGGTCGGCTCCATCGACCCGGAGGGGATGTAGAAGGCCTGGATGAGGAAGGTCTTCAGCAGCAGCGCCAGGGCGAACGCCACCACGATCAGGACCGGCAGCTCGCGGAAGAACGCGAGCGCGCCTCCATCCTTCTTCTCGGGCTCGGCTCCCTCGGCGGCGCCGGGCTTGGGACCAGCGCTGAAGGCGTCGGTGGGGCGCGTGGGGGATGCAGGCGACGGGTTCGATGCGGTGGTCGGGGCGTCCGCCTCGGCCGGCTCGCCGGAGCCGGTCGGCCGATCCACGTCCTAGCCTTGCACCGGCTCGTCGTCGACGGCGGCCTCGACCTCGGCCTCCGCGGCCGGGACCTCGGTCTCCTCGGCGCCGGGCTCGGCCTGCGCGAGATCCTCCGTGCCCTCGACGGCCTCGAGGTCCTCCTCCTCGGCGGCCTCCGGCTCCTCCGTGGCGAGCCCCGCGGCGACGGCGGCGGCGTTCACCGCGGCGAGGTCCTCGCCCTCGATCCGGCGCTCCTTGATCCGAGCCTTCTTCCCGCGGAGCTCGCGGAGGTAGTAGAGCTTCGCGCGGCGGACGTGGCCGCGGGAGACGATCTCGAGCTTGGAGATCGACGGCGAGTGCACCGGGAAGGTCCGCTCGACGCCGACCCCGAACGAAATCTTCCGGACCGTGAACGTCTCCTGGAGCCCGCCGCCCTGGCGGCGGATCACGACGCCCTGGAAGACCTGCACGCGTTCGCGTCCGGCCTCGACGACGCGGACGTGCACCTTGACGGTGTCGCCCGGCCGGAAGTCCGGGATGTCGGCGCGCAGGTACGCCTTGTCGATCAGGTCGGTGGTCTTCATGGCGGGACGAGGAACGATAACAGACCGAGCCGGACCCTAGCCGCCCTCGGGCGGCTCTTCCAGCAGGTCGGGACGGTTGTGGCGGGTCTTCTCGAGGGCCGCCTCGCGGCGCCAGCGTTCGATCTGCGCGTGGTTGCCGGAGAGCAGGACCTCAGGCACCGCCATGCCTCGGAACTCGGCCGGGCGGGTGTAGTGGGGATGGTCCAGGAGCCCCTCCGGACCGAACGAGTCGCGCTCGTGCGACCCCTCGCGGCCGATCACGCCCGGGACGAGCCGCGTCACCGCCTCGAGCAGCACGAGGGCTGCCACCTCCCCGCCCGACAGCACGTAGTCACCGATCGAGATCTCCTCGGCCGGCAGGCCCTCGACCAGGCGCTCGTCGACGCCCTCGTAGCGTCCGCAGATCAGCACGAGCCACGGCTCGGCCGCGAGCTCGCGGACGATCGCCTGGTCGAGCCGCCGCCCGGCGGGCGAGAGCAGGAGCACCCGCTTGTCCCCCTCGCCGAGCGCCTCGACCGCCGCGAACACCGGCTCGGCCTTCATCACCATGCCGGGCCCGCCGCCGTAGGACTCGTCGTCGACCTGCCGGTGCTTGTCGGTCGTGTGCTCCCGGATGTCGTGCACGCGCACGTCGAGGATGCCGTCCGAGATCGCCTTGCCCAGCAGGCTCTCGCGCAGCGGGCTCTCGAAGATCGGAGGGAAGATGGTGAGGACGTCGATCCGCACGGGGGCAGGCTAACAACCGTCGGAGAGGAGCGAGCGATGCGACTTCGGTTCCCACGCGATCGGGGCGCCAACCGACACCCGGTGAACATCCGCCATCACGGTCGAGACCGGACGTTCGGCGAGCGCCTCGCCGACGGCGTGACGGCCGCGGTGGGCTCGTGGCCGTTCATCGCATCGCAGACGGCGCTGCTCGGGATGTGGATCGTCGCCAACGCCGTGTTGATCCGCGATTGGCTCCACGGCGCTCCGTTCGATCCGTACCCGTTCATCCTGCTGAACCTGATCCTGTCGTTCCAGGCCGCGTACACGGGACCGGTGGTGATGATGAGCCAGAACCGCCAATCGGCGAAGGACCGGGACGAGGCCGAGCACGATTACGACGTCGACCGGCGCGCGCTCGAGCGTCTCGACGCGATCGACGCGCGGCTCGGGCGCCTGGAACAGGCGCTCACGCGCCGGGAGCCGTGAGGCCTGGGATCTCGCGGACGACGATCTGTCGCGCGCCCACGTCCACGGACACGAGCACGTCCTTCAGCACCGGGATCAGCGTCTCGGCGCGCGCATCGTCGATCACCGACCAGACGTCGTTCGCGGCGGTGTGGATCACCTCGGTCAGCGTGCCGAGCGCGCGACCGGTATCGGTCCCGACCGAGCACCCGACCAGCTGGTGATCCCACCACGACCCCTCGGGCAACGGCGGCGACATCGACTCGGGCACCACGAGGAGTGCGCCGTGGAGCGCCTCCCCCTGCGCGCGGTCGGTGATCTCCCGGAAGCGGACGAGCAGCCGATCCTTGTGCGGGCGCGAGGATCCGACCGTGAGCGCGCGCCCGTCCTCGAGCCACACGGTCGCGCCGTCGGCGAAGCGTTCGGGGACCTCCGAGAGCACGACGACGGCGACCTCGCCGGTGACGCCGTGGGGTCGGGTGATGCGGCCGACCGCGACGGTCGGCTCGCGGACCATCTCAGTCGACGATCTCTACCGACGCGTGCTCGCCGGAGCGCGTGCCTGCGGCACGGATCACGGTGCGGAGCGCGCGAGCCGTCCGTCCGGCGCGGCCGATCACCTTGCCCATGTCGTCCGGGGCGACACGGAGCGAGAGCAGGGTGCCGCGGTCGTCGTGGGTCTCGGTCACCTCGACGGCGTCGGGCTCGTCGACGATCTCGCGGGCGATGAACTCGAGCAGGTCCCTCACGAGGTCGTCGCCGCCGCCTTCGCGGCCTTCTTCGCGTCTTCGAACTTCTCCCAGATGCCGGTCTTCGTCATCAGGACACGGACCGTGTTGCTGGGCTGGGCGCCGACGCCCAACCAGTAGAGCGCGCGCTCCTCGTCGATGTCGATGACCGACGGGTCCTCGAGCGGGTGGTACTTGCCGATGTTCTCGATGAACCGACCGTCGCGCGGGCTGCGCTGGTCGGCCACCACCACGCGGTAGAACGGGCGCTTCTTCGCGCCGAGCCGTTTCAACCTGATCCGTACCGCCATCTGTTCCGCTCCTCGCCTCGCTCAGATCCCCTGGCCGGGCATCGGCGGCATACCCGGGATCCGAGGCATCCGCTTGCCGCCCATCATGGTCTTCATCATCTTCCTGGCGGCCTCGAACTCCTTCAGCAGGGAGTTCACGTCGGCCGTCGTGGTCCCCGACCCGCGCGCGATCCGCAGCCGTCGGGACCCGCCGATGATAGCGGGATTCTGGCGCTCCTCCCTGGTCATGGACGAGATGACGGCCTCGGCGCGCGCCATCTGGCCCTCGTCGACCTGGAGGTCCTTCAGCGCGTTCTTGCCGCCTGGGACGCTCGGCAGCATCGCGAGCAGGTCCTGCAACGGTCCGAGCTTCTTCATCTCGCGCATCTGGACCAGGAAGTCCTCGAGCGTGAATCGCGCTTCGAGCAGCCGCTTCGCGCTGTCGGCCGCCTGCTCGGCGTCCATCGTCTCCTGCGCCTTGTCGATCAGCGACAGGACGTCGCCCATCCCCATGATCCGCGACGCCATCCGGTCGGGGTAGAAGGGCTCCAGGTCCTGTGGGCGCTCCCCCGTCCCGACGTAGAACACCGGGCGGCCGGTCACGGCCGTGATCGAGAGCGCCGCGCCGCCCCGAGCGTCGCCGTCGAGCTTCGTCAGCACGAACCCGGTCGTGTCGACCTCGCGCATGAAGGCCGTGGCCTGGACGACGGCGTCCTGGCCGGTCATCGCGTCGCACGCCATGAGCACGTGGTGCGGCTTGAGGGCGTCCTTCACGCGGCGGGCCTCGCGCATCATCTCCTCG
Organism: Actinomycetota bacterium; assembly: GCA_035718185.1. GTDB lineage: Bacteria > Actinomycetota > UBA4738 > UBA4738 > HRBIN12 > HRBIN12. The sequence goes on from DASTHN010000054.1 coordinate 50,122, forward strand.
TCGACGTGGAGGCGTCCGGCGGTGTCGACGATGACCACGTCGTGGCCCTCGCGGTCGGCGTGCTTCATCGCGTTCTTCGCGACCTTCACGGCGTCCCTGCCGTCCGAGACGACGGGCACGTCGGTCTCACGGCCGAGGGTCATCAGCTGCTCGACGGCGGCCGGGCGCCACAGGTCGGCGGCGACGAGCAGCGGGCGCTTGCCCTTCGACTTCAGCTGCACCGCCAGCTTCGCGCACGCCGTCGTCTTGCCCGAGCCCTGGACGCCGGCCATCATCACGACGGCCGGCTTCGCGCTCGGGAGCTGGAACGGCGTCTGGGTGCCACCCATCGTCTCCTGGAGCTCGTCCCGCACGACCTTCACGACCTGTTGGGCCGGGGTCAGGCTCTTCATGACCTCCTCGGACAGGGCGCGCATGCGGACGCGCTCGAGCAGGTCGTCGGCGACCTCGACGGCCACGTCGGCCTCGAGCAACGCGGTGCGCATCTCGGTCAGGGCGTTGTCAACCTGCTTCGGGTGCAGCTTCCCGCGCGAGCGGAGCTTCTTGAAGATCCCGTCCAGGCGGCCGGTCAGCGTGTCGAACATCGGGTGCTCATCCTCGTTTGGGCCCGATAGGTTCTCACGTGGTTGGGGACGGCGCCTCGCCCGGATCCAGGACGCGCTCGACGGTGCGCAGCAGGGCCGTGGGTGAGAAGGGTTTCGTGAAGTACTCGTCGGCGCCGAGCGACAGGACGTAGTCGCGCCCCTCCTCGCCCGTGGCGGTCACGATGATCACGCGCACGCCGGCCGTCCCGGGCTCGGCCTTCAGCTCGCGCAGGACGTCGGCGCCGCTCGCCCCCGGGATGTTCAGGTCCAGGAACATCAGGTCCGGTGGCTGCTCCCGAGCCAGCCGCAGCGCACTCGGGCCGTCGGCGGCCTCGCGGATCACGAACCCCTCGTGCTCGAGCACGAGGCGCATGGCCTCGCGCATCGTGGGGTGGTCCTCGACGATCAGGATGTCTGCCTTGGCCATCGTCAGCCCGCCAGGAGTCGGTCGGCGAACTCGCGGGCGTCGAATGGCCGCAGGTCATCGACGCCCTCTCCGGTCCCGATCAGCTTCACCGGGACCCCGAGGAGCTCGCGCACCGCCAGCACGACACCCCCCTTCGCGGTGCCATCCAGCTTCGTGAGCGCCACCCCCGTCACCTCCACGGCATCCGTGAACGCACGAGCCTGCGCGATCCCATTCTGCCCTGTCGTCGCGTCGAGCACGAGCAGGGTCTCGTCGGGTGCGCGGCCCGAGGCTTTCTCGATCACCCGCCGAACCTTCTGGAGCTCGTCCATGAGCGGCGCCTTCGTGTGCAATCGGCCGGCCGTGTCCACGATGAGGACATCCATGCCCCGTGCCTCAGCCGCCTTGACCGCGTCGAACGCGACCGCGCCGGGGTCGGCGCCGCGCTCCTGACTCACCAGCTGCGCGCCCGAGCGCCGCGCCCACACATCGAGCTGCTCGGACGCGGCCGCCCGGAACGTGTCGCTGCCGGCCAGGCTGACCTTCCTCCCCTGTCCACCGAGCCATGCGGCGAGCTTCCCGATCGTCGTCGTCTTGCCCGAGCCGTTCACGCCGACCACGAGCATCACCCCGAGCCCCTCCTGCGTGAGGTGCAGCGCCGTGTCGTCACCCGAGAGCACGTCGACGACCTCGCCGGCGAGCATCTCCGCCGGGTCGTCGCCGGGCTGGTAGCGACCCCGCAGGTCGCCGACGATGCGTGCCGCGGTGGCCGGGCCGACGTCCGCCTTCACGAGCAGCTCCTCGAGCGCATCCCACTCGGCGTCGCCCCCGGTCGCTCCGGCGAACAGCGCTCGGACCCGTCCGCCGAGACCATCGGCCCTGGGCGCCGCCCGAGCGGGGCTCCGCACCGCGGTGGGCGCCCCCGCCGATGCGGGGGCCGGCCGGCGCCGGGCCCGGCCGAGCAGCAACCCGAGCGCGACGAGGACCACGACGGCGCCGACGAGGATCCAGATCAGCACGACGCGTTCAGGCTAATGGACGGCGTCGGGCTCCGGCACCACGACGGGCTCGGGCAGCCGCTCCACCCCGACCTCGGCGCGAGCCCCGGGCTCGTCGAGCCGTTGAGCGACGACCTTCGACGTGCCGTCCTTGCTCATCGACACGCCGTACATCATCCCGGCGACCTCCATGGTGCGCTTCTGGTGCGTGACGATGAGGACCTGGGAGTCGGCGGCGAAGCCCTCGAGCAACCGGAGGAACCGGTGGAGGTTCACATCGTCGAGGGCGGGCTCGACCTCGTCCATCAGGTAGAACGGGCTCGGCCGAGCACGGAAGATCGCGAACAGGAACGCCATCGCGGTGAGCGCTCGCTCACCGCCCGAGAGCAGGCTGATCCGCTTCACGCGCTTGCGGCCCGGCCGGGCCTCGATCTCGATGCCGGTGTTGAGCAGGTCACCCGGCTCGGTGGCGACCAGGCGGCCTTCACCGCCGGGGAACAGCTCCTTGAACAGGCGCTCGAACTCGGCCGCGACGTCCCGGTAGGCCGACTCGAACGTCGAGGTGATCTCGCTCTCGATCCGCTGGATCACCTCGAGCAGGTCGCGCTTCGCGCGACGGACGTCGTCGAGCTCCCGCGCGAGGAAGTCGTGGCGCTCCTGGAGGGCCTCGAACTCGCCCCCGGCCAGCAGGTTCACGCGGCCGAGCAGCCCGAGCCGGCGCTGCACCAGCTCGGCGCGCTTCTCGAGCGACTCGACCGTGTCGTCGGCCGACAGCTCGGCCAGCGCCTCCTGCGGCTCACGCTGGTGACCCTCGCGCAGAAGGCGCTCGGCGTCGCGGATCCTGCGCTCCAGGTCGCCGCGGACCCGGTCCTCGTCTTCGTACGCCTCGCGGAGGCGGTCGAGCTCCGTCGAGGCCTCGCGCCAGGCGCGATTGACCTGCGCCTCGTCCTCGGTCGCCGCCCGCTCGGAGGCGGCTGCCGCGTTGCGCATCACCGTGGCCTCCTCGAGCGCGGCCTCGGCCTGCGCGAGGGTCTGCTCCGCGTCCAGACGGGTGGCCTCGGCCACATCCACCGCGGTCTGCAGCGCCGCTGGATCCTGCGCCGCGAGGCTCTCGCGCTCCGCGCGCACCGCCGACAGGCGGGACTCGAGGGCGACGCGGTCGCGCCGGAGCGTCTCGACGGCGACCCGCGCCTGGATCGGCGGCTCGGCCAGACGCGGAAGCTCGGGGAGCTCGTGGGTGACCGGCTCGACCTGCGCGAGCCGCTCCCGCCAGGTCGTCGCGGCATCGTCCATGCCGCCGAGCCGCTGGGCGAGGATCTCCTCCTCCTTGCCGAGCGACGCCAGCTCGGTCTCCAGGCGCGAGAGGCGCTCGGCGGCGCGGGTGATGTCGGCGTCGGCCGCCTCGATCCGCTCGGCCAGCCCCGACAGCTCCCGCTGCATCTGCTCCAGACGCTCGCGCTTGGGCCGGAGCGCGGCGCGGCCCTGCGCGAGGTCGTGGTCGACGACCGCGAGCTCGCGCCGGATCTCGGCGGCACGGGAGTCGCCACGCCGGGTCGTTCGGATCACCGCGGGTCCGATCAGCACGCCCTCGGGCGTCACGAACCCGGCCTTCGGGTGCCGCGCGTGCTTGTCGGCGGCCTCCTCGAGGGTGTCGGCGAGGTAGATGTCCTTGAGGACGGTGCAGACGAGCCCGCGGACCGAGGGATCGGCCGAGACGATCGACAGGAGCGTGCGCTCGCCCTGGATCACGAAGGACGCGGGCCCGCCGCCGGCGATCGCGAGGATCGCGCCGTCGCCACGGGGGGCGTCGGCGACCGCTTCTCGCCCGTCCAGGTACACCACCGCGTCGGCGAGCGAGCCCAGGCCGGCGGTCAGGGCCGCTTCCCACCCCTGCTGAGCGCTGACCAGGCCGCTGAGCAGACCGATCGCGCGGCCACGGTGCCCGTCGAGGAACCGCGATCCCGCCGTCTGCTCGATGTCCTCCAGGCGTGCGATCAGCACGTCGCGGCGGTGCTCGTGGCCGCGGACGGCCTCTTCGAGCTCCGCGACCCGGTCGGCCAGACCGTGGCGCTCGCGCTCCAGGCTCGCCCGGCGCTCGGACAGCGGCGCGGTCTCGGCGTCCAGACGCTCGATCTCCTCGGCGAGCCGCTCGTGCTCGGTGTCCGCGGACTCCCGCCGGTGGCGCACGCCCGCGAGCTGCTCGTCGAGGCGCCCGCGGTCGCGGTCGTGGCCGGCCAGCGAGCGGCGAAGGGTCTCCACCTCGGCGCGGTGCGCGGCGGCCTCCTCGGAGATGCGCCGCCGCTCCTCGTCCACCTCGCGCCGGTGCTCCTGCTCCTGGCGGAAAGCGGCCTCCGCGCCATCGAGCTCCGCCTCGCGCTGCTTGAGCTCGGCCGCGACCTCCTCCAGCCGCGTCCGGATGCGGCCGGCGTCCTCCTCGAGCGCCTGGAGGCGGACCCCTCGCGTGGCCTCGGCGGCGAGCGCCTGCCGCGCGATGGACTCGGCCTCCACCGCGTGGCGGAGCGTCGCCTCTGCCTCGGACTTGGCCGCCTGCGTCTGTCGGAGCGTCCCCTCCGTCTCCTGGAGCGCCCAGACGGCGCGCGCGCGCTCGTCGCCCGCCTCCTGGACCCGGTCGTCCAGGGCATCGAGGCGCTCGCGGGCCTCCTTGCGGCGCGCGAGCCCCTCCTCCCAGCCGCCCGTCCTCCGGTCGCGTTCGGTGAGCAGGCTCCGCAGGCGCGCCGCC